>NZ_JAMHIU010000003.1:0-354735 GCF_023896895.1 Micromonospora sp. CPM1
GGAATCCCAACCAGCAACCATCCTCAAAAAGAACAGCCACCAGTCCGGGGTATAAAACAATTGGCACTGGCTTTACAAGCACCCTGTTGAGTTCTCAAAGAACAACCACACACCAACCAGAAGCCCCACACCGTGGAACCCCGCTTGGGGTATTTCGTTCGCTCACCCGCCGCTCTCGCAGCGGGCACTTTTACTACGTTACCCGGTGGTTTCTGCCGTGTCAAACCGGTGTTTCCCAGTTCGTCGTGCATCACCCTTTTACCGGGCACCCCGATTCAGCCGGCTTCCGCCGGTCGTTCCGAGGAATTCGGCAGGACGGCCGCCCGCGGTTTCCCACTGGCTCGCCCGTTTCCCTACCGGCCGACAACCTTACCCGGTCGGTTCCGCCTCGCCAAATCCGCCTCCCGGCGAATCCGGGGCACCACCCGGTTCTCAGGTCCTGCGCTCCGGCCTTCCAGGTCTTTCGCCCTGTTTCGTCCGTTCCGCGCTGGCAGAGAGAAAGTTACGCGCCCAGCGGAGTGATCGTCAAATCCGCTGGGCGCGTCCCGCGTCACACAGTCGACGGGCGACTATCCGCGCAGCTCGACGCCGGCGAACGAGCGCTTCCCCCGGCGCAGCACGAGGTACCGGCCGTGCAGCAGGTCGTCCGCCGAGACGGTCGCGTCCACCTCGGAGATCCGGGTGTTGTTGACGTACGCGCCGCCCTCGGCGATCACCCGCCGGGCCTCCTTCATGCTCGGCACCAGGCCCGACTCCTTGAGCAGGCCGGCCACGTCCGGCAGCTCGTCGAGGTGCACCAGGCCGGCCTCGGTCAGCGCGGCGCGCAGCGTCTCCGGGGACAGCTCGTCGAGCGAGCCGCGGCCGAACAGCGCCTGGCTCGCAGCCACCGCCTGGGCCATCTCCCGCTCGCCGTGCACGAGCGTGGTCAGCTCCTCGGCGAGCGCCCGCTGGGCCAGGCGCGCCTGCGGACGTTCCGCGGTGGCCTTCTCCAGTTCCTCCAGCTCCTCGCGGGAGCGGAAGCTGAAGTAGCGCAGGTAGCGGCTGACGTCGCGGTCGTCGGCGTTGACCCAGAACTGGTAGAACGCGTACGGGCTGGTCATCTGCGGGTCGAGCCAGACCGTGCCGGTCTCGCTCTTGCCGAACTTGGTGCCGTCGGCCTTCGTCACCAGCGGCGTGGTGAACGCCTCGACCGGCCCGGCGCCGCGCCGCCGGATGTAGTCCACCCCGGCGGTGATGTTGCCCCACTGGTCGGAGCCGCCGTACTGGAGCCGGCAGCCGTGCCGGCGGTGCAGCTCGAAGTAGTCGTTGGCCTGCAGCAGCTGGTAGCTGAACTCGGTGTAGCTGATGCCCGTCTCCAGCCGCGCCTTGACCACCTCGCGGGCGAGCATCTTGTTCACCGGGAAGTGCTTGCCGACGTCCCGGAGGAACTCGACCACCGACATCTCTCCGGTCCAGTCCAGGTTGTTGACCAGTTGCGCCGCGTTCTCCCCGGAGTACGTGACGAACGGCGAGAGCTGCTCGCGGATGCGCTCCACCCAGCCGGCGATCACCTCGGGCGGGTTCAGCGTCCGCTCCGCGCTCTCCTTCGGGTCGCCGATCTGCCCGGTGGCTCCACCGACCAGCAGCAGCGGCCGGTGCCCGGCCTGCTGGAGCCGGCGGGCCATGACGACCTGCATCAGGTTGCCGATGTGCAGGCTCGGCGCGGTGGGGTCGAAGCCCACGTAGAAGGTTGTGCTCCCGCCGTCGAGCAGCTCGCGCAGTTCGTCGAGGCCGGTCGAGTCCTGGATCAGGCCCCGCCACAGCAGGTCGTCGGTCAGGGAGTCCCGCCCCTGCGGGAGGTTGCTGTCGGTCACGGTCACCGATTCTCCCCCATTCCCGGGCCCGGCCCGTACCGGGTTTGCCGACGTGGCGGCGACTAGGCTGGCGGCGCCCGTCGAACGCGAGGAGGAACCGCGGTGGACATGCCGAACCTGACCGGTGGCTTCGTGGCCCTGCTGGGCCTGACGTTCGACGAGGTCAGCGGGGACCGGGTGGTGATCCGCTGGAAGGTGCGCCCGGAGCTGCACCAGCCGTACGGGATCCAGCACGGCGGCGTCTACTGCTCGGTGGTGGAGACGGCGGCGAGCATCGGCGGCGCGCTCTGGCTGGGCGACAAGGGCAACGTCGTCGGGGTGTCGAACCAGACCGACTTCCTGCGCGCGGTGCGTGACGGCGAGCTGACCGCTGTCGGCACGCCGGTGCACCGGGGCCGCAGCCAGCAGCTCTGGCTCGTGGAGATCACCGACGCCGACGGCCGGCTGGTGGCCCGCGGTCAGGTGCGGCTGCAGAACCTCACCGCCGCCTGACGCATTCGCCCGAAACCGGGCGCTGACGGCGATATCGTCGCCTCGGTGAGGACGCCCGCTCCCGGCCCGACGTGAGGAAGCTGTTCGCCGCCACGCTCGGCGTGCTGTCGGCCGTCGGCGGCTTCGTCGACATCGGTGACCTGGTGGCGGCCAGTCAGGCCGGCGCGCTGTTCGGCATGGCCCACACCTGGGTGCTGCTGGTCGGGGTGGTCGGCATCTGCGCGTACGCGGAAATGGCCGGCCGGATCGCGGCGGTGAGCGGACGGGCGGTGTTCGACCTGGTCCGGGAGCGGCTCGGGCCGCGGGTGGCGCTGCTCAACCTGGTCGCGTCGTGGCTGGTCACTGTCGTCACGCTCGCCGCGGAGTTGGGCGGAGTGGCGCTGGCGCTGCAACTGGCGACGCGGCTGAGCCACCTGTTCTGGGTGCCGCTCGCCGCGCTGGCCGTCTGGCTGGTGCTGTGGCGGCTGCGGTTCGAGCTGATGGAGCGGATCTTCGGGCTGGCCGGGCTGTCGCTGCTGGTGTTCGCGGTCGCGCTGGTGGCGCTGCCGACCGACTGGCCGGAACTCGGGCAGGGCGTGTGGCAGGTCAGCTCGGCCGGACACGGCTGGCCGCTGTACTGGTTCGTGGCGGTGGCGCTGTTCGCCTCGACTGTGAGCCCGTACGAGGTGTTCTTCTTCTCCTCCGGCGGCGTCGAGGAGCGGTGGAGCGCGGCGGACCTGGCGCGGGCCCGCTCGAACGTGCTGATCGGCTTCCCGGTGGGCGGGTTCCTGGCGTTGTCGCTGATCGCCGTCGCGACGGTGGCCTACCACCCGTCCGGGGCGTCGTTGAGCACGCTGGACGAGGTGGCGCGGCCGGTGGCGACCGCGCTCGGTGGCGCCGGCCTGGCCGCCGCGGTGCTGGCGTTCTTCGCGGTGACGTTCGGCGCGGCGCTGGAGACCGGGCTGTCGGCGGCGTACGCGGCGGCGCAGTACTTCGGGTGGCAGTGGGGCAAACGGGTCCGCCCCCGGGAGGCGGCCCGGTTCCACAGCGTGCTGCTCGTCGGTCTGCTGCTCGGTGTGGTGATGCTGATGACGACTGTGGACCCGGTGCGGCTGACCGAGTACATGCTGGTGCTGAGCGCGGTGGTGCTGCCGCTGACGTACCTGCCGATCCTGGTGGTCGCCAACGACCGCGGGTACCTCGGTGACCGGGTCAACGGGCGGTGGATGAACCTGTTCGGCGCGGTGTTCCTGCTGCTCATCGTGGCGGCCTCGGTGGCGGCGATCCCACTGGCGATCATGACGGGGATGGGGCGATGAGGGTTCAGCTCGCCAAGCGGCTGCTCGACCGGCAGATCGTCGACGTGGACGGACTCCTGGTCGGGCGCGTCGACGACATCGCGTTCGCGGTCGACGACGAGGGCTTCCCGTACGTGGACGCCCTGCTCACCGGGCAGGGCGCGCTCGGCGAGCGGATCGGCGGGCGGGTCGGGCGGTTGCTGGTGGCGGTGGCGGACCGGTTCACCGACGACCCGCCGGTGCCGCCGTTGCGCGTACCGCTGGCCGAGGTCGCCCGCGTGGACAGCGCGGTGCGGCTGCGCTGCCCGGCGGCGGACCTGCCGCCGTCACCGGTGGAGGCGTGGCTGCGCCGGCACCTGATCGAGCGCATCCCGGGGTCCGGCCGTGCGAGCGGGTGAGCTGCTCGGCCGCACCGCGTACGACCTGCACGGGCGGCGGCTGGGCCGGGTGGTGGACGTGGTGGTGCGCGGCGGGTGGCCGCCGGACCGGCTGCGGATCACCGACGTGATCGTCGCCGGGCACTGGTGGACCCGGGTGATCAGCCGGCTGATCGGCCCGGAGCTGCACCCGTCCGGGCCGTGGCTGCTGCGGATCATCGCCCGGCTGGTCGGGCGGAGCACCCGTCAGCTGCCCGCCGACGCGGTGCAGCTGCTCCCGCCGGTGCCCGGCTTCCCGTTCGGCCCGCCCGCCGGGCGCCGCTGAGCCGGCCCCGCCGAGCCGGCCCCGCTGAGCCGAGCGCCGCTGAGCCGAGCGCCGGTGGAGCGAGCGCCGGGCGCCGGTCAGCGGCGGGCGTCGTCCAGTTCCGGCGTGTCGGCCGGGTCGGCGGCGTCGTCGGTGATGTCGCCGTCCGGGGAGCCGTCGTGGCGGCCGCGGCGGCGGACGTGCACCTCGGTGATGGCCCGCTGGTCGACGTCGGCCACCGCCAGCTCCCAGCCGTCCACGGTCACCTGCTCCCCCGCCACCGTCGGGATGTGCCCGAGGCAGATCAGCACCAGCCCGGCGACTGTGGTGTAGTCGCCCACGGGCCGGTTCGGCAGCTCCACGCCGAGGTCGGTCAGGTCGTGCACCGGGAACGTGCCGGGCAGCACCAGCGTGCCGTCGGCCTCGGTGCGCACGGCGCGCAGGTCCCGGTCGGTCTCGTCGTAGATCTCGCCGACGATCTCCTCCAGGATGTCCTCCAGCGTCACGATCCCGTCGACCGCGCCGCGCTCGTCGACCACCAGCGCGATGTGCTGGCGTTCGGCCTTGAACTGGCGCAGCGCGTCGACCACCGGCAGCGAGTCGGGCAGCAGCATCGGCGGACGGGCGATCTCGTCGACCGGCCGGTCGTCCGGGACGCCGACCAGATCCCGCAGGTGGATCACGCCCACCGCCTCGTCCAGGCCGCCGTGGCGCACCACCGGCGCCCGGGAATGGCCGGTCGCCGCCAGGACGAGCCGGGCGGCCTCCGCCGTGGTGCCGCTGTCGAGCGTGAAGACCTGCAGCCGGGGTACGAGCACAGCCCGCAACTGTCGGTCGGCGATCTCCACCGCACCGGCGATGATCGTGCGCTGTTCCTTGGTGAAGCCGTGGTTGCCGGCCACGATGTCGCGCAGCTCGTCCGGGCCGATCTCGTCCGGCTCGGCCTTCGGGTCCAGGCCGAACAGGCGTACCACCAGGTCGGTGGTCGCGCCCAGCAGCCAGACGGCCGGCCGGGTGATGCTGGACAGCACGTCGAGCGGACGGGCCACCAGCAGCGCCCACCGTTCGGCCGACTGCATCGCGATCCGCTTCGGCGCCAGCTCGCCGAAGACGAGCGTGACGAACGTGAGCACCAGCGTGACCGCGACGATGGCGACCGTCTCGGCGGCGTTGCCGAAGACGCCCAGCAGCGGGACGAGCGGCTTGGCCAGGGAGACCGCCGCGGCGGCGGAGGCGAGGAACCCGGCGAGCGTGATGCCGATCTGGATGGTCGCCAGGAACCGGTTCGGGTCCTTCGCGAGGCGGGCGAGCGTGCGTCCGCCCCGGCCGCTGCGCTCCAGCCGCTGCACCTGGCTGTCACGCAGGGACACCAGGGCCATCTCGCTGCCGGCGAACGCCGCGTTGAGGATCACCAGCACACCGACCAGGGCAAGCTGGCTCCAGTAGCTCTGCACGACCGGTTATCTCCCTCGGCCCGATCCGGATCGGCCGATGGCCGACGCGCCGGCCGGCAGATCCGGTCGGCGTGGCCCCTGTGTTGCCCCGCGGGCCCGCCGCCGAATCATGACCGGCCCCGGGCGTCGCCCGCCGGAGCCCGGTTCAGGCCGGTACGGGCAGGTCGAGCACGTACGCGCCGCCCTCGGGGCGGAACCCGAGCCGGTGGTAGTAGGGGGCGATCATGCCGGGCGGGCTGACCACCCGGCGGAAACCCCGGTCGGTGAACAGGCGGCTGCGCCGGTAGACGAACTCCCCCGGCGTGAAGTCGCGGAACGGCGGGGTCACGTAGTCCAGGTCGATCTGGGCCACCCCGCCCGGCTCGGCGTGCGAGAGCATCACGCCGACCACCTCGTCGGCGCGTACCACGAGGAACGCCGAGCGGTCGGCGGCGGCCGGGTCCCAGTGGAAGCCCGGGTTGAACCGGGCGATGTCGGCGGCGTGCACCCGCAGCGTGTGGGCCAGGAAGGCGTCGCCGGTGCCCACCTCGACCACCTGGTAGGTCTGCTCGTCGTGCCGGGTGGCGAGCAGCTTGCGCAGGTACCAGACGTTGATCACGGCGAGCACGACGTTCAGCCCGACCATCGGCCAGACCTGCACGGCGGTGTTGTAGCCGATCAGGATGAGGCAGCCGACCAGGTTGAGCGCGCGCAGCCGCAGGATCCGGGTCTGCAGCAGGGACCAGACCAGCAGCGCGGAGCCGGCCCAGCCGACGAGTTCCAGCCAGTTCACCCGGGGAGACTAGCGGTCTGCCTGGTCAGACCCCTCGGCGGGCAGCTCCAGTACGTACTCCTCGACCTCGGTGCCGCGCGCCGGGGCGTACCCCGAGTCCTCGCCGACCACGACGAAGCCGCACTTGCGCAGCACCGCGAGCGAGGCGGCGTTGTCCTTGGCGGCGCGGGCGTGCAGCGGCCGGTGCGGCACCTCCCGCAGCAGCGCGCGCAGCGCGGCGGTGGCGTGGCCGCGCCCCCAGTGCGCCGCGTCGATCCAGTAGCTGACCTCGGTCTGCTCGCCGACCGGGAACGCCGCCACCCGCCCGACCAGCCGGCCGTCGGCGATGACGGCGCGGTTCACGATCCGCTCGTCGGCGCGGATGCGCGCCCAGTGCGCGTCGAACGCGGCCCGGTCGGACGGATCCTTCGGGCCGAACGCGGCCATCCAGTTCGCCTGCGGATCCTGCTCGTGGGCGAAGAAGGCGGGCAGGTCGTCGTCGCGCACCGGGCGGAGCAGCACCTCGTCTGTCACGGCCGGAACGATACGGGCACCCTCCGACACGGTCGGGACCTCCGGCCCGGTGTGTGTCCCGTCCGGCCCTGCCGCGCCGCCGGCCGCCCCGGTTACCAAGGAGGTGGAACGACGCAGTCGAGGAGGCCGGACCATGTCGAAGTACGTCTACGACTTCATCGAGGGTGACCGCAGCCGGGCCGACCTGCTCGGCGGCAAGGGCGCGAACCTCGCCGAGATGACCCGGCTCGGGTTGCCGGTGCCACCCGGGTTCACCGTCACCACCGACGCGTGCCGGGCGTACCTGGCCACCGGCGCGCCGCCGGACGGCCTGTACGAGGAGATCAACGCGCATCTGCGGGAGGTGGAGGCGCGGCTGGACCGGTGGCTGGGCGACCCGCGTGACCCGCTGCTGCTGGCGGTCCGCTCCGGCGGCCGGTACTCGATGCCGGGGATGATGGAGACGATCCTCGACATCGGGCTCAACGACACCACGGTGGCCGGGCTGGCCGCCCGCACCGGCGACGAGCGGTTCGCCTGGGACTCGTACCGGCGGCTGATCCAGATGTTCGGCCGGACCGTGCACGGCATCCCGGCCGAGGAGTTCGAGCACGAGCTGGCCGCGCTGCGGGCCACCGCCGGGCCGGACGGTCCGGGCGCCGGGCAGTTGCGCGACCTGGTCGAGACGTACAAGAAGATCTTCGCCCGGCACGTCGGGCACGACTTCCCGCAGGCCCCGCACGAGCAGCTGTTCCTGGCCGTACGCGCGGTGTTCGAGTCCTGGCACTCGGAGCGGGCCCGGATCTACCGGCGGCAGGAGCGCATCCCGGACGGCCTGGGCACCGCCGTCAACGTGATGGCGATGGTGTTCGGCAACCTCGGCCCGGACTCCGGCACCGGGGTGGCGTTCACCCGCGACCCGGCCACCGGCGCCCCCGGCGTGTACGGCGACTACCTGACCGACGCGCAGGGCGAGGACGTGGTGGCGGGCATCCGCAACACGGTGCCGCTGACCGAGCTGGAGCGGCTGGACCCGGCGAGTTTCCACCGGCTGCGGGAGATCATGGCGACGTTGGAGCGGCACTACCGCGACCTGTGCGACGTCGAGTTCACCATCGAGCGCGGCCGGCTGTGGATGCTCCAGACCCGGGTCGGCAAGCGCACCGCGGCGGCGGCGTTCGTGATCGCCGCGCAGCTCGCCGAGGAGGGCCTGATCACGGCCGACGAGGCACTGACCCGGGTCAGCGGGGCGCAGCTCGCCCAGCTCATGTTCCCGGCCTTCGACGCCGCCGGCGCGCCCGAGCCGCTCGCGGTCGGCGTCGGCGCCTCGCCCGGCGCCGCGGTGGGGCGGGTGGTGTTCGACTCGGCCGCCGCGGCGGCGGCCGACGGACCGGTGATCCTGGTCCGGCCGGAGACCAACCCGGACGACCTGCCCGGCATGATCGCCGCGGCCGGGGTGCTGACCTCGCGCGGCGGGAAGACCTCGCACGCCGCCGTGGTGGCCCGGGGCATGGGCCGGACCTGCGTGTGCGGCGCCGAGGCGCTGGCCATCGACGTCGAGCGCGGCGAGTTCACGGTGGGCGAGCAGGTGGTGCGCGCCGGCGACGTGATCTCGATCGACGGCACCAGCGGGCGGATCTGGCTCGGCGAGGTGCCGGTGCAGCCGTCCCCGGTGGCCCGGTACCTGACCGGTGAGCTGCGGCCCGAGGCCGACCCGCTGGTCGCCGCCGTGCACCGGCTGCTCGGGCACGCCGACGCGGTACGCACGCTCGGTGTCCACGCCAACGCGGACACCCCGGACGACGCCCGCCGCGCCCGCGAACTCGGTGCCGCCGGGATCGGGCTGTGCCGCACCGAGCACATGTTCCTCGGCGAGCGCCGGGAACTGGTCGAGCGGCTGATCCTGGCCGAGAGCCCGGCCGAGGTGGGCACTGTGCTGGACGAACTGCTGCCGTTGCAGCGGGCCGACTTCCTCGGGCTGCTCACCGCGATGGACGGGCTGCCGGTCACCGTCCGGCTGCTCGACCCGCCGCTGCACGAGTTCCTGCCTCCGCTGGCCGAGCTGACCGCCCGGGTGGCGGGCGCGCAGGCGCGCGGCGAGGAACCGGGCCACGACGGCGTGCTGCTGGCGGCGGTGCGGCGGATGCACGAGACGAACCCGATGCTGGGGCTGCGGGGCGTACGGCTCGGGCTGGTGGTGCCGGGCCTGTTCGCGATGCAGGTGCGGGCGCTGGCCGAGGCGGCCGCGCAGCGGGTCCGGGCCGGCGGTGACCCCCGCCCGGAGATCATGGTGCCGCTGGTCGGTGACGTGCGGGAACTCGCCGCGGTGGCGGACGAGGCGCGGCGGGTGCTGGCCGAGGTGCCGGACGCACCGGAGATCCCGGTCGGCACCATGATCGAGACGCCCCGGGCGGCGCTGACCGCCGGGGACATCGCCGCCGAGGCGCGGTTCTTCTCCTTCGGCACCAACGACCTGACGCAGATGACCTGGGCGTTCTCCCGGGACGACGTGGAGGGGGCGTTCTTCTCCACGTACCTGGAACGGGGGATCTTCCCGGTGTCGCCGTTCGAGAGCATCGACGCCACCGGGGTGGGCCGGCTGGTCCGGCTCGCCGTCGCCGAGGGGCGGGCGGCCCGGCCGGACCTGACCGTCGGGGTGTGCGGCGAGCACGGCGGCGACCCGGACTCGATCGGGTTCTTCGCCGCGGCCGGGCTCGACTACGTCTCCTGCTCGCCGTACCGGGTGCCGGTGGCGCGGCTGGCCGCCGGCCGCGCCGCGGTCGAGGCCCGCACCGAGAAGTCCGACTCCCGCTAGGAGGGCAGCGTCATGACCGCCATCTTCAACCCGACCGGACCGGCTGTCACGCCGCTCCCCCGCCCGGCGCCGCCGAAGGCCGCGACGCCCGCCCCCGCGCCGGCCGGAGCCGTCGGCCCGGTGCTGGAACTGCCCGGGGACGCCGCGCTGGTGCCGGTGCACCGCGACGGCCGCCCGCTCGGCGTGTTCGTCGCGGCCGGCGGCCGGGTCCGCTACCGGCGCGTGGTCGAACCCGACCAGCTCGTCGCCGCCGCCACCGGCGCGTTCGCGGTCGCGGCGCTCACCGCCGCCGTGGCGGTGTGGTCGCGGCGCCGACCGCCGTCGGTCGGCACCGTCACCATGGGGCCGGGCGGCTGGGTCAGCCTGCGCGGCGTGCCGGCGCCGCGGCTGCGCCCGGACGACCGGCCGTGGTGGGCGCGCGTGCTGCGGGCCCGCCGCCTGGTCGTCGACCGCTGACCACCACCGGGGTACGGCCGCCGGCACGTCACCGGCGGCCGTACCGCCGTTCCCCGCCCGGGAGGGGGCCGTTGGTCCCGGGTCACCGCGGTCCTGCGCCCCTGCCCGGCAGCGCCCGGACCGACGACGCTGAGGGTGAGAACGAGACCGAGGGAGGCCCCCGATGCGCGCCAGTGTCGTCACCGCGTTCGACCGTCCGATGGAGATCACCGAGCGTCCCGTGCCGGAGCCCGGCCCGGGCGAGATCCTGGTCCGCATCGAAGCCAGCGGACTCTGCCACACCGACATCCACGCCGCCCGCGGCGAGTGGCCGGTGAAGCCCACCCCGCCGTTCGTGCCCGGTCACGAGGGCGTCGGCCTGGTCGAGCAGGTCGGCCCCGGCGTCATCGAGCACGCCGTCGGCGACCGGGTCGCGCTGCCCTGGCTCGGCTGGGCCTGCGGCACCTGCTCGTACTGCGTGACCGGCTGGGAGACGCTGTGCGAGTCGCAGCGCAACACCGGCTACAGCATCGACGGCGCGCACGCCGAGTACGCGGTCGCCGCCGCCCGCTACGCGGTCCGCGTGCCCGACGGCGTGGACCCGTTCGAAGCCGCGCCGCTGACCTGCGCGGGCGTCACCACGTACAAGGCCGTCAAGGTCGCCGGGGTGCGGCCGGGCGAGCGGGTCGCGATCTTCGGCATCGGCGGCCTCGGCCACCTCGCGCAGCAGTACGCGCAGATCTTCGGCGCCGAGACGGTCGCGGTGGACGTGACCGCCGAGAAGCTGGAGCTGGCCACGTCGCTGGGCGCGGCGCACACCGTCGACGCCACCACCACCGACCCGGTCGAGCGGATCACCGCGCTGGGCGGCGTGGACGTGGCGATCGTGCTCGCCGCGAGCCCCCGGGTGATCGAGCAGGCCCACCGCTCGCTGCGCCGCGGCGGCCGGCTGGTGCTGGTGTCGCTGCCGGCCGACAACGCGATCACCCTGCCCGTCTTCGAGACGGTGCTCAAGGGCATCACGGTGCTCGGCTCGATCGTCGGCACCCGCGCCGACCTGGCCGAGGTCTTCGCGCTGCACGCCGCCGGCCGCACCCGGGTCGTCTACGAGACCCGCAAGCTCGACGAGATCAACGACGCGGTGGACGACGTCCTCGCCGGCCGGGTCGCCGCCCGGCTGGTGCTCCAGCCCTGACCCCCGCCCCCGGTCCCCGCAACCGGCGGGGACCGGGCCACCGCCGACGCCCGGAGAGGGACCGACATGACCGCCACCGAACCCCTGGCCCCCTGGCGCGGATTCCACGCCGGAGCGTGGCAGGAGACAGTCGACGTGGCCGACTTCGTCCGCCACAACCACGAGCCGTACACCGGGGACGCGTCGTTCCTCACCGGGCCGACGCCGCGCACGCTCGCCGTGTGGGACCGGCTGCGGGAGATGTTCGGCGAGGAGCGGCGGCGCGGCGTGTACGACGTCGACGCGGCCACCCCGTCGACGATCACCTCGCACGCACCCGGCTACATCGACCGGGAGCGGGAGCTGATCGTCGGGTTGCAGACCGACGCGCCGCTGCGGCGGGCGATCATGCCGGCCGGCGGGCTGCGGATGGTGGAGACGGCGCTGCGCGCGTACGGGCGCGAACCGGACCCGCGCGTGCACGAGATCTTCACCCGGTACCGGCGCACCCACAACGACGCGGTGTTCGACGCGTACCCGGCGAACGTGCTGGCGGCGCGGCGCTCGCACGTCATCACCGGGCTGCCCGACGCGTACGGGCGCGGGCGGATCATCGGCGACTACCGCCGGGTGGCGCTGTACGGCGTGGACCGGCTGGTCGAGGAGCGCCGCGCGCTCAAGGCGGCGCTGGACGACCGGCGCAGCACCGACGACGTGATCCGCGACCGGGAGGAACTGGCCGAGCAGGTCCGCGCGCTCGGTGAGCTGAGGGAGATGGCCGCCTCGTACGGCTTCGACATCTCCCGCCCGGCCGCCACCGGCGCGCAGGCGATCCAGTGGCTCTACTTCGCCTACCTGGCCGCCACGAAGGAGCAGAACGGCGCCGCGATGTCGCTCGGTCGCACCGCCGGGTTCGTCGACGCGTACCTGCGGCGGGACATCGCCGAGGGGCGGCTGGACGAGAGCGGCGCGCAGGAGCTGATCGACGACTTCGTGATCAAGCTGCGGATCATCCGCTTCCTGCGCACCCCCGAGTACGACCAGCTGTTCTCCGGCGACCCCACCTGGGTCACCGAGTCGCTCGGCGGGATGGGCGCGGACGGCCGGCCGCTGGTCACCCGCACCGCGTTCCGCTACCTCCAGACGCTCTACAACCTCGGCCCGGCGCCGGAGCCGAACCTCACGGTGCTCTGGTCGCCGCGCCTGCCCGAGGGGTTCAAGCGGTTCTGCGCCCAGGTGTCGCTGGACACCAGCGCCATCCAGTACGAGAACGACGAGCTGATCCGCCCGGCGTACGACGACGACACCGCGATCGCCTGCTGCGTGTCCGCCATGCGGGTCGGGCGGGACATGCAGTTCTTCGGCGCCCGCGCGAACCTGGCGAAGGCGCTGCTGTACGCGATCAACGGCGGCCGGGACGAGCTCACCGGCACCCAGGTGGCACCGCCGGCCGCGCCGGCCGGCGGCGAGACGCTCGACTACGACGAGGTGCTGGCCGCGTACGACCGGATGCTGGACTGGCTCGCCGAGACGTACGTGGACGCGCTGAACGTGATCCACCACCAGCACGACAGGTACGCGTACGAGCGGCTGGAGATGGCGCTGCACGACCACCCGGTGCGCCGGTTCATGGCCACCGGCATCGCCGGGCTGTCGGTCGCCGTGGACAGCCTGTCGGCCATCCGGTACGGCCGGGTGAAGGTGCTGCGGGACGCCACCGGCCTGGCCGTCGACTACGCGGTCGAGGGCGAGTTCCCGACGTACGGCAACGACGACGACCGGGCCGACGAGATCGCGGTGTGGCTGGTCGAGACGTTCGCGGAGAAGCTGCGCCGGCAGCGCACGTACCGCGACGCGGAGCTGACCATGTCGGTGCTCACCATCACCTCGAACGTCGTGTACGGCAAGCACACCGGCAACACGCCGGACGGCCGGCGCGCCGGTGAGCCGTTCGCGCCGGGGGCGAACCCGATGAACGGGCGGGACACGCACGGCCTGGTCGCCTCGGCGCTGTCGGTGGCGAAGCTGCCGTACGACGCGGCCCGCGACGGCATCTCGCTGACCGGCACCGTCACGCCGGACGGCCTGGGCCACACCCGCGACGAGCGGATCGCGAACCTGGCCGGGGTGCTCGACGGCTACGCCGACGCCGGCGGGTTCCACCTCAACGTCAACGTGCTGGACCGGGCCACGCTGCTGGACGCGATGGCGCACCCGGAGCGGTACCCGCAGCTCACCGTCCGGGTCTCCGGGTACGCGGTGAACTTCGTCCGGCTCACGCCGGAGCAGCAGCGCGACGTGGTGTCGCGGACCTTCCACGGGTCGCTGTGAACGGCCGCCCGCCCGCGCCGCCGGAGGTGACTCCGGCGGCGCCGGGTGCCGTCACCGGCGCGGTGCACTCGTGGGACACCTCGGTCGGGGTGGACGGGCCGGGCACCCGGTTCGTGGTGTTCCTGGCCGGCTGCCCGCTGCGCTGCCGCTACTGCCACAGCCCGGACACCTGGTACGGCCGCAGCGGCCGGCGCCGGACGGTGGACGAGATGGTCACGCTCGCCACCCGGTACCGCCGGTTCATCCAGGTCGCGGGCGGCGGCGTCACCGTGAGCGGCGGGGAGCCGCTGCTGCAGCCGGCGTTCACCGGCGAGCTGCTGCGCAGCTGCCACGACCTCGGCCTGCACACCGCGCTGGACACCTCCGGCTTCCTCGGCGTCCGCGCCGACGACGCGCTGCTGGACGCCACCGACCTGGTGCTGCTCGACGTCAAGGCGGGCAACCCGCAGACGTACCGCCGGGTCACCGGCACCGGCCGGCTCGCGCCGACGCTGCGTTTCGCGCAACGGCTGGCCGACCGGGGTACGCCGATCTGGATCCGGTACGTGCTGGTGCCCGGCCTGACCGACGCGGTCGACGAGGTGGAACGGGTGGCCGACGTCGCCGCCGGGCTGGCCACGGTGCAGCGCGTCGAGGTGCTGCCGTTCCACCGGCTCGGCGCGCACAAGTACGCCGAGCTGGGGTTGACCTTCCCGCTGGCCGACACCGAGCCGCCGGATGCCGACCTGCTGACCCGGGTACGCGGGCAGTTCGCCGCCCGCGGCCTCACCGTCACCTGACCGGTCCGGCCGCGGCGCACTACGATCAGGGCATGCCGAACCTGCTTCCGACCGCACGTATCCGCGCCCTGGGCGCGACCGGCGCGCAGGCCACCGGGGCGCGGGCCGTCGGCGCGCAGGCCACCGGCGCGGGCGCGACAGGTGCACGAGCCCTGGGTGCGACCGCGATCGGCGCGATCGCCTTCGGCGCGTTCGCGCTCGGCGCCGTGGCGGTGGGCTCGCTCGTGATCGGCCGGCTCGCCGTGCGCCGCGCGGTGATCCGCGAACTGCGCATCGGCCGCCTCGAAGTGGACGAGCTGGTCGTCCGCGACCGCTGAGCCCTAGCTCGCCGCCGCCGTCGGGTAGCCGTAGAGGTCGAGCAGCCGCACCCGGGACGCCTGGAGCCGGTCGACCACCACGCTCATGAACCGGGTGGTGAGCTGACGGCCGAGCGTGTCGTCGGACTCCATCAGCCGGCGTACCCCGTCGGCGTCGAGTTCGACCGCGGTGCTGCGCTGGGTGGCGACCGCGCCGAACTGCCAGCGGTACGGCGGGAACAGCCAGGACCAGCCGAGCACCCCGCCCGGCCCGATCGTCTCGATGCCCACGTCGCCGCGACCCGGCACCGGGAAGTCGAGCGCCACCTGGCCGCCGCGGACCAGCCAGAAGCGGTCGGCCTGCTGGCCGGAGCGGAACAGCCGGTGCCCGGGATGCCAGACCACCGGGCGGGCGTAGCCGGTGAGCCGGGGCAGCCACTCGTCGGGCAGCCCGGCCAGGAAGGGGTGGACGCGGAGCATCTCCAGCGGGGTCATCGCGCCTCCAGGGTCGACAGGAGGGAGCACTGGTTCCATTTCACCCCGCCGTCGTCCCGGCCGGTAGGGGCCGATGGTCCCGGCCGGGCCGGGCGGATCGACTCTGCCCGGGTGGGAGCCGACGGCGCAGGCTGAGGGGGAACCGAAGGAGGACGTCATGACCGACAGAACCGGTGCCCCCGTCGTGGTGGGTGTGGACGGCTCCCCGTCCGCGCTGGACGCGGTACGGCTGGCCGCACGCGAGGCGGTGCTGCGGCACCGGCCGCTGCGGGTGGTGAACGCGTTCCTCTGGCCGCTGGTCGGCACGCCGCTGGGCATGGTCGCCCCGGTGCTGCCCGACGTCGAGCTGCGCCAGGAGGCCGAGAAGCTGGTCGAGGAGGCGGTGGACGAGGCCCGCAAGGTCGACGCGGACCTGGCGGTGACCGGGGCGGTGGTCGACGGCGGGCCGGTCGCGGTGCTGCTGCGGGAGAGCCGCGACGCCGCGCTGCTCGTGCTGGGTCACCGGGGACTCGGCGGCTTCGCCGAACTGCTGGTCGGCTCCGCCGCGGTGCAGCTCTCCGCCCGCGCGGACTGCCCGGTGCTCGTCGCCCGTGGTGAGGCCCGCGCCGACGGCCCGGTGGTGGTCGGCGTGGACGGCTCCGCGCTGTCCGACGAGGCGGTCGGTTTCGCGTTCGCCGAGGCCGCGGCGCGCGGCGCCGAACTGGTCGTGGTGCACACCTGGCTCTACCCGCAGCCGGTGACCTACCGGGAGGCGTTCGGCGACGTCGTGCCGCTGGCGTACGACCCGCAGGAGCTGCACGCCGACGAGCAGCGGGTGCTGGTCGAGGCGGTCGCCGGCTGGGCCGAGCGCTACCCGGAGGTCACGGTACGGCCGAAGCTGGTCGCCGCCGCCACGCCGTCCCGGGTGCTCGTCGAGGAGTCCGTCGGCGCGCAGCTGACGGTGGTCGGCGCGCACGGTCGCGGTAGCCTCGGTGCGCTGCTGCTCGGCTCGGTCAGCCACGCCGTGCTGCACCACTGCCACAGCCCTCTGGCCGTCGTCCGGCACCGGGGCGGCCGGACCCACTGAGCCGGTTCCCCGGCCCGGACGGGGCCGGTAGCGCCACAATGGCCTGAGCCGACCGGAGGGAAAGCACCTGATGAACCGACCCGTCGTGGTGGGAGTGGACGGATCGCCGTCCAGCCTGGCCGCCGCCGACCTGGCCGCCGCGACCGCCGTCGCCCGTTCCCGGCCGCTGCTGCTGGTGCACGGCTACCTGCACCCACTGGGCTACGGCGTGCCGCTCAACCCGTACGACCTGGGGGTGCCGGCGCCCACCGCGGACTCGGAGAAGATGCTGGAGTCGGTCGCCGCCGACCTGGCCGAGCGGCACCCGGGCCTGCGGGTGCAGGTTCGCCAGGTCGCCGGCGGTCCGGGCGCCACGATGGTCGAGGAGTCCCGCCGAGCCGAGCTGGTCGTGGTGGGCAGCCGGGGCGTGGGCGGCTTCGCCGGCCTGCTGCTCGGCTCGGTCAGCGGGCAGCTCGCGCAGCACGGGCACTGCCCGGTGCTGATCGTCCGGCCCGAGGAGCAGCCGATCCCGGTGGACGGTCCGGTGCTGGTCGGCGTGGACGGTTCCGACTCGGCCGCGTACGCGATCGAGCTGGCGGCGGACGAGGCCGAGCGGCGCGACGCGGAGCTGGTGCTGATGCACGTCCGCTCGCCGGAACGCGGCGCGGTGGCGCCGGAGGTCGCGGCGGAGGCGTCCACCGCCGAGCGGGCCGAGGCGGCCGGGCTGCTGGCCGAGGCCGCGGACCGGGTCCGGGCGGCGCACCCGGGCCTGCGCGTGACGGAGCGTGCCGTGACCGCCGCCTCGCCGGAGACGGCGCTCCGGGAGGCCAGCGGCGAGGCGGCGCTCGTGGTGGTCGGTTCCCGGGGCCGGGGCGGCTTCGCCGGGCTGCTGCTCGGCTCGGTCAGCCAGGCGCTGGTGCAGCACTCCCACTGCCCGGTGCTCGTCGCCCACCGGCCCGAGCCGGCCGACGACTGACGCCCCGCGCGGCCGGCCGGTCCGGTCCGGTCCGCCAGGCGTCAGGACGGGTCGCGGCCCGCGAGCAGGTCGGCGAAGTCGGTGGTGAGCGCGAACGGGTCGGCCGGGCCGGTCGCGGGCGGACGGCGGTCCACCTGCTCGGCCAGCTCGGCCCCGGCCCGGCGGATCCGGGACCGCAGGGCGCTGTCGCCGTCGTCGCCGGCCCAGTCCTCCGGCGCGGCGAACACCGCCGTGGGCAGTGTCGCCGCCCGCAGGTACGTGAACATGGGCCGGACCGCGTGCTCCAGGGCCAGCGAGTGCCGGGCGGTGCCGCCGGTCGCCCCGAGCAGCACCGGCTTGCCGGCCAGCGCGTCCCGGTCGACCACGTCGAAGAACGACTTGAACAGCCCGTTGTACGACGCGTTGAAGATCGGCGTCACCGCGATCAGCCCGTCGGCGGCGGCCACCTCGTCGAGCGTGCGCCGCAGCGCGGCCGGTGCGAAGCCGGTGAGCAGGTGGTTCACCACGTCGTGGGCGTGCTCGCGCAGTTCGACCACGCGCAGCTCCACCGTCGCGCCGCGGCCGGCCAGCTCGTCGCGGGCGGCCGCGGCGAGCTGGCCGGCGAGCAGGCGGGTGGACGACGGCTGGCCGAGACCGGCCGAGACGACCGCCAGGGTACGGCCGGTCATCGCTGCTCCCCGGCGGCCGGGGCGGCGTCGCGGGCGGCCAGCAGGCTCGCGTGGGTGGGCGCCTCGGGCACGTGCGCGGGACGCATCGAGTCGAACTCCTTGCGCAGCACCGGCACCACCTCCTCGCCCAGCAGGTCGAGCTGCTCCAGCACGGTCTTCAGCGGCAGCCCGGCGTGGTCCATGAGGAACAGCTGCCGCTGGTAGTCGCCGACGTACTCGCGGAAGCCCAGCGTCCGGTCGATGACCTGCTGCGGGCTGCCCACTGTCAGCGGCGTCTCGCGGGTGAACTCCTCCAGCGACGGGCCGTGCCCGTAGACCGGGGCGTTGTCGAAGTAGGGGCGGAACTCGCGTACCGCGTCCTGGGAGTTGCGGCGCATGAACACCTGCCCGCCGAGGCCGACGATCGCCTGGTCCGGCGAGCCGTGGCCGTAGTGCGCGAACCGCTCCCGGTAGAGGCCGACCATCCGCTGCGTGTGCTCCTTGGGCCAGAAGATGTGGTTGGCGAAGAAGCCGTCACCGTAGTACGCGGCCTGCTCGGCGATCTCGGGGCTGCGGATCGAGCCGTGCCAGACGAACGGCGGCACGCCGTCGAGCGGGCGCGGGGTCGAGGTGAACGACTGCAACGGCGTACGGAAGCGGCCCTTCCAGTCGACCACGTCCTCGCGCCACAGCCGGTGCAGCAGGTCGTAGTTCTCGATGGCCAGCGGGATGCCGTTGCGGATGTCCTGCCCGAACCACGGGTAGACCGGGCCGGTGTTGCCGCGGCCCATCATCAGGTCCACCCGGCCGTCGGCCAGGTGCTGGAGCATCGCGTAGTCCTCGGCGATCTTCACCGGGTCGTTCGTGGTGATCAGCGTGGTCGAGGTCGACAGCAGCAGCCGTTCGGTGCGCGCGGCGATCCAGCCGAGCATGGTGGTCGGCGACGACGGCACGAACGGCGGGTTGTGGTGCTCGCCGGTGGCGAAGACGTCCAGGCCGACCTCCTCGGCCTTGAGCGCGATGGCGGTCATGGCCTTGATCCGCTCACGCTCGGACGGCAGCCGCCCGTTCGTGGGGTCGACGGTGACGTCACCGACGGTGAAGACTCCGAACTGCATGACCAGCTCCTCGCGTGGGGTCCGGACCGGTCGCCCGGGATCGCTCCTCACAACATATTTGACGAGTCAACTATTCCGGCGGCCGCCCACCCCGGCGTGGCCCGGATCACGCGCCACCCACCGACTACCCTTGCCGCGATGACGTACCCCTGGCTCGACGCACCGGCCGCCCGGATCGCCGACACCGCGCGGACGCTGCTCGGCTGGACCGTGTCGGCCGGCGGCGTCACCGTCCGGCTCACCGAGGTCGAGGCGTACGCGGGCACCGGCGAGGACCCGGCGTCGCACGCCCACCGCGGGCCGACGCCGCGCAACAGGGTCATGTTCGGGCCCGCCGGGCACGTGTACGTGTACTTCGTGTTCGGCATGCACTGGTGCGCCAACATCGTCTGCGGTCGCGACGGCGAGGCGGCGGCGGTGCTGCTGCGCGCGGGCGAGGTGGTCGACGGCGTCGAGATCGCCCGCGAACGCCGGCCGCGCGCCACCGACCGGGAGCTGGCCCGCGGACCGGCCCGGCTGGTCACCGCGCTCGGGCTCGGGCGGGAGGCGAACGGCACCTCGGCGATCGACGGCAGCGGCCCGCTGCTGCTGACGCCACCGGCGAGCCCGGTCGACCCGGCGCGGATCGTCGCCGGGCCGCGAGTCGGGGTGGCTGCCGCACACGACCTGCCGTGGCGGTTCTGGCTGGCGGACGAGCCGAGCGTCAGCGTCTACCGGCGGCACGTCCCACGCCGTCGGCCCGGCCCGACAGCCCCGGTGCGGAACTCACCGGCCTGAATCGGCCGTTCCGGGCAACCCGGAACACCCCGCGGCGCGTCTGTGGTGGCATGACGCGCCGTCTTCTCACCACGCCCTGAGCGCACGACCTTTTGCACGAATGACTTTCAACAGGGTGTTGACAACAGGCCATTCTTGGGTGTGGGATGGACGGCATGGTCACCGTGGACAACGACCCGTTCACCGCTCCGGATGCTGCCCAGGCCCGGGCCCACCGCAACTACGCGGCGCTGCTGCGGATCGCCGAGCGGCACGCCGGCACCAACTCCCGCCGCAGGCGTTATGCCCACCCCGACGTGCCCGACGCCTACGAGGCGGCCACGCTGGTGATGGCGCTCGCCGGTGGCGCCGAGCTGGACGAGGGCGAGGAGCCCGTCGACCAGGCCGACCTGATGGCCGCGCTGACGCTGATCCCGCACGTGCGGGCCGAGGTGGACGCGCTGGAGGCCGGCCTGTTGCAGGTGGCCCGCGGCCGGGGCATGACCTGGCAGGCGATCGCCTTCGGGCTGGGGCTGGGCAGCGCCCAGGCGGCCCGGCAGCGCTACGAGCGGCTCACCGTCCGCACCGGCACCGGCGACTGATTCGGCACACCGGCGGCCGGGCGACGCGGGCTGTCACAGCGGCGGGCGAGACTGTGCCGGACGACGGCACGGGAGGACGCGATGACGCGCGAGGAGATGCTGGCCTACTGCCTGGCCAAGCCGGGAGCCTGGCTCGACCGGCCGTGGGAGGGCGACGAGGTGGTGAAGGTGGGCAGCCGCATCTTCGCGTTCCTCGGCTCCCCGGAGGGTGAGGCGCGGCTCGGGGTGAAGTGCGGGCCGTCCCGGGAGGTGGCCGACGAGTGGCTGCACCGATTCCCCGACGACGCGCGCCCCTCCCCCTACATCGGCCGGTCGGGCTGGAACACGCTGCGGCTCTCCGGCGGCATCCCTGACGACGAGCTGATCGAAGCGGTCGACGGTTCGTACGACGCGGTGGTCGCGAAGCTGCCCAAACGCGAGCGCCCGACGCGCTGACCGGGAAGCGCGGCCCGCAGATCTTGGTACGGAAGCGCCCATACAGGGCCGTTCCGTACCAAGATCTCGGGGCAGCCGTGAAGGTCAGCGGGGGACGACCCGCTCGGCGGCCCACTCCCGCCAGCCGGTCAGCTTGTCCGCCGCGGCGGCGAGCTGGTCGGCGACCGGACCGGGGCCGGTGGAGCCGGGCGTGATGCGGGCGGCCAGCGCCGAGCGCACCGAGAGCACGTCGCGCACCGACGGGTCCAGGTGCTCGCTGACCGCGGCCAGGTCGGCGTCGGACACCTCGTCCAGCGCGCAGTCGCGGGCCGCGCAGAGCGCCACCAGCTTGCCGGTGATCTCGTGCGCGTCGCGGAACGGCACGTTGCGCCGGACCAGCCAGTCGGCGACCTCGGTGGCCAGCGAGAAGCCCGACGGGGCGCTCGCGACCAGCCGGTCCACCCGGACCGTCATCGTGGAGATCATCCCGGCCAGCGCGGGCAGCAGCAGCTCCAGCGTGTCGACCGCGTCGAACGCCGGCTCCTTGTCCTCCTGCATGTCCCGGTCGTACGTCATGGGCAGGCCCTTGAGCATGGTGAGCACGCTCATCAGGCCGCCGACCAGCCGGCCGGACTTGCCCCGGGCCAGCTCGGCGATGTCCGCGTTCTTCTTCTGCGGCATGATCGACGAGCCGGTGGCGAAGGCGTCGTCCAGCTCGACCCAGCCGAACTCCTGCGACGTCCAGAGCACCACCTCCTCGCCGAGGCGGGACAGGTGCACGCCGATCATGGCGGTGACGAACAGGAACTCGGCGACGAAGTCGCGGTCCGCGACCGCGTCCATCGAGTTGGCGAACGAGGTGCGGAAACCCAGCTCCTTGGCGACCGCCACCGGGTCCAGCGGCAGCCCCGAGCCGGCCAGCGCGCCCGCGCCGAGCGGGCTGATCGCGGTCCGCTCGTCCCAGTCACGCATCCGTTCCAGGTCGCGCAGCAGCGGCTGCACGTGGGCCAGCAGCCAGTGGCCGAACGTCACCGGCTGGGCGTGCTGGAGGTGGGTCATGCCCGGCGCGGCGGTGTCCACGTGCCGCTCCGCCTGCTCCACCAGGGCCTCGGCCAGCTCGACCAGCCGGGCCGCCACGCCGCGGGCGTGGTCGCGCAGGTAGAGCCGCAGGTCGGTGGCGACCTGGTCGTTGCGGGACCGGCCGGCGCGCAGTTTGCCGCCGAGGCTGCCGAGGCGTTCCAGCAGGCCGCGCTCCAGCGCGGTGTGCACGTCCTCGTCGTCGACTGTCGGGCGGAACGCGCCGGAGGCGCACGCCGCCTCCAGGTCGTCCAGCGCGGCCAGCATCCGGCCCAGTTCGTCCGGGTCGAGCAGGCCGGCGCCGGCGAGGACCCGGGCGTGCGCGCGGGAACCGGCGATGTCGTACGGGGCGAGGCGCCAGTCGAACTGGACGCTCACCGACAGCCGCGCGAGCGCCTCGGCGGGACCGCCGGCGAACCGGCCGCCCCAGAGGCTCGTCCGGTTGGCGGGGGCGCTGTTCTCGGTCAGGCTCTTGTCGTCCACCCCACCCATTGTGGTGCCCCCCATCAGGCCCCTCCCATCCGGGCGTCCCGTTGCGCGGCCATCTTGCTGGGCAGTCCCCACAGTTGCACGAATCCCTTCGCCAGCGACTGGTCGAACGTGTCGCCGGTGTCGTAGGTGGCCAGGCCGAAGTCGTAGAGGCTCGCCTCGGAGCGCCGGCCGGTCACCACCGCCCGGCCGCCGTGCAGGCGCAGCCGTACCTCACCTGTGACGTGCCGCTGGGCGTCGTCGATGAACGCGTCCAGCGACCGCTTCAGCGGCGAGAACCAGAGCCCGTCGTAGACCAGCTCGCCCCAGCGCTGGTCGACGCCGCGCTTGAACCGGGCGAGATCCCGCTCGACTGTCACCGCCTCCAGCTCCTGGTGAACGGTGATCAGGGCGAGCGCGCCTGGCGCCTCGTACACCTCGCGGCTCTTGATGCCGACCAGCCGGTCCTCGACCATGTCCAGCCGGCCCACGCCGTGCGCCCCGGCCCGCCGGTTCAGCTCCCGGATCGCCTGGTACGGGGTGACCGTCTCGCCGTCGATCGCGACCGGGACACCGCCGTCGAAGGTGATCACCACGTCGTCCGGGTCGCGTTCCGAGGCCGGGTCCTCGGTGTACGCGTAGAGGTCCTCGACCGGTGCGTTCCAGATGTCCTCCAGGAAACCGGTCTCCACGGCCCGGCCCCACAGGTTCTGGTCGATCGAGTACGGCGACTTCGCCGACACGTCGATCGGCAGGCCCTTCTCCTCGGCGAACGCGATCGCCTTGTCCCGGGTCCAGGCGAAGTCCCGGGCCGGTGCGACGACCTTCAGGTCGGGCGCGAGCGCGGCCAGGCCGACCTCGAACCGGACCTGGTCGTTGCCCTTGCCGGTGCAGCCGTGCGACACGATCGTGCCGCCGTGGGCGCGCGCCGCCGCGACCAGGTGCTTGACGATCAGCGGCCGGGACAGCGCGGACACCAGCGGGTAGCGGTCCATGTAGAGGGCGTTGGCCCGGATCGCCGGCAGGCAGTAGTCGGCGGCGAACTCGTCGCGGGCGTCGACCACCTGGGACTCGACGGCGCCGCAGTCGAGCGCGCGCTGCCGGATCACGGTCATGTCCTCGCCGCCCTGGCCGACGTCGACGGCGACCGCGATGACCTCCGCGCCGGTCCGCTCGGCCAGGTACGGGATGGCGACCGAGGTGTCCAGGCCCCCGGAGTACGCCAGCACGACCCGCTCGGTCACGAGGTGCCCCCTTCGGCTGTGTCGTCGCGGCGGGCCCAGGCGGCGAGCCGCTCACCCAGCGCGGCCCCGCCGTCGGCCTCGCGGGCCACGACGAGGATGGTGTCGTCGCCGGCGATGGTGCCGACGATCTCGGACAGGCCGGCCCGGTCCAGCGCGCTGGCCAGGTACTGCGCCGCACCCGGCGGGGTGCGCAGCACCGCGATGTTGCCGCTGGAGTCGACACCGTTGAGCAGCTCACGCAGCAGCCGGACCAGCCGGGCCGGCGCGCCCTCGGCGTCGCGCAGCGGCCGGTGCCCGTCCTCCGGGATCAGGTAGACGCCCCGCCCGTCGCCGCCCCGCGCGGTCACCGCTCCCAGTTCCTTCAGGTCGCGCGACAGCGTGGCCTGGGTGACCTGGATGCCGTCCCCGGCGAGCAGGTCGGCCAGCTCGGTCTGCGAGTGGATGGGGGTGTCGCGGATCAGCTCGACGATGCGGGCGTGCCGCGCGGCGCGGGTCAGCGGAGCGGTCATGCGGATTCCTCCAGGAGAAACGTCAGCAGCGCCTTCTGGGCGTGCAGCCGATTCTCCGCCTGGTCGAACACCGCGCTGTGCGGGCCGTCGAGCGCCTCGTCGGTGATCTCCTCGCCCCGGTGGGCGGGCAGGCAGTGCAGCACGATCACGTCGGCGTCGGCGTGGCCGAGCAGCTCGGCGTTGACCTGGTACGGCAGGAACGGGGTGATCCGGTCCAGCCCGTCGTCCTCCTGCCCCATCGACGTCCACGTGTCGGTGGCGATCACGTGCGCGCCGCGTACCGCCTCGGCCGGGTCGGTGAGCACCTGCACCGAACCGCCGGTGGTGGCGGCGATCTTCTCGGCGCGGGCCACGATCTCCGGGTCCGGCTGGAACCCGTCCGGCCCGGCGATCCGCACGTGCATCCCGGCGGTCGCGCCGGCCAGCAGGTACGAGTGGGCCATGTTGTTCGCCGCGTCGCCCACGTACGTGAGGATCCGCCCGGCGGTGCCGCCGAAGCGTTCCCGCACGGTGAGCAGGTCGGCCAGCAGCTGGCAGGGGTGGTACGTGTCGGTGAGCGCGTTGACCACCGGCACCGTGGCGTGCGCGGCGACCTCGGCGATCCGGTCGTCGCCGTGGGTGCGCAGCACGATCGCGGCGACGTAGCGGGACAGCACCCGGCCGGCGTCGCCGAGCGTCTCGCCCCGGCCGAAGTGGGTGACCTGGGTGTCCACCACGAGCGGGTGCCCGCCCAGCTCGGCGATGCCCACGTCGAACGAGATCCGGGTGCGCAGGCTCTGCTTGTCGAACAGCACCGCGACCGACTTCGGCCCGGCCAGCGGCTGGTGCCCGTACCGGTCGGCCTTCATCCGGGCGGCGAGGTCGAGCACGGCGGCCTGCTCGGCGGGCGTGAGGTCGTCGTCGCGCAGGAAGTGGCGGATCATGCGGGAGCCTCCGTCGGGGTCGTGGCGTCGGTCGCGGCGGTGCCGGCGGTCGCGGTGCCGGCGCGAAGGCCGGGCACGGGGGCGCCGGCGGGTGCGGCGGTGCCGGTGGGAACGGCGGCGGACAGCGCGGCCGGCAGCGCGGCGAGGAACGCGTCGGCCTGCGCCGCGGTGAGGATCAGCGGCGGGGCGAGCCGGACCACGTCCGGCTGCACCGGGTTGACCAGGAAGCCCGCCTCGCGCAGCTCCGCTGCGGCCGCGGCGGAGACCGGCTGGTCGAGCACGATGCCGAGCAGCAGCCCGGCGCCGCGTACCTCGCGGACCAGCGGGTGCCCGAGCGCCTCGACGCCGCGCCGCAGGCGCTCGCCGACGCGCTTGACGTGGTCGAGCAGGCCCTCGTGCGCGATCGTGGAGACCACCGCGAGCGCGGCGGCGCAGCTGACCGGGTTGCCGCCGAACGTGGTGCCGTGCGAGCCGGGGGTGAGCAGGTCGGCGGCCCGGCCGAAGGCCAGGCAGGCGCCCAGCGGCAGGCCGCCGCCGAGGCCCTTGGCGAGCGTGATCACGTCCGGCTCGACGCCCTCGGCCTGGTGGGCGAACCAGTGACCGGTGCGGCCGACGCCGGTCTGCACCTCGTCCAGCACCAGCAGGGCGCCGTGCGCGGCGGTGATCCGCCGGGCCGCGGCCAGGTAGCCGGGCGGCGGGACGACCACGCCGTTCTCGCCCTGGATCGGCTCGATGATCAGCATGGCGGTGTCGTCGGTGACGGCCTCGGCCAGCGCGTCGGCGTCGCCGAACGGCACGTGGGTCACGTCGCCGGGCAGCGGGCGGAACGGGTCGGCCTTGGCGGGCTGGCCGGTCAGCGCCAGCGCGCCCATCGTCCGGCCGTGGAAGCCGCCGTGGGTGGCGACCACGTGCCGGCGGCCGGTGAGCCGGGACAGCTTGAACGCGGCCTCGTTGGCCTCCGCGCCGGAGTTGGCGAAGAACACCCGGCCCGGACGGCCGGCCAGCGCCAGCAGCAGCTCGGCCAGCGCCACCGGCGGCTCGGCGACGAACAGGTTGGACACGTGCCCGAGCGTCGCGACCTGCTTGCTGACGGCGGCCACCACCGCCGGGTGGGCGTGTCCGAGCGCGTTGACGGCGATGCCGCCGAGCAGGTCGACGTACTCCCGGCCGGTCTCGTCGACCACGACGGCGCCGGAGCCGGAGACGAGCGCCAGCGGCGGCGTGCCGTAGTTGTCCATCATGGTGGCGTTCCACCGCTGCACCAGCGTGCTCATGACTCGATCACCATGGTTCCGAAGCCCTCCGACGTGAACACTTCCAGCAGCGTGGAGTGGGCGACCCGGCCGTCGACGACGTGCGCGGCCGGTACTCCCCCGCGCACCGCCCGCAGGCAGGCCTCCATCTTCGGGACCATGCCCGACTCCAGGGACGGCAGCAGCTTCGCCAGGTCGTCCGCGGTGATCTCGCTGACCAGGCTGGACGTGTCCGGCCAGTCGGCGTACAGGCCCGGCACGTCGGTCAGCACGACCAGCTTGCGGGCGTCCAGCGCCACGGCGAGCGCGGCGGCGGCGGTGTCCGCGTTGAGGTTGTGCAGCACCCCGTCGGCGTCCGGCGCGACTGTCGAGATGACCGGGATCCGGCCGGCCTCGATCAGGTCGGTCACCGCCGAGACGTTCACCGACTCCACATCGCCGACCTGGCCCACGTCGACCGGTTCCCCGTCCACGTACGCGGGACGGCGCACCGCCGTGAACAGCCCGGCGTCCTCACCGGAGAGGCCGACCGCGTACGGGCCGTGCGCGTTGATCAGCCCGACCAGTTCCCGGCCGACCTGACCGACGAGGACCATCCGGACCACGTCCATCGCCTCCGGCGTGGTGACCCGCAGGCCACCGCGGAACTCGCTGGCGATGCCGAGGCGGCCGAGCATGGCGGAGATCTGCGGACCGCCGCCGTGCACCACGACCGGCTTCAGGCCCGCGTAGCGCAGGAACACCATGTCGGCGGCGAACGCCCGCTGGAGTTCGGGGTCGACCATGGCGTTGCCGCCGTACTTGACCACGACCGTGGCGCCGGAGAAACGGGCCAGCCAGGGCAGCGCCTCGATCAGCGTGGCGGCCTTGGCCTGTGCCCGGGTGAGGTCAGCGGAAAGATTCATGTGGAGTATGCCGAGTTCTCGTGGACGTACGCGTGCGAAAGGTCGTTGGTCCAGATGGTGGCGGCGTCGGCACCGGCGTGCAGGTCGATGCGGACCGTGACGCCGCGGCCGGTGAGGTCCACCTTGGCGCGGTCCTCGGCGGCGGCGCCGCCCCGGCACACCCAGATGCCGTTGACCGCGACGTCCACGCCGTCCGGTTCGAACACGGCGGCGGTGGTGCCGACCGCGGCGAGGATCCGGCCCCAGTTCGGGTCGTTGCCGAACAGCGCGGTCTTCACCAGGTTGTTGCGGGCCACCGTGCGGCCCACCTCGACCGCGTCGTCCTCGCTCGCCGCGCCGACCACCTCGATCGCGACCTCCTTGGTCGCGCCCTCGGCGTCGGCCAGGAGCTGCTGGGCCAGGTCGTGGCAGGCGGCGGTGACCGCGACGGTCAGCTCCTCGGCGGTCGGCTCGATGCCGGAGGCGCCGCTGGCCAGCAGCAGCACCGTGTCGTTGGTGGACATGCAGCCGTCGGAGTCGATCCGGTCGAACGTGATCCGGGTGGCGGCGCGCAGCGCGGCGTCCAGGGCGTCCGGCCCGGCCACCGCGTCGGTGGTGAGCACGCAGAGCATGGTGGCCATGGCCGGGGCGAGCATGCCCGCACCCTTGGCCATGCCGCCGACGGTCCAGCCCGTACCCTGTGCCACAGTCGTCTTGGGCCGGGTGTCGGTGGTCATGATCGCTTCGGCCGCGGCCGGGCCGCCGTCGCGCGACAGGCCGCGCACCGCCTCGCGTACGCCGGGAAGCAGCTTGTCCATCGGCAGCCGCTCGCCGATCAGACCGGTCGAGCAGACCGCGACCTCGCCCGCGCCGACGATGAGCCGGGCGTTCGCCGCGGTGATCGCGGCGGCGGTGTGCTCGGCGGTGGCGTGGGTGTCCTGGAAGCCGGCCGGTCCGGTGCAGGCGTTCGCGCCGCCGGAGTTGAGCACCACGGCGCGCACGACGCCGCCGTGCACGACCTGCTGGCTCCACAGCACCGGCGCGGCCTTGACCCGGTTGGCGGTGAACACACCGGCCACACCGGCGTCCGGGCCGTCGTTGATCACGAGGGCGACGTCGGCGGCGCCGGAGGACTTGAGTCCGGCCGCGACACCTGCGGCGCGGAACCCACGGGGGACGGTGACGCTCACGGGGCCACTCCAAACACGGACAGACCGGTGGTCTCCGGGAGACCCACCATCAGGTTGGCGTTCTGCACGGCCTGACCGGCCGCGCCCTTGCCGAGGTTGTCGATCGCGCTGACCACGATCACCCGCCCCGAGTCGACGTCCACCGTCGCCTGGAGGTGGCAGGAGTTCGAGCCGGCGGTCGCGGCGGTGTGCGGCCACGCCCCCTCGGGCAGCACGTGCACGAAGGGCGCGTCGGCGTACGCGGCGGCCAGCACCGCGCGCGGGTCGGCGTCGCCGGTGGGCACCGCGGTGACTGTGGCCAGGATGCCCCGGGGCATCGGCGCGAGCACCGGCGTGAAGGAGAGGCCGGTCGCGCCGGTGGCCTGCTTGATCTCCGGTACGTGCTGGTGCGCGCCCACCTTGTAGGGCGTCAGGTCGCCCATCACCTCGCTGCCGAGCAGGTGGGCCTTGGCGGCCCGGCCCGCGCCGGAGGTGCCGGAGGCGGCGACCACCACCACGTCGTCGGGGCGTACCGCGCCGGCGGCGATCAGCGGGGCGAGTGCCAGCGTGGTCGCCACCGCGTAGCAGCCGGTGCTGGCGACCCGCGACGCGGCGGCGATCTCGGCCCGCCGGCCGGGCAGCTCGGGCAGCCCGTAGGTCCAGGCGCCGGCGTGCTCGCCGCCGTAGTAGCGGGACCAGGCGCCGGCGTCGCGCAGCCGGTGGTCCGCGCCGAGGTCGACCACCTTGACCGTGGCGGGCAGCGCCGCGGCGAGCGCCGCGGACTGCCCGTGCGGCAGGGCCAGGAAGACCAGGTCCGCGTCGGCCAGGGTCGCCGGTTCGGTGGCGGCGAACACCAGGTCGAGGCCGGCGAGGTGCGGGTGTACGGCGGTGACGGGCTGACCGGCCTGGCTGTGCGCGGTGGCGGCGATCAGCTCGAACTCGGGGTGACCGGCGAGCAGGCGCAGCAGTTCGCCCCCGGCGTATCCACTCGCCCCGGCTACAGCAACCCGAATGCCCATACCCACCTCCGCATGACTATGCAGAGGAGACTAGCCAACCTGTCACGCTGCTGCAAGTTCATACGTTAGACTGGATGGAAATTCAGCCCAGCCTCTTCGCCGCAGGGCCCCCTTCAGTGCGGGCAGCGCCCGGCGACGCCCGGCCCATACTGCCAAGTCAGATGGGCACGGTCTCGACGTCGCCCTCGTCAGCCAGGAATTGCCTCAGGACGGGCGTGAATTCGCGGCGCACGCCGCGAAACTCGCGGTTGGTGTTCAAACGGTCAGCACCGACTTCTGCCCAGTGGCCGATCCGAGCTGCCAGGCCACGTCGCTCGTCTGGGCCAAGCAAGGCGCTAGCGGTCAACCACTGGGTGCCATCACGCAGGATACTAACGTAGGTATGAGGCGATCTCTCCCCAAAAATTCCGGCGATCCGCTCTAGCTCCCCCATCGCCCGGAGCGCTTTTTCATGGAGGACCGGATCGTCCGGCCGGCGACGAGCCAGTCGCAAGCAGACCATCGCCCACGTCGTCACGACCTTGAAGTGGTCCTGACCGCCCTCGCAGCCCCGAGCGATTTCCAGGTAGTTCAACGCTTGGTCGAGGTCGCGGGCAACCTCGTACGAACCGCATTGCAACCAGTAATGAAAGTCCTCACTCAGGTAGTCGTGCAGGGAACGATAGAGTTCGCGGACCACGTCCGCAGAGAGCGCCGACTTGATCATCACTCGATGATTGATCAAAGCCACCATGGCTCGCCGCGTCGGGTCATTGCGATTGAGGATGTTCGCCCCCCTCTGTACATAGAATAGGATCAAGTTCTCGACAAGTTCCCGGTAGAGCGCCGGATCCCGGCGGAGGTTCTTCTCGGTCTCCTCGGCCACCCTGCGATGCCGGGTCCGCACATGCCCGGATTCCTGTTTAACCAGGATGCGAAGACCCGAAACAAGATGATCAATGGCTCGATTGACCGCCGGGGTCGGGGAGTCGGAGACGATCTGAAGCAGGGCATTCTGCGAGAGCGTGAGTGAGTGGTCCTCGTACTGCAGCGCTTCGAACAGGCAAACGGTGGCATAGATGGAGCGTTCCAGCTCCCGCAACTGCCTGAACTCGCTGGCAACCCGGTCCTCGAACCGAAACCCCGTGATGGCCTCGACCATCGCCGCCATGAGGTTCCGATACGACAGTTCACGTAGCCGGGCGACCCGAGCGTGATGCACCTTTAGGGCCTTGAGCTCACCCAACTGGCGCCACGAGTCCAGGTGGCGGACCAACCCGTCCAGGTCGTCGTCCGTCAGCCTCAAATGAGGCACCTTGGTCAGACCGGTCACCCCGTCCAGCAGGTCGCCCCGCGTGCTGCGGACCGTCGCCACGACCAGCACCGCGCCTCGGCGGCTGAGCTGATCGACCAGCGCCGCCGCCCGACTGCCGAAAATGTCGATATCGTCGATCAGCACCGCGTCGAGCCCCAGTTGTGCACACTCGGCGACGATTTCGGGGATGTCGCTGGTGACCCTCCGGTCAACCCACCCAACCGCTTGGCCACGTTCGTGAAGGTTCAGACCGAGCTGCATCAGTGCAGTCGACTTGCCGGTACCGGCGGCGTCCTGAAGTACGAGCACAGGCTTCGGCCCTTCCGGAGCCTCCGCAAGGCTAAGCATCGACTTGAAGGTCGAAAGCGCTGCGGGAACACCGTCCTTGACATCTCCCCACGTAGGGTCCGCACCACGCAGGTAGGCATCGTTTCCGGCGGGCGCGGTACGCAGCAAAGATGAGACAAGTTGGACGGCGCCCGCGTCGTCGAAGCCGGCTCGCAGACGGGCCAGCAATTGCGCCCCTCGGCGCAGTTCTTCGCTATCGGGATCTAGTCGAGCTTGAGCTATTTGCGGTAGCGATGCCCGCACCTGTCGCAGCCGCGAGCCGTTCAATTTCCACGTAGCGGTCTCGTCTGTGTCGGGAGCCACCACCAGTCTCGTCTGCTCTCCCTCCCAAACGTCGTCTGCCGTAAACCAGTCGAGGTAGGACCACAGGTGCTTGCTGCCCACGCTACTGGCCGCCACCACGAGCTGATTCGTGATCATGTCGGCCTTCATCTGCCTGAACCACAGGGCTCGGCTGCTCCGCCCACGGTCCTGGATGTCGAAGGAGACAGGGCTACCCTCACCGCCAGGTGCGATCCCGTTCATCGCGATCACCTCTAGTTGGCTTCGGGAGCTCCCTGGCACGTGCTTCCCGGCATCTACCACCACTACCTTGGAGCCCATGTTCAGGCGAGCCACGAGATCCTGGAAAATGTTGGTCCCGGTGCAGTCATAGATTCGGTACCAGGGTGCACGGAGAATCCTCAAGGCTGTCGCGTTGGCCTTGCTGCCGTCAGATACCAGCGTCCCTGAGACAATTCGGTCCACCGTCGCCCGGTCATGTCGACGCAATCGACGCATCGTGGCGGCCAGGGTCACCCGGTCGTCCACAAGCGGAATAGTGAGCTGCTCCATGAAGAGAGCGAAGACCTCGTCTGCGCTCCCCAACGGCGTACCCCACTCACTCCGAGACTCCTTTTCGATACCCGAGGTGACGACGAGGACCGCTTGCCCGGTGGCGAGCACCCGGTCGATCTCGCCCACGGCGCTCTCCACCGACGCGTCCGGTCGGGGCGATCGGGCGACGCCGGTCGGTGCCTGCTCTGTGAGCGCATCGCCTCCGCTCGACTCGTCCGCGGGCCCGAGCGCCATCGCGACCGTCGTACCGTCGAGTGTCCGCAAGGCGTGGTGCCCGGCGTCGGCGTGGACCGTCAACAGGTCCACCTGCGCCAGCCCAGGTTTCGGCACCCACCATCCCTCCCCAGCCCCTGAGGTCATCGTGGCGGCTAGCCCGATCACTGGGTTTTGAAGGGCCGCAGGCAATGCCACTGCCCTCGAACAGACAAGGACAACCGGGTAGGGAGCCGATTTCGCGTCGCTGCCCGGTATGGCGGCCCGCACCTGTTCTGGATGCAGCTCCGCCATGTCGGGCGTCGCGCCGCTCGTAAGCATGCGAAATACACTGTTCAGTCCAACCAACGCGACATGAGATGACCCCGAGTCAAGCAGTAGTGAGCCATCGCCTGGCAAGAGAGCGCTTCGCCACCGTGAGTCCCGGACCGCCCCATACCAGTCCTCAAAACGAGAAAATGCCTTGTGGACCAGACCAAGCACGTCGGTCTGCTCTGCAGAGAAGGTTTCGCGCAGGTCCGGCCACAGCTCCCCGAGTGCGCGAACGAGAGCGAGCTGAGGCGCCTGCGCTTGTCGGTCCCCAGCGCCCGGCACGGCCAGTACAGCAGGCAGCTCGGTGACGTCGGGACTTTCCAGGCAGGCTTCCAACATGCGGTTGACACCTGCGGTCAGCGCTTCGAACGACTCCGGTCTCGCCGTTGCCGTCAGGTCGCCGAGGAGGAGGATAACGTCGAGCGTCCCGCCCCGACGATGCAGATCGGCAATCGCCTCGATCGCGTCTCGGGTCAGCTCCTCCATCGACTCGGCGATCGACCTCGGCGCTGAGCATGCTAATAGCGCCAAGTCACCGTTCAGCGCCACGGTCAACCCTTCCTCGTGAGCACGACTGCCACTGATTCTTTGGCAAAACGAAGCGTGACATTGCGACGGTCACCACAGTGAGGCACTTCCACAGCGATATAGGCACCGGTTATCGATGCGATGTCCACCGTGCCTTCCACCCGCTGGCCCGAACGACCGCAAAGCGCTTCGAGGTCAGCCTGCCCCTTGTCGGTGAGGACCAGAACGCCCGGCTTCTCCTGACCCTTGACGAAGAGCGCCAGCGCCATGGTCGCCAGCGTGGCGGCGAGGGCCACGAGGGAGACGGCGTTGGCAACCGACTGACGTCGGTCGACCTGCAGGGCCTCCCGGTCACCCCGCTTCACCACTTCCCGGATCAACACGGCGGGGTCAGCGATCTCGTTTATCGCGTCAGGCGCCGGGGAGATGCCAGTCGCAATAGCCCGCACGTAGCAGACAGCTGCGGCAAGCCAACAGAAGATCGATATGCAAGCGGCGACACGAGTGATCGCGGCAGCCGAAGCAAGTGACGTAAACGTGAAGGTGGCCACCAGCGCACCGGCGAAGACAGTGACGACCGACTGCGCAGCTTGCGCCCGCGCCCGAGCGCTCTGGGCTACCCGGATCCGATCTGGGTAGTGAGCCTGCACCACTGCGTCAAATACCGCCGATACGAGGGGGCCTCTCGTCTCCGGCCTTGAAGTCCGGGATGAAGTCGACTGCGACATGCAAAGATCCTCGCTTCTGCCGGTCTCGACTCTAGACAGCCGAGATCGTCATCCACCGCGCTCTGTTGACTTCCGGACAGAACGTACAGACGCATGCCGTCGTCCCGGCAAGCCGATTACCCCCGCCGGAAGCGGCGGGGGTAATCGGGCAGGGTTGCGTCAGGCGCCGCGCAGCGTGGCGCCGAAGCGCTCGGCGGCGACAGCGACCGCCGCGTCGCGCGCGGCCACCGCCTCCTCGCCCGCGAGGGTCCGGTCCGGGGCGCGGAACGTCAGCTTGTACGCCAGCGACTTGCGTCCCTCGCCGAGCTGCTCGGAGGTGTAGACGTCGAACAGGCGGACGTCCTCAAGCAACGGGCCCGCGCCCTCGACCAGTGCCGCCCGCACCTCGGCGGCCGGCACCGAGTCGTCCACCACCAGCGCCACGTCGATCAGCGCCGGCGGGAACGTGGAGATGGTCGGGCCGGCCGCCAGCGGGGCAGCGGGCAGCGCGTCCAGGTCCAGTTCCATGGCGCTGGTACGCCGGGGCAGCTCCAGCGCGGCCAGCACGGCCGGGTGCAGCTCACCGGCGTGGCCGACGACCACGTCGTCCACCACCAGCTCGGCGCAGCGGCCCGGGTGCCAGGGCGCCCGCTCCCCGGCCCGTACCGTCACCCGGTCGGCGGGGATCCCGGCGGCGTCGAGCACCGCCCGGCCCGCCTCGACGGCGTCCGCCCAGCCGGCCGTGCGGCCCGCGCCCCACCAGCCGACCGGTTCGATCTCGCCGGTGAGCGCCACCGCGACGTGCCGGGGCTGGGCGGGTACGACCGCGTCGGCGGCGGCGAACTCCTCGTCGGTGGGCCGCCGGTCCACGCCCATCGCGGGCGGGGCGCCGGCGCCGGGACGCGGGTGGAAGACGGTGCCGATCTCGTAGATCGCCACGTCCCGCTGGCCCCGGCCGACGTTGCGCTTGACGATGCCGAGCAGCGGGCCGAGCAGCGTGGTGCGCAGCAGCGGCTCCTCCTCCGATAGCGGGTTCGCCAGGCGTACCGCGGGGCGGCGCGGGTCGTCGGCGGGCAGGCCGAGTTGGTCGACCAGCTCCGGCGCGACGAACGGCTGCGCCAGCACCTCGACGTAGCCGCGCTCGGCGAGCGAGCGGGCGACGGCCCGGCGGCGCTGCTGCTGCCAGGTCAGGCCCCGGCCGGGCGGCGCGGTGGGCAGCACCGACGGCACCCGGTCGTAGCCGTCGAGGCGTACCACCTCCTCCACCAGGTCGGCCGGGTCGGTCAGGTCGGGCCGCCAGCTCGGCGGCGTCACGGTCAGCACCTCGCCACCCCCGGCGGCGGAACCGCCACCGGCGGCCGTGCCGACGCTGCCCGGGTCCTCGGCGAGCCGGTCGGCGCCGCGGGTGACGGTGCAGCCGACCTGTTCCAGCAGCTCCACCACCCGGTCCGGCGAGTACGCCACGCCGACGCGCCGCGACGGCAGGTCCACCGGCAGCGTCACGGGCGTGCGCGGCGCGACGTGGTCGATGTCGAGCACCTCCCCGCCGGCGGTGCCGCCGGCGAGGTCGGTGAGCAGCCGGACCGCCTTCTCCAGCGCGACGAGCGGCAGCGCCGGGTCGACGCCACGCTCCCACCGCTTCGCGGCCTCGCTGAACAGCTTGTGCCGTCGCGCGGTACGGCCGACGGTGGCCGGATCCCAGTGCGCCGCCTCGAAGAGCACGTTCGTGGTGGAGGCGAGCACCTCGCTGGTCTCGCCGCCCATCACCGCGGCCAGCGAGATCGGACCGGTGTCGTCGCAGATGACCAGGTCCTCGGCGGACAGGGAGCGGCTCACCCCGTCCAGCGTGGTCAGCTTCTCCCCCGCCTCGGCGCGGCGCACCACGAGCGTGCCGGCGATCCGGTCCGCGTCGAAGGCGTGCATCGGCTGGCCGAGTTCGAGCATCAGGTAGTTGGTGATGTCGACGGCGAGCGAGATGCTGCGCACCCCGGCCACGGTGAGGCGCTGCCGCATCCAGCCGGGCGTCTCGACGGTCGGGTCGACGCCGCGCACCATCCGCGCCGCGAACCGGTCGCAGCCGACCGGGTCACGGACCTCCACCGGGTACGCCGGCTCGGCGGTCCCGCCGGGCGCGGGCGCGTCGGCCGGGTCGCGGAACGGCACGCCGAGCGCGTGCGACAGCTCCCGGGCGATGCCGCGCACGCTCAGCGCGTACCCGCGGTCCGGGGTGATCTCCATCTCGACCACGACGTCGTCCAGGCCGACGACGGGCCGCGCGTCGTCGCCGGGCTGGGCCTTGACGTCCTCGGGCAGCACGACGATGCCCGAGTGGTCGTCGCCGAGCCCCAGCTCCTGGGCGGAGCAGATCATGCCGTGGGAGTTGCGCCCGTACGTCTTGCGCGCGCCGATGGCGAACCCGCCCGGCAGCACGCCCCCGGGAAGGATGACCACGACCTTGTCGCCCACGGCGAAGTTGCGCGCCCCGCAGACGATCTCCTGCGGCTCGCCGGTGCCGTTCGCGGCGCCGACGTCCACCCGGCAGAAACGGATCGGCTTCTTGAAGCCGGTCAGCTCCTCGATCTCCAGGACCTCGCCCACGACCAGCGGGCCGGTGACCGACTCGCGCAGGTCCACGACGGACTCGACCTCGATGCCGAGGTCGACCAGCGCCTGCTCCAGGTCGCCGGTGGGCAGGTCGGCCGGCAGGTCCACGTACTCCCGCAGCCAACTGACAGAGACTCGCATGACTGTTAAACCACCGTTCCCGTAGCTCAGGCGCCGAACGCGCGGGTGAACCGCACGTCGCCCTCGGCCATGTCCCGCATGTCACTGACGCCGTGCCGGACCATCACGGTCCGGTCGATGCCCATGCCGAACGCGAATCCGGAGTAGACCTCCGGGTCGATGCCGCAGGCGCGCAGCACCCGCGGGTTGACCATGCCGCAGCCGCCCCACTCGACCCACTGCGGACCGTCCCGGTGCTCCGGGAACCAGACGTCGAACTCCGCCGACGGCTCGGTGAACGGGAAGTAGTGCGGCCGCCAGCGCGTCTTCGCGCCCTCGCCGAACATGGCCCGGGCGAAGTGGTCGAGCGTGCCGCGCAGGTGCGCCATGGTGATGCCCTTGTCCACCACCAGGCCCTCGACCTGGTGGAACACCGGCGCGTGGGTGGCGTCCAGCTCGTCGGTGCGGTAGACCCGGCCGGGCACCACCACGTAGATCGGCGGCTTGCGGGTGAGCATGGTGCGCGCCTGCACCGGCGACGTGTGCGTGCGCAGCACGAGGCCCGAGCCTTCGGGTGCGATGTGGAACGTGTCCATCAGGCCGCGCGCCGGGTGGTCGGCCGGGATGTTCAGCGCGTCGAAGTTGGTCCACTCCAGCTCGACCTCGGGGCCCTCGGCCACCTCGTAGCCCATGCCGATGAACAGGTCGCTGATCTGCTCCATCAGCACGCTCAGCGGGTGGCGGGCGCCGCGCGGCCGGCGGTCGTACGGCAGGGTCACGTCGACCCGCTCCTCGACCAGCACCCGCGCGGCCCGTTCCCGGTCCAGGATCTCCTGCCGGGCGGCGTACGCGGACTCGATCGCCCGGCGGGCCTCGTTGACCCGCTTGCCGGCGTCGGCCTTCGCGGCCGGCGGCAGCGCGCCGATCTCCCGGCGGGCCAGCGACACCGGGGACCGGTCACCGAGGTGCGCGGGGCGCAGCGCGGCGAGCGCGTCCGGGTCGGCGGCCCCGGCGAACGCCTTCTCGGCGTCGGCCACGGCCCCGGACAGGGCGTCCGGGTCGAGCAGGGCGACCTGCTTCGGGTCGTACGGATCGTTGCGGTAGCTCATGGTGAACGGGCACTCCCTCACGGCGGCGCCGACCCTCACGGGTGGCTAGGCGAGTCTACGGACGCGCGGCTTCGCCGCAGCCCGCCGGTGGGGAGTCGTGCAGGGGGAAGGGTCAGGCCCGCCGCCCGCCGACACCGGCGGGCTGGCTAAACGAACGCCGTGGCGCGTTCATGACGAGGCGGACTCCCCTGCTGTCTCGTGCGTGGCCCTGGGGGCACGCTGTGCTCTGGCGGAAGAATACAGGCACACGGCCGCCGCCGCAGCCAGGTTCAGGCTCTCCGCGCGCCCGTGCAGCGGCACCCGGACCCGGGCGTCGGCCGCGCCGATCAGCTCCTCGGACAGGCCGTGCGCCTCCGAGCCGAACAGCCACGCGGCAGGTGTGGCCAGCCTTCCTGCGTCGGCGAGGTCGTCCAGGTCGCTGTCGCCGTACCCGGTGGTGGCGAAGATGGTGAGGCCGGCGGCCCGCAGCGCCTCGACGGCGGCGAGCGGGTCGGCGGCGCGCACCACGTCGACGTGGAAGAGGCTGCCGGCGGAGGCCCGCACGCACTTGCCGTTGTAGGGGTCGACCGCCTCGCCGGCGAAGACCACAGCGCCCGCGCCGGCCGCGTCGGCGGTGCGCAGCACCGTGCCGGCGTTGCCCGGGTCGCGGATCCCGGCGAGCACCGCGACCAGTCGCGGCCCGCGCGCCACAGCCTGCTCCAGGGGTACGTCGAGGTGCCGGCAGACCGCGACCAACCCCTGCGGTGCGACGGTCTCGGTGAGCGCCGCGAGCGCGTCGTCGGTCACCTCGGAGACCGGCACGTCGGCCCGGGCGGCAGCGGCGGCGAGATCGGCGTACCGGTCGAGCGCCGCCGGGATGCCGAACAGCTCGACCACGGTGCCGGTGCGGGCGAGCGCCTCCCGGACCGCCTGCGGCCCCTCGGCCAGGAATCGGCCGGCCTGGTCGCGGTCGCGCCGGCGCTGCAACCGGCGTGCCGCCACGACCCTGGGGGTACGCGGGGTGAACGGTCCGGGAACGGCGTCGAGGCGCCTCCCCTGCGACTGTGACTGCATGGGAGACGCCTCGATCTGCCGTACGGGGTGGGTCAGGCGGCCTGAGCCGCGGCGCCACCGGTGCCCTCGGCCGCCACGGCGGCGCGGGCCAGCTCGACGATCGCCGCGAACGAGGCGGCGTCGTTGACGGCCATGTCGGCCAGGATCTTCCGGTCGACCTCGATGCCGGCCAGGCGCAAGCCCTGGATCAGCCGGTTGTAGGTCAGGCCGTTGGCCCGGGCGCCGGCGTTGATCCGCTGGATCCAGAGCTGCCGGAAGTCGCCCTTGCGGTCGCGACGGTCCCGGTAGGAGTACTGCATCGAGTGCAGCACCTGCTCCTTGGCCTTGCGGTACAGCCGGGAGCGCTGACCGCGGTAACCACTCGCGGTCTCCAGCAGGGTACGACGCTTCTTCTGGGCGTTCACAGCCCGCTTGACGCGTGCCATCTCAACTCCTTCTTCGGTTCAGGTGGCTCGCGTCAGCGGCCGAGCAGCTTCTTGATGCGCTTGGTGTCGGCCTTGGCCAGCTCGACGGTGCCGGTCAGCCGACGGGTCTGGGTGCTGGGCTTCTTCTCCAGGTTGTGGCGAAGGCCGGCCTGCTGGGCAACGATCTTGCCCTTGCCGGTCACCTTGACCCGCTTGCCCATACCCGTGTGGCTCTTCATCTTCGGCATTGGAACGTCTTCTCCCCTGTTACTGGCCGCTGGTCTCAGCGGTCGTGCCGGTCTCACCGGCTGCTGCGGTCTCGCCGGCCGCCGGGGTCTCGCCGGTCGCCGGAGCGGCCGATTCCTCCGCAGCCCGATCGCGCGGTCCACCGCGGGACGCCGTGGCGGCGACCGCGGAGGCCTTCACGGCCCGGTGCGGAGCGAGAACCATGATCATGTTTCGGCCGTCCTGCTTCGGCGCGGCCTCGACGTATCCCAGGTCCGTGATCTCGGACTCGAGCCGGCGCAGGAGCCGGTAACCCAGCTCCGGGCGGCTCTGCTCGCGACCGCGGAACATGATCGTCACCTTGACCTTGTCGCCGGCCTTGAGGAACCGCACCACGTGACCCTTCTTGGTCTCGTAGTCGTGCGGGTCGATCTTCGGCCGGAGCTTCATCTCCTTGATGACGGTCTGCTGCTGGTTACGCCGCGCTTCGCGCGCCTTGAGTGCGCTCTCGTACTTGAACTTGCCGAAGTCCATGAGCTTGCACACCGGCGGGCGCGCCATCGGCGCAACCTCGACCAGGTCCAGGTCGACGTCCGCGGCCAGCTGCAGGGCGCGCTCAAGCGGGACGATGCCCACCTGCTCACCCTCAGGGCCGACCAGTCGGACCTCACGTGCCCGGATCTGCTCGTTCACGCGTGGTTCGACGCTGATGGGGCCTCCTCGAGTCGAGTCTCCTACGGTGCCGACTCCGTGGGCTCCCGGGTGGGAGCCGACCCGGAAAGCAGAAGGCCCCGGCGTATGCCAGGGCCCACTCGACCGGTCGGCACGATCACAGGATCGCGCATCCGGCGTCGGGACGTGCCCGAAACCGGGGACCGGACCCGGCCACCGTGGCGGCGACTCGGGTGGGAGCGGGCGCTCCGCTTCTCGACCGCCCGCGCGTCAGGGACGGGGGCAGTCTGGTCGACTCCGCAACACTACACCCTCGGCCCAGGCCCGCCCAAACCGGGCTCGCCGGGGTGCCGACTGGCCGGCGGACAGCGCCGCCAGGTGCGCCTGGTGCAGGCGGCGCAGCGCGCGGACCGCCTCGACGGCGCTCTCCTTGTCGGCGGCCTGCAACGCGACCATCGGCAGCAGGTCGTCGTCGTGCAGCTCCAGGCTGGCCCACGGGGCGCCCCGGTCGAACCGGACACCGCGGACGACCTCCCACGGCAGCTCGTAGGAACTGAACACGTTGCGCACCCGGACGCCCCTGGCGTCGGCGATCACGCGGGGGCGGGTGAACAGCAGGAAGCCGAGCGCGCCGAAGACACCCAGGCCGATCATGGCGAACTGGTCGCCGCGCTGGAACGTGCCGTAGCCGTTGCCGGTGGCGCCGGTCAGCGACGTCGCGACGAGGCTGAACACCACGATCAGCGTGACGGCCGAGGCCCAGCAGACGACCCGGACGCGGCGGGGTCGCACGGTCACCACGGAATCGCTCACCCGACCAGTCTGCCATCCGGTTCGGGCGCGCCTTCGGCCGCCACACGGTCCGGGCCACGCCGGCGCAGGCTGGTGACCACCACGGCGAGCAGCGTGAGCAGGGCGCCGGCCAGCACCGGCAGCCGGACACCGGGGCCGCCGGGCAGTACGAGGTCGAGCAGCAGCGCGCCGCCGAGCTGCCCGGCCACCAGCGCCAGGCCGGTCCGCAGCACCCCGGCGGCGCGTACCCCGACCAGCAGCGAGAGCACGATGCCGACGCCGAGCAGGCCACCGAGGTAGAGCCACCACTGGGCAGGCCAGCGGGGCTGGCTCGCGAGCGCGCCGGTGAGCGCCGCGACGGCGCCGATCACCACGGTGCTGACCGCGAAGTTGACGGCGAGGCCGGCGGCCGGGCCGACCGAGGCGGCGACCCGGCCGTTGAGCGCGGACTGCCCGGCCACCGCCAGCCCGCCCAGGACGCAGAGCAGCACCAGCCCGACCGCCAGGTCACCGATCGGGCGGCCGAGCTGGGCGAGCGCGACAGCGCCGACGCCGAGCACCGCCCCGCCGACCCGGGGCACTGTGAGCGGCATCCGGCCGGTGGCGGCCAGCCCGGCCCGGTCCACCGCGAGGCCGCCGAGGCTGCCGCCGGCCACCTGGGCGATCGTGAACACCGCCACCCCGAGCACCGGCACCACCACCGGCGCGACCAGCACGATCACCGCGCCGCCCACCCCGCCGAGGTACGTCCACCACGGCAGCCCGGAGCGGCGCAGCCCGGCCAGCCCGGCGCGCATCGAGGGCAGCGCCACGATCCCGGCCAGCACCAGCAGGCAGCCGCCGAGGTTGTTGATCACCGCGCCGAGGACCGGGGCGCCGGTCCGCTCCCCCATCTCGGCGTTGACCGCGCCCTGGGCGGCCGAGGCCACGCCACCGGCGACGACCACGGCCAGCGCGGCCGGGAGCGGCAGCGGCCTCACAGCCGGCAGGCGTGGATGTTGGTGACCAGGATCGCGCGGGCGCCCAGCTCGTACAGCTCGTCCATGATCCGGTGCACGTCGTCGCGGAGCACCATCGCCTGCACCGCGACCCAGCCCTCCCGGTGCAGCGGCGAGACCGTCGGCGACTCGATGCCCGGGGTCAGCGAGCTGGCCCGGTCGAGCAGGCCGGCCGGCACGTCGTAGGCGAGCATCACGTACCGGCGGGCGACCAGGACGCCGTGCAGCCGGCGCTGCAGCTGCTCCTGCTGCGCGCCGCCGGTCGCGCCGGCGCGGCGGACCAGCACCGCCGAGGAGCGCAGCAGCGGCTCGCCGAAGACCACCAGGCCGGCCTGGCGCAGCGTCGCGCCGGTCTCCACCACGTCGGCGACGACGTCGGCCACGCCGAGGCGGATGGCGTTCTCCACCGCGCCGTCCAGGCGGATCACGTCGGCCTTGACGCCCAGCTCGGCCAGGTGCCGCTCGACCAGACCCGGGTACGCGGTGGCGATGCGGTGGCCACCGAGCTGCTGGACGGAGGCGACGTCGTCGGGCCGGGCGGCGAACCGGAAGGTGGCCCGCCCGAAGTTGAGGTCGACCACCTCCTCGGCCGGCGCGCCGGAGTCGATCAGCAGGTCGCGGCCGGTGATGCCGACGTCCAGGTCACCGGAGCCGACGTAGGTGGCGATGTCCTTGGGACGCAGGTAGAAGAACTCGATGTCGTTGGGTTCGTCCCGGCAGACCAGGTCCTTCGGGTCGGTGCGCTGGCGGTAGCCCGCCTCGCGCAGCATCCCGGCGGCCGACTCGGCCAGGGCGCCCTTGTTGGGTACTGCGACACGCAGCATGGGAGTGCTCCTTCGTTCGATCGGATGATCAGCGGACGGGCACTCACAGATGTCGGTAGACGTCCTTCAGTTCCAGGCCGGTGGCGAGCATCAGCACCTGCGCCTGGTAGAGCAGCTGGGAGATCTCCTCGGCGGCCCGTTCCGGGCCCTCGTGCTCGGCGGCCATCCACGACTCGGCCGCCTCCTCGACGACCTTCTTGCCGATGAAGTGCACGCCCTTGGCGAGCGCCTCGACCGTGCCCGAGCCCGGGGTGCCGGCGGCGGCCTTGGCCTGCAGCTCGGCGAACAACTCCTCGAACGTCTTCACGGAAGGCGATTCTTCCAGCCGCTCCCGGTGACGGGCCGGGTGGGTCAGGCGAAGCCGACCCGGTGGGCGGACTGGGCGTCCAGCGCGCGGACGGCCAGCGCCGCGTCCAGCGCGGCCACCGTCGCCGACCAGCCCTTGTCCTCGGCCGAGCCGGGCAGCCCGGCCCGGTCCCGGGCCTGCTCGATGGTGTCCACGGTCAGCACCCCGTGCGCCACCGGCTTGCCCTCGTCCAGCGCCACCCGGGTCAGCCCCTCGGTGACCGACTGGCAGACGTAGTCGAAGTGTGCCGTCGCGCCGCGTACCACCACGCCGAGCGCGACCACCACGTCGAAGCGGCGGGCCATCGCCTGGGCCACCACCGGCAGCTCCACCGAGCCGGCCACCCGGGCCACCACGGCCCGCGCCCCGCAGGCCTGCGCGGCGGCCACCGCCCGCTCGGTCATGTGGTCGGTCAGGTCGCCGTGCCACCGGGCGGCCACCACGCCGACCGTCATCCCGGCGGCGTCCACCGCGGTCACGCCCGGCTCACCGAAACCCGCCACCGCCCTACGCTCCGATCTCGTCACCGGCGACCGGGCGGCCCATCGGCGCCTCGGTCACCTCGTCCAGTCCGTCCAGCAGGTGACCCATCCGGTCCCGCTTGGTGCGCAGGTAGCGCACGTTCTCCGGGTTGGACCGCACCGGCAGCCCCTCCCGGCCGGTCACGGTGAGGCCGTACCCCTCCAGGCCGGCCCGCTTGGCCGGGTTGTTCGTCAGCAGCCGCATCGTCCGCACGCCGAGGTCGTAGAGGATCTGCGCGCCGGTGCCGTAGTCGCGGGCGTCGGCCGGCAGCCCGAGGTCGAGGTTCGCGTCCACGGTGTCGCGGCCCTGGTCCTGGAGCTGGTACGCCTGGAGCTTGTGCAGCAGGCCGATGCCGCGGCCCTCGTGCCCGCGCACGTAGAGGACCACGCCGCGCCCCTCCGCGGCGACCCGCGCCAGCGCGGCCTGCAACTGCGGCCCGCAGTCGCAGCGCAGCGAGCCGAACACGTCGCCGGTGAGGCACTCGGAGTGCACCCGCACGAGCACGTCCCGCCCGTCGCCGATGTCGCCCATGACCAGCGCGACGTGCTCGGCCGGGTCGTGCTCGGCGCGGTAGCCGAGCGCCCGGAACACGCCGTACGGGGTGGGCATCCGGGCCTCGGCGGCCAGCTCGACCTGCTTCTCGGTACGCCGCCGGTAGGCGATCAGGTCCGCGATGGTGACCAGCGTCAGCCCGTGCTCGGCGCAGAACTTCTCCAGGTCCGGCAGGCGCATCATGGTGCCGTCGTCGTTCACCAGCTCGCAGAGCACCCCGGCCGGGCGCAGCCCGGCCAGCCGGGTCAGGTCCACCGCCGCCTCGGTGTGCCCGGGGCGGCGCAGCACCCCGCCGGCACGGGCGCGCAGCGGCACCACGTGACCGGGCCGGGCCAGGTCGGTCGGGCCGGTCGCGGCGTCGGCGAGCAGCCGGATGGTGTGCGACCGGTCGGCGGCCGAGATGCCGGTGCTGACACCCTCCCGCGCGTCCACCGTCACCGTGTACGCGGTGCCCCGCCGGTCCTGGTTGGTGTGGTGCATCGGCGGCAGGTCCAGCCGGTCGCACTCGTCCTCGGTCAGCGGTACGCAGATGTAGCCGGACGTGTAGCGGACCATGAACGCGACCAGCTCCGGCGTGGCCAGCTCGGCCGCGAAGATCAGGTCGCCCTCGTTCTCCCGGTCCTCGTCGTCGACCACGACCACCGGACGCCCGGCGGCGATGTCCGCCACCGCCTGCTCGATCGATCCGAACGTGCTCATGCCACGGCCTCCGAGTACGTCGCCGGGATCGGGGCGGGCGCGGTCGCGACGGCCCGGGAGGTGCGCCACCAGCTGTACAGGCCGGCCGCGCAGAACGCGCCGTAGACCAGGTACATGGCGGCCGACGGGTAGAAGCCGCCGCGCAGCAGCAGTGGCACACCGACCGCGTCGACGGCGATCCAGATCAGCCAGAACTCCACCCAGCCGCGGGCCATGCCGTACGTGGCGAGCAGGCTGCCGACCAGGATCCAGGCGTCCGGCAGCGGCCCCCACGAGCCCAGCGCGGCGAGCACCGGGTACGCGGCGGCGGTGCCGGCGGCGGCGGCCACGAGCAGGCCGAGCCGCTCCCGCCAGGTGGCCCAGCGCGGCACCACGGCCGGCTCGTCCCCGCCACCGGCGCGCCGGTTGCGCGACCAGCGCCACCAGCCGTACACGCTGACGGCGAAGAAGAAGACCTGCCGGCCGGCCTGGCCGTAGAGGTCGTGCGCCTGCGGGGTGACGAAGACGCCGCCGAGGAACACGGTGAGCAGCAGCGCGTTGCCGATCATGCCGACCGGCCAGGCCCAGACCACCCGGCGCAGCCCGAGCAGCGCCGAGCCGAGCCCGAACACGTTGCCGACGATCTCCCGCACCAGCACCGGCGAGCCGGCCACGTGCACCTGGGCGTCGAGCAGCCAGCCGAGCGGGCCCATCACCGCGCACCCCCCGCGCTCCGGTCGCCGAGCAGCCGCTCGACGTACTTGGCCAGCACGTCCACCTCCAGGTTGACCGGGTCGCCGATCCGCTTCGCGCCGAGCACGGTGAGCTTCAGCGTGGTCGGGATCAGGCCGACCGAGAACCAGTCGTCGCCCACCTCGGCGACGGTCAGGGACACGCCGTCGACGGTGATCGAGCCCTTCTCCACCACGTACCGGGCCAGCCCGGCGGGCAGCCGGAACCGCACCGTTTCCCACTGCGCCGCGGGCTCCCGGGCGACGATCTCGCCGACGCCGTCGATGTGGCCCTGCACCAGGTGCCCGCCCAGGCGGCTGTTGAGCGCGGCGGCCCGTTCCAGGTTGACCGGGTCGCCGGGGCGCAGCGCGCCGAGTGCGGTGCGGCGCAGCGTCTCGCCCATCACGTCGGCGGTGAACACGCCGCCGTCGACGTCGACCACCGTCAGGCAGACGCCGTTGACCGCGATCGAGTCGCCGTGCCGGGCGTCCGAGGTGACGAGCGGGCCGCGGATGGCGACCAGCGCGGAGTCGTCGCCGGTCTCGGTGCTCCGGACGATCTCGCCCAGTTCCTCGACGATGCCGGTGAACATGTCAGCCCTCCCTCTTCCGGGGCAGCGCGGTGATCCGCAGGTCGGGACCGACCCGCGTAACGTCGGTGATCTCCAGATCGATGGCGTCGGCGATGGTGCTCACGCCGGCGTCGAGCAGCGCGGTCGGGCCGGCGCCGAGCAGCTTCGGCGCGACGTACCCGACGATCTTGTCGACCAGGCCTGCGGCGAGGAACGCGCCGGCCAGCGTGGGCCCGCCCTCCAGCAGCGCGGCCCGCACGCCCCGGTGGTGCAGCTCCGCGAGCAGCGCCGGCAGGTCGACCCGGCCGTCCGGCCCGGCGCCGACCTCCGCGGCGGTGGCCACCCACGTGCGGGCGGCGCCGTCGCGGACCCGGGCCTCGGCCGGGGTACGCCCCGAGCTGTCCACCACGACCCGCAGCGGCTGCCGGATGGCGAGCGTGCCGTCGCGCAGGTTGCGTGCGGTCAGCCGGGGGTCGTCGGTGAGCACGGTGCCCACCCCGGCGAGCACCGCGTCGACGGTGCCGCGCAGCGCGTGCACGTCGATCCGGGCCGCCTCCGAGGTGATCCACATGCTGGTGCCGTCGGCCGCGGCGGAACGCCCGTCGAGCGTGGCCGCGTACTTCCAGATCACGTACGGCCAGCCTCGGCGCATCGAGGTCAGCCAGGCCACGTTGCCGGCCTCGGCCTCCTCCGCGCGTACCCCCAGGGCGACCTGGACCCCGGCAGCGCGCAGCGTGGCGGCGCCGCCGGAGGCGACCGGGTTGGGGTCGGGCACGGCGATCACCACGCGGGACACCCCGGCGGCGATGAGCGCGTGGCTGCACGGGCCGGTGCGGCCGGTGTGGTCGCAGGGCTCCAGGGTGACCACCGCGGTGCCGCCGCGGGCGCGCGTGCCGGCCTGCGCCAGCGCGACGATCTCCGCGTGCGGGCCGCCGGCGTACGCGTGGAAGCCCTCGCCGACGACCTCGCCGTCGGTGTCGAGCAGCACGCAGCCGACCACCGGGTTGGGGCTCGTGGCGCCGAGGCCGCGCGCGGCCAGTTCGATGGCACGACGCATCGCCTCGTCGACGGAGACGCTCGCCATGGCCGCCTGTCCTCCCGCTCGCCGGTCGCGCGCGGGCAGGTTCGGGAGCAACGGCCACGAAAGCCGCGGACACGCGGCGGCGGAGAACCCGGGGACGGCGACGCCGACCCCGGGGAGCCCACGCGGCGGCTGAGGGTGCTCAGCGGCCGGCAGGGGCCTCCCCCGTTCCGCGCGCTGTCTCCCATCCGGACTTTCTGGGGGCGGACGAGCCGCACCCCAACCGTCGGCCCCGGATTCTCACCAGGTCCACCGTCCGGCCGAAGCCGTCCGGGTCGCGGGCTTACCACGGTCGGACCGTGGATCACCGCCGGTTCGGAATTTCACCGAGCCCCGCCAGCGCGTGGTGGGTATACGGGAAGTCTTACACGTTCCGCCCGGGCGCGCGCCACAGAGGCGAGCTACCTCACAGGACCGCCTCAGGTGACGCCGCGCCGGCGGTCCACCGCCACGTACGAGCCGGGCTGGCTCTTGGCCACGGTCTTCATCTCCGAGGCCACCGCGATCGCCTCCAGCGGATCGGTGAACCGCTTGCCGGAATCGGAGAGCGACACGCCGATGGAGAGCGTGACGAGCGCGGCGCGGCGGATGTTGCCGCGCCGGTCCTTCAGCTCGACGAAGCCGCGTTCCCGGTCGGTCGCGTCGTAGAGCGCGTCCGCGGCCTTCTCGAAGTCGACGACGGCCCGGCTGGTCAGCGGCCGGACCTGACCGGGGGTGCAGACGATGACGAAGTCGTCACCGCCGACGTGGCCGAGGAACGCCGGCGGCAGCCCGATCGACACCACCGCCCGGTGCAGGCTGCGGGCCAGCGCCGAGATGAACTCGTCGCCGCGCACGAAGCCGTACCGGTCGTTGACGCTCTTGAACCGGTCGATGTCGATGTAGCCGACGGCGTAGTCGACGCCGTTGCGCACCCGGTCGCTGATCTCCCGCCGGATCCGGCTGTTGCCGGGCAGCCCGGTCAGCGGGGAGACCTCCCGGAACTCCTTGTTGCGCCGCAGCGTGGAGTTGACCCGGGCCACCAGTTCCAGCGTGTCGAACGGTTTGACCAGGTAGTCGTCCGCGCCGACGCTGAGCCCGTTGACCTTGTCCTGGGTCATCCCCTTGGCGGTGAGCATGATCACCGGCAGGGCCGAGGTCATCGGGTCGGCGCGCAGCCGCCGGGTCAGTTCCAGCCCGTCGATGCGCGGCATCATCAGGTCGACCACCGCGAGGTCGGGCCGCTGTCGCTCGATGATCTCCAGCGCCTCCTGGCCGTCGGCGGCGTGCAGCACCTCGAAGCCGTGCAGGCGCAGGTTGAACTCGACGAAGCGGGCGATGTCCTCGTCGTCGTCGACGACGAGGATCACGTCGGGTCGCTCGCCGGCCGGGTCCATCTCAGGCCCCGGTCATCGCGCGTTCCGCCAGGCCCCGCAGGCGGCGTACCGCCTCCGCGGGATCGTCGGCGCCGTAGACGGCGGTGCCCGCGACGAACGCGTCGGCGCCGGCCGCGGCGGCCTGCTCGATGGTGTCCGCGGCGATGCCGCCGTCGACCTCGATGCGCAGCTCCAGGTGCCCGCTGTCGACGTGCCGGCGGGCCGCGCGCACCTTGTCCAGCAGCTGCGGCAGGAAACGCTGGCCGCCGAAGCCGGCCTTGATCGTCATGATCAGCAGCGTGTCGAAGCTCGGCAGCAGCTCCAGGTACGGCTCGATCGGGGTGTCCCGGTCGATCGCCAGCCCCGCCTTCGCCCCGGCCGAGCGCAGGTCCTTCGCCAGCGCCACCGGGTCGTCGCACGCCTCGGCGTGGAACGTGACGTTGTACGCCCCGGCGTCGGCGTACCCGGGCGCCCAGCGGCGCGGATCGGTGATCATCAGGTGCACGTCGAACGGGATCCCGGTGACGGCGCGCAGGCTCTGCACCACCGGCAGTCCGATGGTCAGGTTGGGCACGAAGTGGTTGTCCATGACGTCGACGTGCAGCCAGTCGGCGGCGGGCTCCACGGCACGGACCTCGTCGGCGAGGCGGGCGAAATCGGCGGCCAGGATGCTCGGCGCGACGATCGGCGGCGGTACGGTCACCGGGCCAGTGTACGAACGCGGTGATCCGGAGGTCGCGGCACGTCTCCCGGAGTGACAGGTGGTGATGCCCCATTCACCGGCGGTGCGCCATCCGGCCGTCCGGAGAGAAAATCGGCACGAATAGTCGCCGGTGACTGGCCGATCGATTGAAAGATGGCGAAACTCCTACAGGGACGGTCACGTATGCTGCACGCCCGGGCGCGGGGGACGCCGGTCGGGCCTGTGGCGACCGGCTGTCATCTCTCCCGGAAGGGGCGGACGATGCGACGGTGGCTCCACGTGCTCGCGCTGGCCGGCGCCGTGACTGCGGTGCTCGCCGGATGCGCTCAGACACACCGGGCCGACGGCGACCTGATCGACGACTGGGCGGCGCTGCCGGTGCCGCAGCTGTTCGTCCCGGCGACCGAGGCGTGCCTGCCCCGGCTGAGCACAGTGGTGGCCGCCGCCACGTACGAGACGGTGAACTGCGCGGGCAGCCACCTGGCCGAGACCGTGCACGTCGGCCGGTTCAGCGGGCCGGCGGCGCAGGGCGTACGCCCGGAACCGGGCTCACCGGCGCTGCGGACCGCGCGCGCCGAGTGCGACCAGCGGGCCCGGGAGATGATCGGCGGGGACTGGCACGCCGCCCGGCTGACCCTGAACATCGCGCTGCCCACCGTCACCGCCTGGACGTCCGGCGCCCGCTGGTTCCGTTGCGACCTGGCCGAGACCGACAGCATCGACAACACCCGCCCGGTCAACCGGGTCGGCAGCCTGCGCGGCGCGCTCGTCGGCGACAACCCGCTGGTGCACAGGTGCTTCGACCCGAAGCTGATCGGCCAGAACCTCAACTACATGGCCCCGGTGCTGTGCACCGAACCGCACCGGGCCGAGTTCGTCGGCGTGTACGAGGAAGGCGACATGAGCTGGGCCGAGTTCACCCGGGGCGCGCCCGCCACGCACCGGCGCTGCATGACGCTCATCGCCGCGTTCGCCGAGGTGCCGGACAACGCCGAACTGCCGTACCGGGCCGGGTCCATCTTCTACCCGCCGTCGCAGCGGGAGTGGGAGGAGGGCGACCGGGGCGTGCGCTGTTTCCTGTGGAGTGACGACCGCAAGCTGAACCGCTCGGTGCGCGGCGCCGGGCCCGAGGGACTCCCGGTCACCTGAGCCGCTGCCGTATGCTGCACCGCCGAGGCGTACCGGTCGACCGGGTGGCGCCGGATGCGCGGGGGAGGTCGGTCGGGATGCGGCGATGGCGGGTGGCGGTCACCGTGGGCGCGGCGCTGGCGCTGGCGCTCGGCGGCTGTGCCGCGCCGGCCGGAGTGGACCGCGACCTGGTCGACGACTGGCCCGCGTTCGCCGCGCCGGTCGGTTTCGTGCCGAAGTCCGGCGCCTGTCACCCCACCGTCGCCGACGTCGGCTACCTCAGCGGCTACCAGCCGGTCGACTGCGCCGCCCCGCACCGCACCGAGACGCTGCACGTGGGCACGATGACCGGCGCGGAGGCAGAGCGTTCCGCGCCGCCGCGTACCGGCTCGGCCGGGATGCGCGCCGCGCACGCCGACTGCGCCCGGCAGGTCACCCGGGCCGTCGGCGCGGACTGGCGCGGCGGGCGGCTGCGCCTGGCGGTGGTCTTCCCCTCGGCGCTCGCGTGGTCCGGCGGGGCCCGCTGGTACCGCTGCGACGTCGCCGAGATCACCGACCTGGACGAGGGCGCCGTGGCCCAGCGCACCGGCAGCCTGCGGGGCGCGTTGAAGCCCGGCTCCAAGCTCGCGTTCGGCTGTTTCAACCCGAAGCTGAGCAAGGACGAGGTGCAGGCGATGCGGCCGGTGGCCTGCACCTCCCGGCACCACGCCGAGTTCGTCGGCGTCTACCAGGCGCCGGACATCAGCTACGCCGAGTTCGAGCGCACGCCGCTGCGCACGCACAAGGCGTGCCGCGGCCTGATCGCCAAGTACGCGAAGCTGCCGAACGACGGCAACATGCAGTACCGGGCCGGCACCATCATCTACCACCCGTTCGAGGAGCAGTGGCGGGACGGCGACCGGGGCGTGCAGTGCTTCCTGTGGGTCTCCGAGCGTTCGCTGACCCGGTCGGTCAAGGGCGCGGGCGCCAAGGCGCTGCCCATCACCTGAGACCCGGGCGGGGCGGACCGGCGCCCACCCCGCCCGGGACCGCTCAGCCGACCTGCAGCGTCACGTCGTCCACGACGAAGCTGGTCTGCAGCGAGGAGTCCTCGACGCCGGTCCACTTCAGCGTGACCGTCTGACCGGCGTACGCGGCCAGGTTGAAGGTGCGCTGGGTGTAGCCGGTGGCCTTGTTCAGGTTCGAGTACGTGGCCAGCGTGGTCGAGCCGACCTGCACGGTCAGCTTGTCGTACGCGGTCGAGCTGGTCGTCTCGGCCGTGTCGATGTGCAGCCAGAACGAGAACGTGTAACTGCTGCACCCGGCCGGCAGCGTGACCGACTGGGACAGCGTGTCGGTACGCGAGGAGCCGTACCCGTTCATCCACGCCTTGTACGACCCGGTGCGGGCCGCCTGGCTGGAGCTGTTGGTGATCACGCCGGAGCTGGCCGTCCACGGCGTGGTGCCGGACTCGAAGCTGCTGTTGCCGATGAGCTGGCCGCCGGTGCAGCCGCCGCTCCCGCCGGTCACGGTGAGCGTGTAGCTGGCGGTGCGGGTGGCCGAGCCGGTGCCGGTCACGGTGAGCGTGAACGTGCCGGTGGTGGCCGTCGACGAGGCGGTGACGGTCATGGTGGCCGAGCCGCCCGAGGTGACCGACGACGGGCTGAAGCTCACCGAGACGCCGCTCGGCGCGCCGCTGGCGGACAGCGTCACGGTCTGCGCGCTGCCGGCGGTGGTGGCGGTGCCGACGGTGGCGGTGGTGGAGCCGCCCCGGGCGACGCTGCCGGAGGTGGGGCTCACCGAGACGGAGAAGTCGTTGGTCGGGGTGCCGCCGCCGACCGCGAGCTGCCAGATCGCGTACGCGACGCCGTCCGCGGCCCGGTTGAGGATGGTCGTGTTGATGTTGCTGGTGTTGTCGCAGGAGCGGTGGTAGCACCCGTCGTACGCCGCGCCCGCGGTGCCGCCCCACTTGCTGGCCTGCGCCGAGCTCTTGGTGTAGCTGGCACCGGCCGCGTAGCCGGAGGTCTGGATGCCGGCGTTGGCGAACGAGTAGTCGTCGGAGCGGCCCTGCCCCTCGGTGTTCTCCTCCGGCGAGATGCCGAACGAGTCCCAGTACGCCTTCAGCGGCGCGGCGGTGGCCGAGGTGATCCGGTTGATGAAGTAGCCGCCGTTGGGCGAGCCCACCATGTCGAAGTTGTAGTAGCCCTTGATGTAGCCGCGCTGGGTGGAGCTGAGCTGGTTGACGTAGTGCTTGGAGCCCTGGAGGCCCTGCTCCTCGCCGTTCCACCAGGCGAACCGGACCCGCTTGGTCATGGTCGGGTTCTGCGCGGCCAGCACCAGCGCGTTCTCCAGCAGCACCGACGAGCCGGAGGCGTTGTCGTTGATGCCGGGGCCGGCGGCGACGCCGTCCAGGTGCGCGCCGAACATGACGACCTGGTCGGAGGGGCCCTGCGGCCACTCGGCGATCAGGTTGTTGCCCGGGTAGGTGCAGGTGGAGCAGTTCTGCTCGGTGACCGTGTAGCCGGCGGCCTGGAGCTTGCCCTTGACGTAGTTGACCGACGCCGTGTAGCCGGCCGAGCCGGAGCGCCGGTTGCCGCCGTTGCTGGTGGCGATGGAGTTGAACTGGGTGAGGTGGGCCTGGATGTTGCTCAGGGAGACGTCCGGCGCGGCGAGCGCGGCGGCGGCCGGGGCGGGGGCGAGGGCCGGAGCGGGCGCGGCGGAGGCGGTGCCGGCCAGGCTCGCCGTCGTCAGGGTGGCGACGAGGGCGAGCGCGAGGCTCGTGGTCGGCGTTCTGCGTCTCATGGAGACTCCTCGTGGGGGTTCGGCGGGCGGGGGTGCCGGGACCGGTGATCGGAACAGTTACATGTATCGATCGCACAGTCAACGGGCTGTCACATCCCACCGACCCCCTCCCCCCACCGGGATGCCGCACACGCTCCATCCCTCCCCATTTCGCCGCATGACGATCAAGGAGTTCGTGCCCGGGCACGGCGGCCCCGGGGACACGAACTCCTTGATCGACTGCGGAGAGAGGTGGGTCAGACCCGGCGGAGGACCGCCAGGAACATGGCGTCGGTGCCGTGACGGTGCGGCCAGAGCTGCACCGTGGGGCCGTCACCCAGGCCCGGCATGCCGGCCGGGAGCAGCGGCCGCGCGTCGACGAAGTCGACGCCGAAACCGCACCGCCGGGCCGCCTCGGTCACCGTCACGTGCGTCTCCACCACGTGCGGCGAGCACGTCACGTACGCCACCAGGCCACCCGGCCGGGCCGCCCGCAGCGCCGCGGTGAGCAGTTCCCGCTGCAACCGGGTCAGCGGCGGCAGATCCGACGGCTGGCGACGCCACCGCGACTCCGGGCGGCGGCGCAGCGCGCCCAGCCCGGTGCACGGCGCGTCCACGAGCACCCGGTCGAAGTGCTCCTCCGGCAGCTTCGGGTCACTGCCCACGGTGCGCCCGTCGGTGTTCAGCACCGTCACCGGCAACCCACGGGTGGCCTGTTCGACCAGCCGCGCCCGGTGCTCGGCCACCTCGACCGCGGTCAGCCGCGCGCCGCGGGTCGCGGCGAGCGCGCCGAGCAGGCCGGACTTGCCGCCCGGGCCGGCGCACAGGTCCAGCCACCGGCCGTCCGGCCCGTCCAGCGGCGCCGCCGCCAGCGCGTCCGCCACCAGCTGGGAACCCTCGTCCTGCACGTGCGCGCGGCCGTCGGCCACCGCCGGCAGGTCACCCGGCGCGCCACCGGGCAGGTAGACCGCGTACGGCGAGAACGCGCCGGGCGCGCCGCCCACCTCGTCGGCGAGCGCCACCGGATCGGCCAGACCGGGCCGGGCGCACAGGTGCACCGGCGGGCGCTCGTTGTCCTCGATGAGCAGCCGGGTCGTCTCCCCCATGTCGCCGCCGAGCGCCTCGGCGAACGACCGAACGATCCACTGCGGATGGCTGTACGCCAGCGCGAGGTGCCCGATCGGGTCCGTCTCCTCGGCCGGGGCGATCTTCGCCACCCAGGCGTCGGCGTCCCGGCTGGTGATCTCCCGCAGCACCGCGTTGGCGAACCCGGTGGCGCCCGGCCCCACCGACCGGACCAGGTCCACGGTCGAGGACACCGCGGCGTGCGCGGGCACCCGGGTGTGCAGGATCTGGTACGCCCCGAGCCGCAGCGCGTCGCGCACCGGCGGGTCGATGCGCTGCACGTCCCGCCCGGCCGCGTCGGTGACGATCGCGTCGAGCGTGCCGGTGTGCCGCAGCGTGCCGTAGGTCAGCTCGGTGGCGAACGCGGCGTCCCGGCCGGTCAGCCCGGCCTCGCGCAGCATCGCCGGGAGCACCAGGTTGGCGTACGCGTCGTCGCGGTGCACCGCCGCGATCGCCTCGTACGCGATCTGCCGGGGCAGATCCACGGCCGGACGGACCGGACGGCGCCCACCGCGCCGGTCCCCACCGGACCGGTCACCGCCGAACCGGTCACCGCCACGCCGGTCCCCACCGGACCGGTCTGCGCCACGCCGGTCCCCACCGGACCGGTCTGCGCCACGCCGGTCCGCGGCGGGCCGGTCGGCGTGCTCACGCGCGTACCCCCGGGGACGCTCGCCCTCGGCGGGCCGGTCCGGGCGCGACGGCCCCGTCACGCGAACACCTCGCCGGCGGTGACCCGGGCGCCGCGCGCCCAGTCGCCGGCGGGCATGGCCTTCTTGCCGGCGGCGCGCACCTCGCCGAGGCGCACCGGCGTGGTGGCGGTGCCGACGAGCACGCCGGACTTCTCCACGTGCAGCTCCCCCGGCTTCAGCTCCGGGCCGTCGGCCAGCGGGGTGACCGGGCCGAGCTTGACCCGGTCGTCGCGGAACGTGGTCCACGGGCCGGGCGCGGGCGTGCAGGCACGGATGCGCCGGTCCACAGCGAACGCGGGGTCGCCCCAGCGGACGCGGGCGTCCTCGACGGTGAGCTTCGGGGCGAGCGAGACCCCGTCGGCGGGCTGCGGCACGGCCCGGGCGGTGCCGGCGCCGATCGCGTCGAGGACCGCGACCAGCAGCCCGGCGCCGGAGTGCGCGAGCCGCTCCAGCAGGTCACCGGAGGTGTCGGCGGGACGGATCTCGTCGGTGACGGTGCCGTAGACCGGGCCGGTGTCCAGCCCTTCCTCCAGCTCGAAGACGCTGGCCCCGGTCAGCTCGTCGCCGTGCAGCACGGCGTGCTGCACCGGCGCGGCGCCGCGCCAGGCGGGCAGCAGCGAGAAGTGCAGGTTGATCCAGCCGTGCCGGGGGATCTCCAGCGCCACCGGCGGCACCAGCGCGCCGTAGGCGACCACCGGTACGCAGTCCGGCGCCAGCTCGCGCAGCCGGTCGAGGAACTCCGGCTCACGCGGGCGGGCCGGGGTGAGCACCTCGACGCCGTGCGCGTCGGCCCACGCGCCGACCGGCGAGCGGACCAGTCCCCGCCCCCGGCCGGCCGGGGCGTCGGGGCGGGTGACCACGGCGAGCAGCTCGTGCCCGGAGGCGGCGATCGCGTCCAGGGCCGGTACGGCGACAGCCGGCGTGCCGGCGAAGACCAGGCGCATCCGGGTCACCGCCCCAGGCCGAACGGGTTGCCGGCGGCGTGCGGGCTGAGCTTGACGGTGGGCGGGGCCGCCTGGTCGTACCACTCGGCCTGGCGGATCGCCTTCATGGCCTCCTTGCGGCCGGCCGCGTCGAGCCGGTCGACGAAGAGGACGCCGTCGAGGTGGTCGGTCTCGTGCTGCACGCAGCGGGCCATCAGGCCGGTGCCGACGATCTGCAACGGGTCGCCGTAGCCGTTGAAGCCCTTGGCGATCACGTTCTGCCGGCGCTTGGTGTCGAAGTAGAGCCCGGGGATGGACAGGCAGCCCTCCGGGCCGTCCTGTTCCTCGGAGTCGGGAAACTCCAGCACCGGGTTGACCAGGTGACCGAGGACGTCGTCGACGTCGAAGGTGAACACCCGCAGGCCCACCCCGAGCTGCGGCGCGGCCAGGCCGGCGCCGCTCTGCTCGCGCATCGTGTCGGTCAGGTCGGCGATCAGCTTGCGCAGCTCGGCGTCGAAGTCGACGACCGGGTCGGCCGGCGTGCGCAGCACCGGATCGCCGAACAGACGGATGGGCTGGACGGTCACTCGGCGTGGCTCCTTGTCTGGGTCGAACGATGCGCGTCCAGTCTACGGAGTCGGCCCGGCCGCCCCGGGTGGCGTACCGGGAACGGTGACCGGGGCCGCCTCCCGCCCCACGCGCACCGGCAGCGTGGCGTGACCACGCAGGGTGAGCCGGACCCGCCGCTCGGGCCGGCCCGCCACCGCCAGCCCGGGCAGCCGGCGCAGCAGCAGCGGGAACGCCACCTGCGCCTCCAGCCGGGCCAGCGCCGCGCCGAGGCAGTAGTGCGGCCCGGCGCCGAAGGACAGCGGCGTGATCTGCGCCCGCCACGGATCGAAGCGGGCCGGATCCGGATAGCGGCGGGGATCGCGGTTGGCCGCGCCGAGCAGCACGATGACCCAGCTCTCCGGCGGCAGGTCGACGTCGCCGTACCGGGACGGCGCGGTGCTCATCCGCGAGGTGAGCTGCACCGGCGAGTCGTAGCGCAGCAGCTCGTCGACGTAGGCGGGCGCCAGGTCGGGCCGCTCGCGCAGCGCCGCCGCGGCGTCCGGGTGGTCCAACAGCGCCACCAGGCCGTTGCCGAGCAGGTTGGTGGTGGTCTCGAAACCGGCCACCAGCAGCACGATCAGGTTGGCCAGCAGTTCGTCGCCGGAGAGCCGGTCGCCGCCGTCGTGGGCCTGGACCAGCGCGGTGGTGAGGTCGTCGGCCGGGGCCCGGCGGCGGGCCGCCACCAGCTCGGTGAAGTAGCTCCGCAGCTCGGCCGCGCCCCGGTCGGCCACCGCCAGCTCGTCGGCGGTGATCTCCGGTTCGAGCACGCCGGTCAGGTCGGTGGCCCAGCGCCGGAACAGCGGCCGGTCCGCCGCCGGCACGCCGAGCAGCGCGCAGATCACCCCGACCGGCAGGGGGTACGCGAACGCGGCCATGAAGTCGACCGGCCCGTCGGCGGCGAGCATCGCGTCGACCAGCTCGTCGGCCTGTGCCCGCACCACGTCGCGCATGGCGGCGATCCGGCGCGGGGTGAACGCGCCCGCGGCCAGCCGCCGCATCCGGCTGTGGTCGGGCGGGTTGGTGCGCAGCATCGACCGGGAGATCGACAGCACCGCCGGGCTCTCCCGCCAGCCGGGCATGAACTGGTCGCGCAGCGCGTCGTCCATCACACCGAACCGGGCGTCGCGCAGGATCGCGTCGGCCTCCGCGTAGCCGGTGACCACGTAGAAGACCGGCCCGGCCTGGACCACCGGGCCGTGCGCGCGCAGCCGCTCGTACGTCGGATAGGGGTCGAGACGACCCTCGGGGGACATCAGCAGCGCGAGCGCGTCGGTGGGATCCACGATTCCGCCTCCCCAGGCATCGGAGGCCTTCATCATGCTCCGGCCCGCCGGATCGGGTGAACCCGTGCCGGTGAGGTGGCGGTGTCCCCCGGCGGTCAGGCGCCGGCGCCCGGCTCCCCGGCGAGCACCGGGCCGCCGCCGAGCAGCGCGTGCTCCGGCAGCGGCAGCGTGATGCCGTGCGCGTCCTCCCAGTCGTGGATCAGGCCCGGGCGGGCCTGCGCGGTGAAGAAGTCGAGCGCGCTGATCCCGCCGACCACCGGCTCCTCCACCTCGGCGACCAGCCGGGCCGGGACCATCGGCAGCCCGGCGCGCACCGCCGCGCTGAGCCGCCGGTGCCCGTCCACGACGAAGAAGTACTCGCCGGTGTAGCCGATGCTCAGCGGCTCGGGCTCCTCGCCGCTGCCCGCCGCCTCGGCGGCGACGTCGGCGTCCCAGAGGCCGCGCAGCGTCGACACGTCCTCGGTGGGGTACACCCGGGTCGGGTCGAGCAGCAGCAACGGCTGGCCGGCGCGCAGCACGTCCGCGCCCAGGCGGCCCTCGTAGACGTCGACGACGTGCTGGATGACCTGCTCCGGGTTGGCCCGGGTGGTGTCGCAGACCAGGTCGTAGTTGCGCAGGCGGGCCTTGTCGACGCCGTACCGGACGATGAACCGGCCGCGCTCGCTCTCGCTGCGCTCGCGCAGCTTCGCCCGCGCCTCCTCCAGCGAGGTGTAGCTCTCGGCCGGGCCGGACGGGCGGGCCAGCACCCGCCGGGCCGCCTCGGTCGGCTCGGTGATCATGTGCACCTTGAGCGCGTCGGTGAAGAAGTGCCAGGCCAGGCGGGAGTCCATGACCAGGGACTCGCCGGAGGCGGCGATGTCGCGCTGGAGCTGGTCGACGTAGCCGTCGACGGCCTGGTCCAGCTCGGCGTGCAGGTTGAGCTGGAGGGCGGTCATCTGCCGTTCCTGGGCCATCTGGCGGTAGAGGTCGCCGACGCTGACCCGGCGCAGCCCGAGCCGCTTGGCGATCTCGACCGAGACGGTGCTCTTGCCACTGCCGAGGTCACCGTTGAAGACGATCGACTGACGAACGGTCACGACTGGTCCACCCCTGCTCACCGGCTGACTGACGACATCGAGTGTCGGCCCGACGTGCTCTGGCACCCGCCGCGCCGCGTCCCGCGCGGGAAAACCGCGCGGCTGGGCATGACGGGCGATGCTATCACCGCCCGCTACTCGATTGCCGGACCAGGTGTGCGGCAAACCCCAGCTCACGACCGTGCGCGAGGGCCCACGTGCGCACCGTCACGCGGTCGCGTCCGATCAGAACAGGGTGAGCGGATCGACCTGGAGGCGTACCGGGTCGGCCGCCTTGCGGGCGCTGCGCTGCCCGGCGGCGGCGTGCAGCGCCTCGGCCATCGCGGCGGCCCGGGACCGGGGCACGCGTACCAGCATCCGCTCCCGGCCCTCCTCGGCCGGCACCGGGCCGAGCACCTCGGCGTCGCCCGGCAGCCGGGCGCCGGCGAGCAGGTCGGCCACCGCCTCGGCCACGCCGGTGACGCTCGCCATCCGTACCGCCGGAGGGAAGCCCAGCTCCCGCCGCTCGGCCAGTTCCCGGGCGGCGAACCAGGCGGAGTCCCAGCGCAGCAACGCCTGCACCGGGGCCAGCGCGCCGTCGGCGACCACCACCACCCGGCCGCCGGCCGTACCGGGCCGGGCCAAGGCGGCGGCGGCCATCCAGCGGCGCAGCGCCTCCTCGCCGGCTCGCAGGTCGGCCCGGGTCAGCAGCGCCCACGAGTCGAGCAGCAGCACCGCGCCGTAGCCGCCCTCGGCGACCGGCTCGGCGCCCGGTGTGGCGATCACCAGCCCGGCCCCGCCCGGCACGCCCGCCAGCACCTCCTCCCGCCCCGACGTCCGCACCGGCACGCCGGGGAACGCCCGGCCCAGCTCCTCGGCGGTCCGCCGGGCGCCGGTCACCGAGGCGCGCAGCCGCCGCCCGCCGCACTCCGGGCAGGCGTACGCGGCGGCCAGCCGGCCGCACCAGCGGCAGGCGGGCGTGCCCTGCGCCGACGGCAGCGCGAGCGGGCCGGCGCAGTGCGGGCAGCGGGCCGGGGCGCGGCAGTCGGCGCAGGCCACCGATGGCACGTACCCCCGGCGCGGCACCTGCACCAGCACCGGCAGGTCCGCGCGCAGCGCGTCCCGGGCGGTGGTCCAGGCCAGGCTCGGCAGCCGCGCCGAGGCGGCGCCGGGGTCGCGGGCCAGTTGCGGGTCGTCGCCGGTGGGCGCCATGGCCGGGGTACGCGCGCGCACCACCGCCCGGTCCGCCACCACCTCACGCGCCCAGCCGGTCTCCACCAGCAGTTGCGCCTCGGCGGTACGCGCGTAGCCGCCGACCAGGGCGGCCACGTCGCCGAGCTGCGCCCGGGTGAGCAGCACGTCCCGGGCGTGCGGGTAGGGCGCGCGCGGTTCGGCGTGCAGGTCGTCGCCGTCGTCCCAGATCGCCACCAGGCCGAGCCGCCGCACCGGGGCGAACATCGCGGCCCGGGTACCGACGACCACGTCCACCTCGCCCGTCCGGGCGGTGAGGAAGGCCCGGTAGCGGCGGGCCGGGCCGTCGGCGGCGGTGAGCCGGACGTGCCGTCCCGCGCCGAGCACGGCGGTCAGGGCGGCGTCGAGGCGGTCCAGGTCACGGGCGTCGGCCACCACGACCACGGCGCCCCGGCCGCCGGCCACCGTGGCGGCGACCGCGTCGGCGTACCGGTCGGCCCAGTCCTCCCCCGGCAGCGCCGACCAGACCGCGCGGGCGGGCTTGCCGTCGGTGAGCGCGCGCAGCAGCGCCGGCCCGGCCGGGTAGTCCCGCCAGCCGCGCGGGTCCACCTCCGCCCGGCCGCCCACCCGGGCGTCCGCGTCCGCGTCGGCGTCGGCGTCGGCGTCGGCGTCGGCGTCGGCGGACGGTGGCGCGTCCGCCGCCGTGACGGCCTTCTCGGCGCGGGCGTGCCGGGGCGGCACGGCCAGCCGGAGCACGTCGGCGAGGCTGCCGGCGTACCTGTCGGCGACCGCGCGGGCCAGCCGGGCCACCTCCGGGGAGAGCACCGGCACCGGGGACACGACCTTCTCCAGGTACGCCAGCTTCGGGTGCTCGGACGCCTCGGCGCGCTCCAGCAGCCAGCCGTCGACGAGCTGGCCGGCGAACCGCACCTTCACGCGTACCCCCGGCCGGGCGTCGGCGTCGAGCGCCTCCGGCACCAGGTAGTCGAAGGGGCGGTCGAGGTGGGGCAGCGGCACGTCCACGCAGACGCGCGCGACCGGCGACCCCTGTGCGGGTCGCCGGTCGCGGCGCGTGGTGGCGGTCAGGCTCCCGCGGCCGACTTGAGGTCGGCGGCCCGGTCGGTGCCCTCCCAGGTCAGCTCCGGCAGCTCCCGGCCGAAGTGGCCGTACGCGGCGGTCTGCTGGTAGATCGGGCGCAGCAGGTGCAGGTCCCGGATGATGGCGGCCGGACGCAGGTCGAACACCTCGGCCACGGCCTTCTCGATCGAGGCGACCGGCACGGTCTCGGTGCCGAACGTCTCGATGAACAGGCTCACCGGGTGCGCCTTGCCGATCGCGTACGCGACCTGCGCCTCGCACCGCTCGGCCAGCCCGGCGGCGACCACGTTCTTGGCCACCCAGCGCATCGCGTACGCGGCCGACCGGTCGACCTTCGACGGATCCTTGCCGGAGAACGCGCCGCCGCCGTGCCGGGCGTACCCGCCGTACGTGTCCACGATGATCTTGCGGCCGGTCAGGCCGGCGTCACCCATCGGGCCGCCGATCTCGAACCGCCCGGTCGGGTTCACCAGCAGCCGGTAGCCCTCGGTCTCCAGGCCGAGGCCCTCCAGCTCCGGGGCGATGACGTGGTCCCGGATGTCCGGGGTGAGCAGCGACTCCAGCGAGATGTCCGCCGCGTGCTGGCTGGACACGACGACGGTGTCGAGCCGGACCGGGCGCAGCCCGTCGTACTCGATGGTGACCTGGGTCTTGCCGTCCGGCCGCAGGTACGGGATCGTGCCGTCCTTGCGGACCGCGGCGAGCCGGCGGGCCAGCCGGTGCGCCAGCGCGATCGGCAGCGGCATCAGCTCGGGCGTCTCGGAGCAGGCGAAGCCGAACATCATGCCCTGGTCACCGGCGCCCTGCGCGTCCAGCGCGCTCTCCGACCCACCGGTACGCAGCTCGAAGGCGTTGTCGACGCCCTGGGCGATGTCCGGCGACTGGGCGCCGATGGACACGCTGACGCCGCAGGACGCGCCGTCGAAGCCCTTCTTCGACGAGTCGTAGCCGATGCCGAGGATGGTCTCGCGGACGATCGTCGGGATGTCGGCGTACGCCTTGGTGGTCACCTCGCCGGCCACGTGCACCTGACCGGTGGTGATCAACGTCTCCACCGCGACCCGGCTGTGCGGGTCCTGGGCGAGCAGCGCGTCGAGAATGCCGTCACTGATCTGGTCGGCGATCTTGTCCGGGTGGCCCTCCGTGACCGATTCGGACGTGAAGAGACGTGTCACGGCACTCCTAAGCATGTGAAGACTTTTAAAGGTCGCTCGGCGGCAGTTTAGTCATCATCGTTCCGCCGCGACCCGACGAACGCGGGTCGACCAACCGTCAGGAACGCGACGGCAACCGCTGACAGACGAGGTCCCAGACGGCGTCGGCCAGGGCCTCCTTGGGTTGCTCCGGCAACCGGTGCACGGCGCCGTCGGCACCGATCACGGTGGCCGCGTTGGTGTCGGCGCCGAAGACCTTGTCCACGCCGACCTCGTTGACCACGATCATGTCGGCCCCCTTGCGGGCCAGCTTGGCCCGGCCGTTGGCCTCCGCGTCGTCGGTCTCCGCCGCGAAGATCACCAGCACCTGCCCGGGCCGGCGACGCCGCCCCAGCTCCACCGCGATGTCCGGGTTGGTGACCAGCTCGATGGTGGGCGCGACCCCGTCGTCGGACTTCTTGATCTTCCCGGTGGCGTAGCTGGCCGGCCGGAAGTCGGCGGGCGCGGCGGCCATCACCACGGCGTCCGCGCCGGCGGCCACCGCGAGCGTCGCGTCGCGCAGCTCCTCGGTGGTGCCCACCCGGACCAGGTCCGCCCCGGCCGGGTCGGGCAGCGCCACGTTGGCCGCGACGAGCGTGACCCGGGCGCCCCGGGCCACCGCGGCGCGGGCGAACGCGTACCCCTGCTTGCCGGACGACCGGTTGCCCAGGAACCGGACCGGGTCCAGCGGCTCGCGGGTGCCCCCGGCGGTGACCACCACGTGCCGGCCGGCCAGGTCGGCCTCGGCCTCGACGCCGCGGGCCAGCGCCCGGCGGGCCACCGCGAAGATCTCCGCCGGGTCGGGCAGCCGGCCCTTGCCGGTGTCCCGCCCGGTGAGCCGGCCCACGGCCGGCTCGATCACGCGGACGCCCCGCGAGCGCAGCGTGGCCACGTTCGCGACAGTGGCCGGGTGCTCCCACATCTCGGTGTGCATGGCCGGGGCCAGCAGCACCGGGCAGCGCGCGGTCAGCAGCGTGTTGGTGAGCAGGTCGTCGGCGAGGCCGTGGGCGGCCTTGGCGAGCAGGTCGGCGGTGGCCGGGGCGACCACGACCAGGTCGGCGTGCTGCCCGAGCCGCACGTGCGGCACCTCGTGCACGTCGGACCAGACGTCGTCGGCGACCGGCCGGCCGGACAGGGCCGCCCAGGTCGGCGCCCCGACGAAGCGGAGCGCCGAGGCGGTCGGCACCACCCGGACCCGGTGACCCGACTCGGTGAAAAGCCGGAGCAGCTCACACGCCTTGTAGGCGGCGATGCCGCCGCCGACCCCGAGGACGATCTCGGCGGGCATCGGCGCGGGCGCGGTTACGGCTGGTCGGTCGGCTCGGCGGTGAGCAGGCCCGCGTTGATCTCGCGCATGGCGATGGAGAGCGGCTTCTCCTGCGGGGTGGTCTCCACCAGCGGGCCGACGTACTCCAGGAGGCCCTCACCGAGCTGGCTGTAGTAGGCGTTGACCTGACGGGCGCGCTTGGCGGCGAAGATGACCAGCGCGTACTTCGAGGTGGTCTTCTCGAGCAGCTCGTCGATCGGCGGGTTGGTGATGCCCTCGGGGTTGGTGGCGATGGATCCCACGAATTAAACCTCTGCGTCTCGTGCGCCGCCCGCGGGCGGTCGGGCCGGAGCCAGGAAGGACGAACCGAGCAATCCTACCAGCTCGGCCGCGGCGCGCTCGGTGTGGTCGTGTGCCACGGCGTGGGCGAAGACGGCCGCCACGTCCGGGTCGGCCCGGTACGCCGGCGGCGCGAGCAGCACCAGCCGGGCGCCGGGCGCCGCGGCCCGTACCGCCAGCGCGCCGGCCAGGTCCAGCGGCAGCAGCACCGGCCGTCCCTCGGCGAGCCGCGCCCGCACCTCGGCCCGGGGCACCCCCCGGCGGTACGGCCCGATCCGGCACCACTCCAGCAGCTCCCCGGCGGCGATCAGCCGGTCGAAGCCCGGCGCGTCGAGGAAGACGCGGTCCACGCCGTCGCGCTCGTCCGGACGGGGTGGGCGGGTGGTGGCGACCACCGGCACCCAGACAGACGCAAGGCGCGCCCGGACCGCCTCGACGACACTGCTCCGGCCGGCCCCGGAGGGACCGGACAGGACAGTGAGCCGAGCCGCCGAGCGCGCCTCGTCATCCGTGCTCACCGCTTGTTTCTACACGGCGGGCCGTTCAGTTGGCGGCGAACTCTCCGAGCAGAGCCTTGCGCTGCTGCTCGCCGAGGCCGCGCAGGCGACGGCTGTCCGCGATCTTGAGCTTCTCCATGATCTGGGTGGCCCGGATCTTGCCGATGCCCGGCATCGCCTGGAGCACGGCCGAAACCTTCAGCTTGCCCACGACGTCGTCGGACTCGGCCCGCTCGAGGACGGTGGCGAGGGTGGTCTTGCCCTGCTTGAGCTGCTCCTTCAGCTCAGCGCGGGCCTTGCGGATCTCCGCGGCCTTCTCCAGCGCGGCAGCGCGCTGCTCGGGGGTCAGTGACGGGAGCGGCACCAGTTCTCCTCAGGTCCCTAGTACGGCGGGCTGAGCGCCCCACCGCATCTGTGAAACGTGGTGTCGCTGGCAACCAAAGGGGTCCGTGGTTCCCAGCGCGGGGAAAACTAGCGGTCAACGGAGATTTCGGCAACGTGGGCGCGCGATGATCAACCCAAAGTGACCGAGCCGTCAGTCAGTCCGCCGTGCCCAGGGCGGCCCGGCAGTCGGCCAGCACCCGCTCGGTGGCGGCCCGCAGGTCGGCCGGGTCGGGGCCCGCGCCGAGCACCTCCCGGGAGTACGAGGGAAGCACCGACGGCAGCGCGGCGCCGAACACGGTACGCAACCCGGCGGGCGTTCCGCCCTGCGCGCCCAGCCCCGGCGCGAGCAGCGGACCGTTGACCGAGTCCAGATCGTGACCCGTCTCACCGACCGTCGCGCCGACCACCAGACCGAAGCTGCCGAGCGGCTCCGCACCCCGGTTGAGCTGGGAAATCTCGTCGATCACGGTCTGCGCGACGGTGCGCCCGTCGGCACCCACGGCGCGCTGCACGGAGGCACCCTCCGGGTTGGAGGTGAGCGCCAGGACGAAGACCCCGCCACCGTGCTCGGCGGCGGTGGAGAACATCGGGGCGAGCGAACCTACTCCCAGGTAGGGGCTCGCGGTGACCGCATCGACATACAGGGGGCTGGATGGATCGAGGTACGCCGAGGCGTACGCGGCGACCGTCGAGCCGATGTCACCACGCTTGACGTCAAGCAGAGTGAGCGCTCCCAAATCTCGCAACTGTCGGATAGTTGACTCAAGCACACCCACACCCCGGGCGCCGAAGCGCTCGAAGAACGCCGACTGCGGCTTGACCACGGCGACCCGGTCGCCGATCGCCTCCACCACAGTGGCGCAGAACCGCTCCAGGCCCGCCACGTCGTCGGACAGGCCCCAGGCGGTCAGCAACCCGGGGTGCGGGTCGATCCCCACGCAGAGCGGCCCTCGTTCCGCCACGGCCCGGTGCAGACGGGCGCCGAACGTCTCCATCGCGTCTCTCCCTCTCCCGGCGGCTCCGGGCCGCCTGGCGTGTCCGGCGACGGGCCTCCCGTCGCGCCCTGTGGAACTCGGCCGGGCTCAGCCGGCCTTGACCGCCGCGGCCACTCCGGCCGCGATCCGCGCCACGTCCGCGGCGTCGCAGACGTACGGCGGCATCGTGTAGACGAGATCCCGGAACGGGCGCAGCCACACCCCCTCGGCCACCGCGGCGGCGGTCGCCCGGGGCAGGTCCACCTCGTGGTCGAGCTGCACCACCCCGATCGCGCCGAGCACGCGTACGTCGGCCACACCGGGCGCGTCCCGCAACGGCGCCAGGCCGGCCCGCAGGCCCTCGGCGATGCCCGCCACCCGTCCCGCCCAGTCCCCGGCCCGCAGCAGGTCCAGGGAGGCGTTGGCGACGGCGCAGGCGAGCGGGTTGCCCATGAACGTCGGCCCGTGCGCCAGCACCCCGCCGGCGGAGATCGCCCGCGCCACCTCGGGCGTGCACAGCGCCGCGGCGAGCGTCAGGTACCCGCCGGTGAGCGCCTTGCCGACGCAGAGCACGTCCGGGGTGACGGCGGCGTGCTCGGCGGCGAACATGCGCCCGGTCCGGCCGAAGCCGGTGGCGATCTCGTCGAACACCAGCAGGATGCCGTGCCTGCGGGTCACCTCGCGCAGCACGCGCAGGTAGTGCGGGTGGTGGAACCGCATCCCGCCGGCGCCCTGGACCACCGGCTCCACGATCACCGCGGCCAGCTCGTCGGCGTGCCGCTCGACCGCCTCCACCAGCGCCGCCTCGTACGCCGGGTCCGGCGCCTCGTCGAAGCCGGGCGGCGGCACCGGCGCGAACACCTGCCGGGGCAGCACGTCGCCCCAGAGGTGGTGCATCCCGCCCTCCGGGTCGCACACGCTCATCGGGTGGAACGTGTCGCCGTGGTAGCCGCCCCGCCAGGTGCCCAGCCGGCGGCGCTGCGGGCGTCCCAGCGCCCGCTGGTACTGCAGGCACATCTTCACCGCCACCTCGACGCTCACCGAGCCGGAGTCGGCCAGGAAGACGTGTTCCAGGCCGTCCGGGGTCAGCTCGACGAGCGTGCGCGCCAGGCGTACGGCGGGCTCGTGGGTGAGCCCGCCGAACATCACGTGGCTCATCCGCCCGAGCTGGTCGGTCACCGCGGCGTCGAGCACCGGGTGCCGGTAGCCGTGGATCGCCGCCCACCACGACGACATGCCGTCGACCAGCTCCCGCCCGTCGGCGAGCCGCAGCCGCACCCCCTCCGCGCTGTCGACGACGTACGGCGCACTGGCGGAAGGCATGGCGGTGTACGGATGCCACACGTGCCGCCGGTCGGCCTCCAGGATCTCCTCAGGCGTCACGTCTCCTCCTTCACCCCGCCCCCGCTCCCCGCACCCCCTCTCTCCCCGCGCGGGTGCGAGAGGGTGGGTGGGTCAGGGTCGGATGGTCCGGGTTATGGCTCTCGTCAGGGCGGGGCCTCGGTAGATGAAGCCGGTGTAGAGCTGGAGCAGGGCGGCGCCGGCGTCGAACATGCGGGTGGCGTCGTCCGGGTGCAGGATGCCGCCCACGCCGATCACCGGTAGCCGGCCGCCGGTCTCCCGGTGCACGAAGGCGACCATCTCCCGGGCCCGGACGGTCAGCGGCCGGCCGGACAGCCCGCCGGCCTCGGCGGCGCGCTCCCGGTCGGCCGGGGCGAGCCCGTCGCGGGCGAGCGTGGTGTTGGTGGCGATGACCCCGGCCGCGCCCCGGTCGAGGCACACCTCCAGCAGCTCGGCCACGGCCGGCTCGGTCAGGTCCGGGGCGATCTTCACCAGCACCGGTTTCTCCCCCACCAGCGCGGCGAGCAACGCGTCCAGATGGGACCGGTCCTGAAGCGACCGCAGTCCGGGAGTGTTCGGTGAGGACACGTTCACCGCGAAGTAGTCGCCATGCTCCTTGAGCGCCCGGTAGGAGGCGAGGTAGTCCTCGACCGCCTCGTCCAGCGGGGTCACCTTGGACTTGCCGAGCGAGATGCCCAGCGGCACGCCGAGCGGGCGCGGCAGCGCGGCCAGCCGGTCCGCGAGCGCCGCCGCGCCCGCGTTGTTGAAGCCCATCCGGTTGATCACCGCTTCGCTGTCGCGCAGCCGGAACAGCCGGGGCCGGGGGTTGCCCGGCTGGGCGTGCGCGGTCACGGTGCCGACCTCGACGAAGCCGAAGCCGAGCGCCGGCCAGGCCGGCAACGCGAGTCCGTTCTTGTCCATGCCGGCCGCCAGCCCGACCGGGTTGGGGAAGCGCACCCCGAACACGGTGCGCGGCGCCGACCGGAAGTACGCCGCGCGCAGCGCCGCGAGCACCGCCGGCTGCCGCGACACCGCGGCAAGCCGCTCCAGCGTCCACTCGTGCGCCCCCTCCGCGTCCCCGCCCGCGAGCGAGAACAGCCGGGGCCGCACCACCTTCTCGAAGATCACGCCCCGGCCCCCCGCCCGGTCCGCCCGACCTCCCCGTTGATCATGAGGTTGGCGGCGATGTCGATCTCCATATCCACCGCCAACCTCATGATCGACGCAGTGGGGCGGGGGGTCACTCGCCCGCCCGGAGGGCGGCGTGGAGGTCCTGCAGCGGGCGGACCTTCAGGTCGCCGTTGATCCGGGCCTCGATGCCCATGACGGCGGCGGCCGCGCCGGGGACCGTGGTGACGCACGGGATGTCGGCGCTCACCGCCGCGCTGCGGATCTCGTACCCGTCGGAACGGGCGCTCGCCCCGGAGCCCTGCGGCGTGTTCACCACCAGCGCCACGTCCCCGCCGAGGATCAGCGAGACCGCGTCCGCGCCCTCACCCGACTCGTAGTGCTTGCGGATCTGCTCGCAGGCGATGCCGTGCCGGCGCAGCACCTCGGCCGTGCCGGTGGTGGCCACGATCTCGAAGCCCAGGTCGGCCAGGCGCTTGATCGGGAAGATCATGCCGCGCTTGTCCCGGTTGGCGACCGAGACGAAGATCTTCCCGGCGGTCGGCAGCGACCCGTACGCGGCGGCCTGCGACTTGGCGAACGCCTGACCGAAGCCGGTGTCGATGCCCATCACCTCGCCGGTGGACTTCATCTCCGGGCCGAGCAGCACGTCGATGCCCTTGCCGGACGGCGTGCGGAACCGCTTGAACGGCAGCACCGCCTCCTTGACCGCGATCGGCGCGTCGGCCGGCATGGTGCCGCCGTCGCCGGTGGGCGGCAGCATCCCCTCGGCGCGCAGCTGCGCGATCGTGGCGCCGAGCGCGATCCGGGCCGCCGCCTTGGCCAGCGGCACCGCCGTGGCCTTCGAGACGAACGGTACGGTCCGGGAGGCGCGCGGGTTGGCCTCCAGCACGTAGAGCATGTCGCCCTGCAACGCGTACTGGACGTTGAGCAGGCCGCGCACCCCGACGCCGCGGGCGATCTGCTCGGTGTAGTGCCGCACCTGGGCCAGGTGCGAGCCGGCCAGCGTGATCGGCGGCAGCGCGCAGGACGAGTCGCCGGAGTGGATGCCGGCCTCCTCGATGTGCTCCATCACGCCGCCCAGGTAGACGTCGCCGTCGGCGTCCACGAGCGCGTCCACGTCGATCTCGATGGCGTCGTCCAGGAACCGGTCCACCAGCACCGGGCGGTCCGGCGAGATGGCGGTGGCCCGGCCGATGTAGTCGCGCAGCGTGGCGTCGTCGTACACGATCTCCATGCCGCGCCCGCCGAGCACGTACGAGGGGCGGACCAGCACCGGGTACCCGATCTCGTCGGCGATCGTCTTCGCCTCGTCGTACGAGGTGGCCATGCCGTGCGCGGGCGCGCGCAGCCCGGCCCGGGCCAGCACCGCGCCGAACGCGCCGCGCTCCTCGGCCAGGTGGATCGACTCCGGGGAGGTGCCGACGATCGGCACGCCGGCGTTCTTGAGCCGCTGGGCCAGGCCGAGCGGGGTCTGCCCGCCGAGCTGCACGACCACCCCGATGACGCCGGGGCCGCCCGCCTCCCTGCCGGAGGTGTCCTCGGCGTGCCAGACCTCCAGCACGTCCTCGAACGTCAGCGGCTCGAAGTAGAGCCGGTCCGCGGTGTCGTAGTCGGTGGAGACGGTCTCCGGGTTGCAGTTGACCATGACGGTCTCGTAGTCCACGTCCCGGAGAGCTTGTACGGCGTGCACGCACGAATAGTCGAACTCGATGCCCTGCCCGATCCGGTTCGGCCCGGAGCCCAGGATGAGCACCTTCGGCCGGGCCGAGGGCGCCACCTCGGTCTCCGAGTCGTACGTCGAGTAGTGGTACGGCGTGGTCGCCTCGAACTCGGCCGCGCAGGTGTCCACCGTCTTGTAGACCGGCCGGACGCCGAGCCGGTGCCGAAGCGTACGGACGCCGTCCTCGGCGGCCAGCTCGGGACGCAGCGCGGCGAGCTGCCGGTCGGACAGGCCGGCCCGCTTGGCCCGGCGCAGCAGACCGGCGTCGAGCACCGGCGCGTCCACGATCTCGGCGCGCAGCTCGACCAGCGAGGCGATCTGGTCCAGGAACCACGGGTCCATGCCGCCGGACGCCTCGGACACCTCGGCGATCGACGCGCCGAGGCGCAGCGCCCGCTCGACGGTGTAGAGCCGGCCGTCGTGCGGCGTGCGCAGCGCCGCCAGCGTGTTCTCCCTCGTCGCGCCGTCGGGGTCCGGCACGGTCCAGAAGCCGGACGCCTTGGTCTCCATCGAGCGCATCGCCTTGTTCAGCGCCTCGGTGAAGTTGCGGCCCAGGCTCATCGCCTCGCCCACCGACTTCATCGTGGTGGTCAGCTCCGGGTCCGCGCCGGGGAACTTCTCGAACGCGAACCGGGGGATCTTCACCACCACGTAGTCGAGCGTCGGCTCGAACGCCGCAGGCGTCTTCAGCGTGATGTCGTTGGGGATCTCGTCGAGCGTGTAGCCGATGGCGAGCTTCGCGGCGATCTTCGCGATCGGGAAGCCGGTGGCCTTCGACGCCAGCGCCGAGGAGCGCGACACGCGCGGGTTCATCTCGATCACGACGATCCGGCCGTCGGCCGGGTTCACCGCGAACTGGATGTTGCAGCCGCCGGTGTCCACACCGACCTCGCGCAGCACCGCGATGCCGAGGTCACGCAGCCGCTGGTACTCCCGGTCGGTGAGCGTCATCGACGGGGCGACGGTGACGCTGTCGCCGGTGTGCACGCCCATCGGGTCGACGTTCTCGATCGAGCAGACCACCACCACGTTGTCGTGGCGGTCGCGCATCAGTTCGAGCTCGTACTCCTTCCAGCCGAGCACGCTCTCCTCGATGAGCACCTCGTGCACCGGGCTGGCCGCCAGGCCCGCGCCGGCGATGCGCTCCAGGTCCTCGTCGGTGTGCGCCATGCCGGAACCGAGGCCGCCCATGGTGAACGACGGCCGGATGACCACCGGCAGGCCCAGCTCGGCGACCGTCTCGCGGACCTCGTCCATCGAGTGGCAGACCCGCGACCGCGGCACCAGCGCGGACGGATCCGCCAGGCCCAGCCGTACGCCGGCCTTCGCGACGATCTCCTTGAACAGCTGCCGGTCCTCGCCCCGGTTGATCGCCTCGATGTTGGCGCCGATCAGCTCGACGCCGTACTTCTCCAGCACACCGGCCTCGTGCAGGGCGACGGCGGTGTTCAGCGCGGTCTGGCCGCCGAGCGTCGGCAGCAGCGCGTCGGGGCGCTCCTTGGCGATGACCAGCTCGACGAACTCCGGGGTGATCGGCTCGACGTACGTGGCGTCGGCGAACTCCGGGTCCGTCATGATCGTCGCCGGGTTGGAGTTGACCAGGCTGACCCGGATCCCCTCGCTGCGCAGCACCCGGCAGGCCTGGGTGCCGGAGTAGTCGAACTCGCAGGCCTGTCCGATCACGATCGGCCCGGAGCCGATCACCAGGACGTGCTTGAGGTCGGTCCGCTTAGGCATTCTCTCCGCCTTCACTGTGCTTCCGGTCGAAGCCACTGCCTTCGATCAACTCGGCGAAACGGTCGAAGAGGTAGTCCGCGTCGTGCGGGCCGGCCGCCGCCTCCGGGTGGTACTGGACGGTGAAGGCGGGCACGTCCACGGCCCGCAGCCCCTCGACCACGTTGTCGTTGAGGCAGACGTGTGACACCTGGACGGCGCCGAACTCGGTCTGGATCACCTGATCCGGCACCACGGCGCCGTCCCCGGCACCCGGCACCTGCACCGCGAAGCCGTGGTTGTGGCTGGTCACCTCGACCTTGCCGGTGGCCCGGTCGAGCACCGGCTGGTTGATGCCGCGGTGGCCGTACCCGAGCTTGTAGGTGCCGAAGCCGAGCGCCCGGCCGAGGATCTGGCTGCCGAAGCAGATGCCGAACAGCGGGATCCGCCGGGTCAGCACCTCCCGGGCCAGCGCCACCGGGCCGTCGGCGGTCGCCGGGTCACCCGGGCCGGGCGAGAAGAAGACCGCGTCCGCGCCGGTGGCGAGCAGGTCCTCGATCGTCGACCCGGCGGGCAGCACGTGGGTGGTGACGCCGCGGGCGGCGAGCCGCCGCGGCACGTTGCGCTTGATGCCCAGGTCCAACGCGGCCACCGTGAACCGGTGCTCGCCCTGCGCCTCGACGACGTACGGCTTGGCGGTGGTCACCTCCTCGGACAGGTTCGCGCCGACCATCTGCGGCGAGCGGCGTACCCGCTCCAGCAGGGCGGCCGGGTCGTCCTCGACGCTGGAGATGCCGACGCGCATCGCGCCGCGCTCGCGCAGGTGGCGGGTCAGCGCCCGGGTGTCCACGCCGCTGATGCCGACGACGCCCTCGGCGGCGAGCCGGTCCTCCAGCCCGCCGTCGGCGCGCCAGTTGGAGCTGATCCGGGCCGGGTCGCGCACCACGTACCCGGCCACCCAGATCCGGTCGGACTCGTCGTCCTCGCCGTTGACGCCGGTGTTGCCGATGTGCGGCGCGGTCTGCACCACCACCTGCCGGTGGTACGAGGGGTCGGTGAGCGTCTCCTGGTAGCCGGTCATGCCGGTGTTGAAGACCGCCTCGCCGAAGGTCTCCCCGACGCTGCCGTACGCCTCGCCGTGGAACGTGCGCCCGTCCTCAAGGACGAGAATCGCGGGCCGTCGCTTCACTGTGCCCGCCTTTCGTTCGCTACTGCGGGACTCCGCTCCGCTGCGTTCCTCGCGCTCACTTGACAGCCTTTCCGTCCAGGACCGTCGGCTCGCCGCGCAGGAAGGTCGCCACGATGCGACCCGGCAGCGTCATGCGGGCGTACGGGGTGTTGCGACTACGGCTGGCCAGCTCCGCCGGTTCGATGACGCGGCGGGCGGCCGGGTCGACCAGGGTCAGGTTGGCCGGTACGCCGGGCGCCGGGTCGAGGCCGTGCCCGGCCAGCCCGGCGATCCGGGCCGGCGTGCGGGACATCCGCTCGGCGATCAGGTCCCAGCGGGGGCCGAACACGTCGAGCGCGATCGACAGCGCCGTCTCCAGGCCGAGCATGCCCGGCCGGGCGTACGCCCACTCGCACTCCTTGTCCTCCACGGCGTGCGGCGCGTGGTCGGTGGCGATGATGTCGATCACGCCCTCGGCCAGCGCCTCCCGCAGCGCGGCGATGTCGGCGGCGGTACGCAGCGGCGGGTTGACCTTGAAGACCGGGTCGTAGCTGGCTGCCCTTTCATCAGTGAGCAGCAGGTGGTGCGGCGTCACCTCGGCGGTGACGCGTACCCCGCGCGCCTTGGCCTGGCGCAGCACCTCGACGCTGCCGGCGGTGGAGACGTGGCAGACGTGCAGGCGGCTGCCGACGTGCTCGGCGAGCAGCACGTCCCGGGCGATGATCGCCTCCTCGGCGACGGCCGGCCAGCCGGTCAGGCCGAGGCGGGTGGACACCTCGCCCTCGTGCATCTGCGCGCCCTCGGTGAGCCGGGGCTCCTCGGCGTGCTGGGCGATCACGCCGTCGAACGCCTTGACGTACTCCAGCGCCCGGCGCATCAGCCGCGGGTCGGACACGCAGTGCCCGTCGTCGGAGAAGATCCGCACCCCGGCGGCCGAGTCGGCCATCGCGCCCAGCTCGGCCAGGCGCTCGCCGGCCAGCCCGACCGTGACCGCCCCGATCGGCTGCACGTCGACCAGGCCGGCTTCCCGGCCGAGGCGCCAGACCTGCTCGACCACGCCCGCGGTGTCCGCGACCGGGGAGGTGTTCGCCATCGCGCACACCGCCGTGTAGCCGCCGAGCGCCGCCGCCCGGGAACCGGACTCGACGGTCTCGGCGTCCTCTCGGCCGGGCTCGCGCAGGTGGGTGTGCAGGTCGACCAGGCCGGGCAGCGCGACCAGGCCGCTCGCGTCGAGGACTGTGGCGTCGTCCGCGGCGAGCCCGCGGCCCGTCTCGGCCACCACGCCGTCGCGGATGAGCAGGTCGGTCGGCTCGCCGCCGACGATGCTGACGCTTCTGATGAGGTACGCGGTCACCGGTTGTTCCCTCCGAGCAGCAGGTAGAGCACGGCCATCCGCACGGAGACCCCGTTGGCGACCTGTTCGACGATGGTGGAGCGGGGCGAGTCGGCCACCTCGGGCGTGATCTCCATGCCCCGGTTCATCGGGCCGGGGTGCATGACGATCGCGTGCTCGGGCAGCCGGCGCATGCGCGGCCCGTCGAGCCCGTAGCGGCGGGCGTACTCGCGGGCCGACGGGAAGTAGGAGTCACCCATCCGCTCACGTTGCACCCGCAGCATCATCACCACGTCCACATCCGGGAGAACGGCGTCGAGGTCGTAACAGACGTCGGTGCCGGGCGCCAGGGCGGCGGCGATGTCGACCGGGATGAGCGTGGGCGGGCCGACCAGGGTGACCTTCGCGCCGAGCGTGGACAGCAGCAGCACGTTGGAGCGGGCCACCCGGGAGTGCAGCACGTCGCCGACGATCGCCACGTGCAGGCCGTCGAGCCGGCCCAGCCGGGACCGCATCGTGTACGCGTCGAGCAGCGCCTGGGTGGGGTGCTCGTGGGTGCCGTCACCGGCGTTGACCACCGACCCGTCCACCCACTCGGCGAGCCGGTGCGGGGCGCCGGAGGCGGGGTGCCGGACGACGACCGCGTCCGCGCCCATCGCCTGGAGCGTGAGCGCGGTGTCCTTCAGGCTCTCCCCCTTGGCCACGCTGGAGCCCTTGGCGGAAAAGTTGATCACGTCGGCGCTGAGCCGCTTGGCGGCCGCCTCGAACGAGATCCGGGTGCGGGTGGAGTCCTCGTAGAAGAGGTTGACCACGGTGCGCCCGCGCAGCGCGGGCAGCTTCTTGACCTCGCGACCGGCCACCGTCGCCATCTCCGCGGCGGTGTCCAGGACCAGGGTGGCGGTGCCGGCGTCCAGGTCGGCGCCGGAGAGCAGGTGCCGAATCATGAGAGGGAGCCTCCGTACAGCCGTACCTCGTCGGCGCCGTCGGTCTCGGCGAGGGTGACCTTGACGTTCTCGGCCAGCGCGGTGGGGATGTTCTTGCCGACGTAGTCGGCGCGGATCGGCAGCTGCCGGTGGCCGCGGTCGACCAGGACCGCGAGCTGCACGGACGCCGGCCGGCCCACGTCGCTGAGCGCGTCCAGCGCGGCCCGCACGGTGCGGCCGGAGAACAGCACGTCGTCGACGAGGATCACCCGCTTGCCGTCGATCCCGCCGGGCGGCAGGTCGGTCGGGCCGACCGCGCGGGTGGCGTGCCGGCGCAGGTCGTCGCGGTAGAGCGTGATGTCGAGCACGCCGACCGGGACTGTGACGTCCTCGAAGGTGCTGATCCGGTCCGCGAGGCGGTGGGCCAGCGGCACGCCCCGGGTGGGGATGCCGAGCAGCACGGTGTCGGCGGCGCCCTGGGTCTTCTCCAGGATCTGGTGGGCGATACGGTCGACCACCCGCGACACGTCCGCTGCGGCGAGGATCACCTTCACCGAGGGTTGTCGCGGCGGCGACGAGTGGGCAGCCGGTGGGTAGGCCACGGCGGACCTCCTTCCCCGCCTCACGGGACGGGTCGTTAAAGGACGTCTGGTCGGCTCCGGCAGGCCCGCGCGGGGCCCGGACCGGGGCTTCACGCCACGTTACCAGCGGTCACCGGGCCGCCCGCCGCCGGTCCTGACCTGCTGGTCAGCCCGGAGAAATGGGGACAAGCCACACGTGGGTGCCGGACCCGGTGGACGGCAACACTTGACCACATGTCGCAATCCCCGTACCGTCACGCTCCGTAGCGATAGCTCGGGGAACCCGAACAGCACTGGGAGTGTCCGAATGCCCTCTGAATACGCCAAGTCGCTGGGCGCCCGCCTGCGCTCCATCCGCCAGCAGCAGGGCCTGTCCCTGCAGGGGGTGGAGGAGAAGTCGAACGGGCGGTGGAAGGCCGTGGTGGTCGGCTCGTACGAGCGCGGCGACCGCGCCGTCACCGTGTCCCGCCTGGCGGAGCTGGCCGACTTCTACCGCGTTCCCGTCTCGGAGCTGCTGCCCGACGGCAGCGGGGTGCGTCACGAGCCCACCAGCAAGATCGTCCTGGACCTGGAGCGGCTCTACGACGAGGCCTCCGAGGACCTCGCGTACGTGGCCCGCTACGCGCGCGCCATCCAGCAGCAGCGCGGCGACTACAACGGCCGGGTGCTCTCGATCCGCGCCGACGACCTGCGCGCCCTCGCGATCGTCTACGACGCCTCGCCGTCGGGCCTGATCGAGCGGCTGACCGAGCACGGCGTGCTGGTCGCCGACCCGCGGGCGTTCTTCGCGTCCTGACACCCCGTACGACCGAAAGGGCCCGTGCCTACCGGCACGGGCCCTTCGTCGTCGTGGCGCGTCAGCGCGAGGCGTACTCGGCGATCCGGCCGAGGATGCCGTTGAGGAAGCGGGGCGAGTCGTCGGTCGACATCTGCCGGGCCAGCTCCACGGCCTCGCTGATCGCCACCGCGTCGTCGATCTCGTCGACGTAGAGCAGCTCGTACACGGCGATCCGGGCCAGGTTGCGGTCGACCACCGGCATGCGCTCCAGCGTCCACCCCTCGGCGTAGCTGGCGATCGTCTCGTCGATCCGGTCGAGGTGCGCCGCCACGCCCTCGACCAGCCCGACCGCGTAGCCGAGGTGGTCGGGGCGGGGCTGCTCGATCCGTTCCAGGTAACCGGCGAGCACCTCGACCGGCGGGCGGTCCCGCAGATCGGCCTCGAAGAGCACGTCCAGCGCCCGCTTGCGCGCCTTGCGGCGCGCCGGCATCTGCTGCTTGGGGCCCTCGGCCATCAGGCTCGGCCGAGGTAACGGCCGTCGCGGGTGTCGACCTTGATCTTCTCACCGGTGGTGATGAACAGCGGCACCTGCACGGTCGCGCCCGTCTCGACGGTCGCTGGCTTGTTGCCGCCGGTCGACCGGTCGCCCTGCAGGCCCGGCTCGGTGTAGGTGACCTCGAGCACGACCGAGGTCGGCAGCTCGATGTACAGCGGCACGCTCTCGTGGGTGGCGACGGTCGCCTCGGCCTCGGGGAGGAGGTAGTTGGCGGCCTCGCCGACGGTGGCGCCGGGGACGGTGATCTGGTCGAACGTCTCCAGATCCATGAAGACGTAGTCCTCGCCGTCGGCGTACAGGTACTGCATGGTGCGCTTGTCCACGGTCGCGGTCTCGACCTTGGTGCCCGCGTTGAAGGTCTTGTCGACCACCTTGCCGGACAGCACGTTCTTCAGCGTGGTGCGCACGAAGGCACCACCCTTACCGGGCTTGACGTGCTGGAACTCGACGACGGCCCACAGCTCGCCGTCCAGGTTGAGTACCAGGCCGTTCTTCAGGTCGTTGGTGGTGGCCATTTCCTGCCTTGATCATCAATTGGCGGACAGACCGTCCAAGTCTACTCGCCCTGTCGAATCGGACTCGCGCCACGGAACGGACCGGGCGGGAGCGCCGCCGGGCGGACCCGTTCAGGCGCCTGCGGCGAGCCCGGCGGCCAGGTGGTGCAGCGCCAGCCGGTAGCCGTCCACGCCCAGGCCGCAGATCACCCCGGTGGCCACCGCGGAGACCACCGAGTGGTGCCGGAACTCCTCCCGGGCGTGGATGTTGGAGATGTGCACCTCGACCAGCGGGCCGCGCAGCATGGCGCAGGCGTCCCGCACCGCGATCGAGTAGTGCGACCAGGCGGCCGGGTTGAGCACCACCGCCGCCGCCTCGTCGGCCGCCTCGTGCAACCAGGCCAGCATCTCGTGCTCGGCGTCGGTCTGCCGGACCACCACGTCCAGGCCCAGCTCCCGGCCGTGCCGCTCGCAGTCGGCCACGAGCTGGGCGTAGCTGGTCACCCCGTACACGTCGACCTGGCGGGTGCCGAGCCGGCCCAGGTTCGGCCCGTTCAGCACGTACACCCTCACGAGCTGATCTCCGCGTACGCGGCGGCGAGCAGGTCGTCCGGCGGCGCCTCCAGGATCGCCGGGCGGGCGAGCCCGTCGAGCACCACGAACCGCAGCCGGCTGCCCCGGGCCTTCTTGTCCACCCGCATCGCGGCCAGCAGCTCCGGCCAGGCGTCGGCCCGGTAGCCGGTGGGCAGGTCGAGCGCGGCCAGCACCCGGCGGTGCCGCTCCGCGTCGGCCGCGTCGAGCCGGCCGGCGAGCCGGGCCAGCGTGGCGGCGTACACCAGGCCGACCGCCACGGCGTGACCGTGCCGCCAGCGGTAGCCCTCCACCTTCTCGATCGCGTGCGCCAGCGTGTGCCCGTAGTTCAGCACCTCGCGTACCCCGGACTCGCGCAGGTCCCCGGCGACCACGTCGGCCTTCACGCGGACCGCGCGCTCGACCAGTTCCCGCAGCACCGGCCCGGCCGGGTCCAGCGCGGCGGCCGGATCCCGCTCGACCAGGTCGAGGATGACCGGGTCGGCGATGAACCCGCACTTGACCACCTCGGCCATCCCGGCGGCCAGGTCGGCCGGGGGCAGGCTGTCCAGCGTCGCCAGGTCGGCCAGCACGCCGGCCGGCGGGTGGAACGCGCCGACCAGGTTCTTGCCGGCGGCCGTGTTGATGCCGGTCTTGCCGCCCACGGCGGCGTCGACCATGCCGAGCAGCGACGTCGCGACCGGCACCCAGCGCACGCCGCGCAGCCAGGTGGCCGCGACGAACCCGGCCAGGTCGGTGACCGCGCCGCCGCCCACCCCGACCACCGCGTCGGTACGGGTGAACCCGGCGTCGCCGAGGCGGTCCCAGCAGGCCGCCGCCACGTCGACGTGCTTGCCCGCCTCCGCGTCCGGCACCTCGATCAGCAGCGGCGTCACGCCGCCCTCGCGGACGCCGTCGGCGAGCTTGTCGGCGAGCGCCTTGAGCGGCGGCGCGTGCAGGAAGGCCACCCGCTCGGCGCCGGGCAGCAGCCGGGGCGGCGGGTCCAGCAGGTCACGTCCCACGAGCACGTCGTACGGCCGCTCGCCGCCGACCGGGATCCGGGTCACCTCGTCCATCGCGGGCAGCCTAGTCCAGCGCGCCGCCCCCGCGCGGCCGTTGTCCACTGGCTGGGTGTTTGCCCGGCCGCAGGGTGGGTAGGGCGGCCGGAATGAGTGAGACGACGGCACACACGACCCGACCGGAGTCCGCGACGAGCATCCGGCTGCCCGCCACGATCCTCGGCGTCGGGCTCGGCGGCTTCGTCGACGGCATCGTCCTGCACCAGGTCCTCCAGTGGCACCACCTGCTCAGCAGCACCGGCAGCGACCGCATCGGCGTCCGGGAGTACCCGGTGGACACGGTGCCCGGGTTGCAGATGAACACGCTGTGGGACGGCCTGTTCCACGTGGTCACCTGGGTGGCGGTGCTGACCGGCCTGGCCCTGCTCTACTCCCGTGTCACCCACTCCCGCGGCCGGCTGTGGCGCTCGCCGATGCTGTGGGGCTGGGCACTCATCGGCTGGGGCCTGTTCAACCTGGTCGAGGGCGTCATCGACCACCACCTGCTCGGCATCCACCACGTTCGCAGCGGCCCGAACCAGCTCTGGTGGGACCTCGGGTTCCTCGCCCTCGGCGTGGTGCTGATCGCGGTCGGCTGGGCGATCCAGCGCCGCGCCCGCGCCGTCGACCTCTGCGCGCCGGAGCGCCGGTGACAGTGGCCCACGCCGGGCACGCCGCCGGCGGCTTCCCGGCCACCGCGCTGATCCCGGTGGCGTTGTTCTGGGCGTACCTGGCCGCCGCGCTGCGGCTGCGCGACCCCGGCGGGCCGGGCTGGCCGCACGCCCGCACGGCAAGCTTCGGGCTGGGCGCGCTGCTGCTGACGGCCGGGCTGCTGTGGCCCGCCGGGGACTTCGTCGGGCACATGTGGCAGCACCTGCTGATCGGCATGCTCGCGCCGCTGGCGCTGGTGCTCGGCGCCCCGGTCACGCTGCTGCTGCGCACGCTGGACCGGCGTACCGGCCGGAGGCTGGTCCACCTGCTGCGGCATCCGGTCGCGCGGGTGCTCGGCCACCCGGTGACCGGGCTGCTGCTCACCGCGGGCGGGCTCTGGCTGCTCTACCTCACCCCGCTGTACCGGGCCACGCTGGACAGCCCGGCCCTGCACACGCTGGTGAACCTGCACTTCCTGCTCAGCGGCTGCCTGTTCGCCTGGTCGATCGCCGGTCCGGACCCGGGACCGCACCGCCCGCGCGTACCGGTCCGGTTGGTGGTGATCGGGTTCGGGGTGGCCGCGCACGCCACCATCGCCCAGCTGCTCTACGCCGGGCTGTTCGTCGACGTGCCCGCCACCGCCGCCGAGCTGCGGGCGGGCGCCACGCTCATGTACTACCTCGGCGACCTGGCCGAGATCGCGCTTGCGCTCGCGCTGCTGGCCACCTGGCGGCCCGAACCGGCCCGGCGCCGCCGCGCGCCGAGCCCTCGCCGCCGGGCCGGACGCCGGACGGCCGGGACCGCTGCGGCCAACGCCTGACCGTCCACCCTCGCGCCGGCACGCCTCCTCACTCGCCCATGGCGTTCCACCCACCGACGGCATGCATGCCGGCTGGAACGCCATGGGTGCCACAACGCTCACGAGACACCCACGGCGTTCCACCGAGGGAGCCGGGAGCCGGGCGCAGTCGGGCGGGGCGGGTCAGGGCTTGAGCAGCGCGGCGATCTCCGCGGCCAACTCCTGCGGCGTACGCCCGTCGGTGACCACAGTCGCGGTCGCCACCTCGGCGTAGAGCGGGCGGCGCTGGTCCATCAGGTGCTTGAGCGTGGCGCGCGGGTTCAGCGCGAGCAGCGGCCGGCCGGCGCCGAGACCGACCCGCTTGAGCGCGTCGGGCAGCTCCACCGACAGGTGCACCACCGTGTGGCCGATCAGCGCGGCCCGGTTCTCCTCGGCCAGGACCGCGCCGCCGCCGAGCGCGAGCACACCCGCGTGCGACGCGAGCGCCGCCGCCACGGCGGCCCGTTCGAGGGTACGGAAGTGCTCCTCCCCCTCGTCCACGAAGATCTCCGGGATCGGCTTGCCGGCGAGGTTCTCGATGTCGGCGTCGGTGTCCCGGAAGCCGACGCCGAGCACCTCGGCGAGCGCCGTACCGACTGTGGTCTTGCCGGAGCCGGGCGCCCCGACCAGCACGCAGACCGGCCGGGTGCTCATCGTTGCCACCTCTCGTTCGCGACTGCGGGACTCCGCTGCGCTGCGTTCCTCGCGCTCACCGGACCACCAGGCTGTCGAGGTAACCGGCCAGGTTGCGGCGCATCTCGGCGACCGAGTCGCCGCCGAACTTCTCCACCGCCGCCTCGGCCAGCACCAGCGCGACCATCGCCTCGGCCACCACGGCCGCCGCCGGCACCGCGCACACGTCCGAGCGCTGGTTGATCGCGGTGGCCGGCTCGCCGGTGGTCACGTCGATCGTCGCGAGCGCCCGGTTCAGCGACGAGATCGGCTTCATGGCCGCCTTCACCCGCAGCGGCTCACCCGTGGTGATGCCGCCCTCCAGGCCACCGGCCCGGTCGGTGATCCGCCGCACCCCGGTCGCGGTGGGCACGATCTCGTCGTGCGCCTCCGAGCCGCGGGAACGCGCCTGCTGCCAGCCGTCGCCGATCTCCACACCCTTGATCGCCTGGATCGACATGAGCGCGGTGGCGAGGCGGGCGTCGAGCTTGCGGTCCCACTGCACGTGGCTGCCCAGGCCCGGCGGGACCCCGTACGCGAGCACCTCGACCACGCCACCGAGCGTGTCGGCGGCCTTCTTCGCGGCGTCGACCTCGGCGACCATCCGGGCGCTGGCCTCGGCGTCGAGGCAGCGCAGCGGGTCGGCGTCGATGCGCGGGGCATCCTCCGGCGTGGGGCGCAGGCCCGGCTTGACCGCCACCGGACCCAGCTCGACCACGTGGGAGACGATCTCGACGCCGAGCGCCTGACGCACGAGCGCCTTGGCGACGGTACCCACCGCGACCCGGGCGGCGGTCTCCCGGGCGCTGGCGCGTTCCAGGATCGGCCGGGCGTCGGTGTGCCCGTACTTCTGCATGCCGGCCAGGTCGGCGTGACCTGGGCGGGGACGGGTGAGCGGCGCGTTGCGGGCCTGGCTCGCCAGCTCCTCCGGGTCGACCGGGTCGGCGGCCATCACGGTGCGCCACTTGGGCCACTCGGAGTTGCCGACCCGGATCGCCACCGGGCTGCCCAGCGTCACGCCGTGCCGGAGCCCACCGATGATCTCGACCTCGTCCTGCTCGAACGACATCCGGGCGCCCCGGCCGTAGCCGAGCCGGCGCCGGGCCAGTTCGCCGGAGATCTCCCCGGTGGTCACCTCGATGCCGGCGGGTACGCCCTCCAGCATCGCGACGAGGGCGGGTCCGTGCGATTCACCTGCAGTCAGCCAGCGCAACACGACGGTCAGTCTGTCACGCCCGATGGTCACCGGCGTACGCCGCCCGCCGCGTCCCGCCCTGCGGACGGGCCCGTCCGCGCACCGGTCACGCCGGTCCGGCGCCGACCCGTTCCCGTGCCAGGGCGTCGGCCATCGCGGCGCGTGGCGCGGTGACGCCGGTGAACTGCTCGAACTGGCCGAACGCCTGGGCCAGCAGCAGGTCCAGCCCGGAGACGACCCGGCATCCGGCGGCGAGCGCCGCCGCCGCGAGCGGCGTGGGCCACGGGTCGTAGACCACGTCGAAGAAGACGGACTCGGGCCGCCAGTCGAAGTTGTCCGCGAGGGGGTCGGCGACGCCCTTGGGAACCGTGGAGATCACCAGATCGGCGCGGGCGTGGGCGGGCGCGCCGTCCCACTCGGCGCCCGCGAGCGGCACGCCGGCCGCCGCCGCGACCGGGCGCAGCTCGTCGACCGCCTCCGGGCGGCGGGCCACCACTGTCACCTCGGCCGCCCCGATCCGGGCCGCCGCCGCGATCGCGGCCCGGGCCGTGCCGCCCGCGCCGAGCACGGTGACGACCGCCCCGGCCACGCAACCGGCACCGGTGAGCACCTCGACCATGCCGGCGACGTCGGTGTTGTCGGCGTACCAGGTGCCGTCGGGCCGGCGTACCAACGTGTTGGCGGCGCCGACCGCGGCGGCGACCGGCGAGACCTCGTCGGCCAGCGCGAGCGCCGCCTCCTTGCCGGGCATGGTCACCGACAGCCCGGCCCACTCCGGGCCGAGGCCCGCGACCAGGCCGGGCAGGTCGTCGGCGCCGGCTTCGATCCGGGTGTACGACCAGCCGGTCAGCCCGGCCGCCGCGTACCCGGCGGTGTGGATCACCGGGGAGAGCGAGTGGGCGATCGGCTTGCCGACCACCGCGGCACGGCGGGGATCGGCCATCAGATGATCCCGGCCTCCTTGGCCTTCCGCTCGTTGCGCAGCTGCTCGTCGTAGGTCTCGGCGAACGCGGAGCGGCCGTCCTTGCTGATCGCCACGAAGTAGAGCCACTTGCCCGGCGGCGGGCTCAGCGCGCCCTCCAGCGCCTCCTTGCCCGGGTTGTTGATCGGCGACGGGACCAGCCCGCGCAGCTTGCGGTTGTACGGGTTCTTCGGGTCGTCCAGCTCGGCGGCGGTCATGTCCTTGGACGCCTTGGTCTTCTGCCCGGTCAGCTCCAGGTAGTAGTTGACGGTGACGTCCATCTCCAGGCAGTTGCAGGGGAACTCCCCGAAGACCCGGTTGTACGCGACCCGGGCGACCTTGCCCAGGTCGGCCTTGTTGCCGGCCTCGGCCTGCGCGAGCGACGCGACGATCAGCGCCTCGTACGGGGTGATGCCGCCGCGGTCCTTCTGCACCTTCTCGGCGTACTGCATGCCGGAGGTGACGGTGAGGAAGTTGTCCACCATCAGCTTGAGCACCGTCTCGGCGGTGGCCTTCGGCGGGATCTCGTAGGTGTCCGGGAACAGGAATCCCTCGATCGACGGCTTGACCTTCTTGCCGTCGGAGCGCTTGAACCACCAGTCCGGTACGCCGAGCGCCTCCGGGTCCTTCGCGGCGGCCTCGAAGTCCTTGACCGGGATGTCGGTCTTCTCGGACAGCCGCTTGTAGACCGTCTTCGCGGTGAGCCCCTCGGGGATGGTGATCCCATTGACGATCTTGTTCTTGAGGTCCAGCAGCGCCACGACCGCCGCGTCACCGCTCATCTGCTTGCGCAGCTTGTACGTGCCGGGCTGGATGTTCTTGCTGCGCGAGTTCTCCTCGGCGGCCTCGATGAACGCCTTGGTGCTCTTCACCACGTCGGCCGCGACGAGCGCGTCGGCCATGTCGGCGATCAGCGCGCCCTGCTTGATCTCGACTGTCACCTCGCCGGTGCCGGAGCCGTCGTAGTCGGGGGTGACGAAGTAGTTCTGGACCCGGTCGAAGCCGTAGAACGCGCCGCCGCCGATGCCGCCCAGCAGGACCAGCGCGAGCGCGAGTGCGAGAAGGGTCTTGCCCCGGCCGCCGCCGGACTTGCCCTGGCGCCGGCGCACCGCGCCGCGCCGGTGCCGGCCCTTCTCCCCCCTGTCCGGCTCGTCGAACCCCAGATCAAGATCGTCGATCATTGCGTCCGCCTCCGCTGTGCGTCCAGCCAGCTCTGCAGAATCTCCACCGCGGCAGCCTGGTCGACCACCGCTCGTTGGCGCTTTCCCCGGACGCCCCGTTCGGCCAGCCTACGACTCGCGACGACGGTAGACATCCTCTCGTCCGTCAGCGTCACCGGAATCGGCCTCATTACATCAGCCAAACGGCTGGCATATGCTGATACGTTCACCGCCGCGGGGCCGTGTTTTCCGGCGAGGTTGACCGGCAGCCCGACCACGATCCCCACCGCCTCGTGCTCGGCTGCGAGCCGGACCAGCTCGGCCATGTCGGCGGGCACCGCGTCCGGTTCGGCCGTCAGATCGCGGGCCAGCGTGACCAGCGGCGTGGCGAGGATGCCGTGCGGATCACAGCGGGCCACCCCCACCCGGACCTGACCGACGTCGACACCCAGCCGGACGCCACGGGACAGCTCGGTCACGAGCGGACACCTCCCCGCCGGTACGGGCCAGGGCGGACCGGGTGGCCCGCCCTGGCGTACATCCGTTCGCTCATGCCGCGTCGGCGACCGCCCGCTCGACGGTGACCAGCAGGTTCGGCGCCTCCGTCGCGGGCAGCCCGCCGCCCTGGGCCAGGTCGTCGCTGCCGCCGCCCCGGCCGGAGAACGCGGCCTTGACCAGGTCCTTCGCGCTCAGGTTCCGTCCCCGGGCGGCCTGGTTGACGGCCACCACGAGCGACGCCTTGCCGTTTGCCCGGGCGGCCACCGCGACCACCGCCGGGCGGGCCGCGTCGATCCGGCCCCGGATCTCCTGGGCGAGGGTCCGCACGTCGTTGGCCGCCGCGCCCTCCGGTGCCTCGGTGCCGACGTACGCGACGCCGCGCACGTCCTTCGCCTGCGCCGCCAGGGCACCGGCCCCGCCGAGCACGAGCTGGGCGCGCAGCTTCTCCAGTTCCTTCTCCGCGTCGCGCAGCTGGGTGACGGTCTGCTCCACCCGGTCGGCGACCTGCTCCCCCGGCACCCGGAACAGCTCGGCCAGCCGGGACACCAGCAGGTGCTCGCGGGCCAGGAAGCCGAACGCGTCCATGCCGACGAGCGCCTCGATCCGGCGTACTCCGGAACCCACCGACGCCTCGGAGAGGATCTTCACCAGGCCGAGCTGGGCGGAGCGGGCCACGTGCGTGCCGCCGCACAGCTCACGGGCGTAGTCGCCGACCTCGACGACCCGGACCCGCTCGCCGTACTTCTCGCCGAACAGGGCCATCGCCCCGATCCGGCGGGCCTCCTCCTGGCTGGTGACGAACGCGTGCACCTCCAGGTCGGCCAGCAGCACCTCGTTGACCTGCTGCTCGACGTCGTGCAGCACGCTCGGCGCCACACCCGTCGGGGTGTTGAAGTCGAACCGCAGCCGGCCCGGCGCGTTGAGCGAACCCGCCTGGGTCGCCGACTCGCCGAGGAAGTTGCGCATCGTCTGGTGCACCAGGTGCGTCGCCGTGTGCGAGCGGGAGATCGCCCGGCGGCGGGACACGTCGATCTCGGCGTACCCGGTCTCGCCGGAGCGCACCTCGCCGCGCACCACCTTGGCCCGGTGCACGATCAGGCCGGGCACCGGCTGCTGCACGTCGAAGACCTCGACCTGGCCGCCGCCGACGGTGATGAGCCCCTGGTCGGGCTGCTGGCCGCCGCCCTCGGCGTAGAACGGGGTGGTGTCGAGCACCAGCTCGATCGTGTCCCCCTCGACCGCCGCCGACACGGTGGCGCCGCCGGACAGCAGCGCGCGCACCCGGGACTCCCGGCTCAGCTCGGTGTAGCCGGTGAACTCCACCGGCCCGCCGCCGTCGAGCACCGACCGGTACGCCGACACGTCGGTGTGCCCGGTCTTGCGCGCCTGCGCGTCGGCCTTGGCCCGGCTGCGCTGGTCGGCCATCAGCCGGCGGAAGCCCTCCGCGTCGACCTGCAAGCCCTGCTCGGCCGCGATCTCCAGGGTCAGGTCGATCGGGAAGCCGTACGTGTCGTGCAGCTGGAACGCCTTGTCACCGGAGAGCGCCGCCTTGCCGGCCGACTTGGTCTCGGCGATGGCGGTGTCCAGGATCGTGGTGCCGGCGCGCAGCGTGGCCAGGAACGCGTCCTCCTCGGCGTACGCGTACTGGGAGATCCGGCCGAAGTCCTCGGCCAGCTCCGGGTACGACGGCGCCATGCAGTCGCGGGCCACCGGCAGCAGTTCCGGCAGCGCCCGGTCCTGGTAGCCGAGCAGCCGCACCGCCCGGATCGCCCGGCGCATGATCCGCCGCAGCACGTAACCCCGGCCCTCGTTCGACGGGGTCACGCCGTCGCCGATGAGCATCAGCGAGGTGCGCACGTGGTCGGCGATCACCCGGAGCCGTACGTCGTCCGGGTGCGACTCGTTCGCCGCGTGGCCGGAGTGCACGCCGTAGCGCTTGCCGGTCAGCTCGGCGGCCCGGTCCAGGATCGGCTTGACCTCGTCGATCTCGTAGAGGTTGTCCACGCCCTGCAGCAGCGAGGCCATCCGCTCCAGGCCCATGCCGGTGTCGATGTTCTTCGCCGGCAGGTCGCCGAGGATCGGGAAGTCCTCCTTGCCGACACCCGGACCGCGCTCGAACTGCATGAAGACGAGGTTCCAGAACTCCAGGTAGCGGTCCTCGTCGACCTCCGGGCCACCCTCGCGGCCGTAGGCCGGGCCGCGGTCGTAGTACAGCTCGGAGCACGGGCCGCACGGGCCGGGGATGCCCATCGACCAGAAGTTGTCCGCCTTGCCGCGGCGCACGATCCGCTCGGCCGGCACGCCGGTGGCGCGCCAGATGTCGTACGCCTCGTCGTCGTCCAGGTAGACGGTGGCCCAGATCCGCTCCGGGTCCAGCCCGAAGCCGCCCGCCTCGACCGGCTTGGTGGCCAGGTCCCAGGCGAGCGGGATCGCACCGGACTTGAAGTAGTCACCGAAGGAGAAGTTGCCGTTCATCTGGAAGAACGTGCCGTGCCGGCTGGTCTTGCCGACCTCGTCGATGTCCGGCGTCCGGATGCACTTCTGCACGCTCGTCGCCCGCGCGTACGGCGGGGTCTGCTGGCCCAGGAAGTAGGGCACGAACTGCACCATGCCCGCGTTGATGAACAGCAGGTTCGGGTCGCTGATGGCGGGCAGCGGAGCGGACGGCACCACGGTGTGCCCGTTCGCCTCGAAGTGGGCGAGGAACCGCCGCTTGATCTCCGCCGTCTTCATCGCTGGTGGTCCTCCGGGAAAATCTCTCGGTCACCGATCCGCGGGTCCTCCCGCAGCTCGGCGAACTGGTCGTCGTACACCTCGCCGCGGGCGAAGGCCTCGTGGATCTCCTGCTCACGCTCGGCCATGCCGACCCGGACGTCGTCCACGAACGCCCGCAGCGACTCGACCAGACCGCCGGCGGACTCGGACAGCCCGCTGGCGATGCCGCCCGGGGTGTACGCCTGCGCGGTCCGGGTGGCCTTGCGCACCACCAGGACGCCCACGGCCAGCCCGATGCCCAGCCAGAACAACCGCCTCATGTTCTCATCCTTCCCGCGTACGCCGGTCGGGGTCAGCGGTTGCCGCGCTTGGCGGCGCGACGCTGCTGCTTGATGGTGTCGCGCACCTCGCGCTCGGTCTCGGCGTGCCGGCGGGCGGAGGCGGCCCGGCGCACGCCGTAGCCGAACGCGGCCACCTTGACCAGCGGGTTCGCGGCGGCGGCGGAGACCACGGTGGCCAGGTTCGCCACGTTCGCGGTGACGTTCTGCGCGTGGCTGGTCATGGTGTCCACCTTGGCGAGCTGCAGGTTCACCCCGTCCAGCGAGGTCTGCACCTGCTCCAGCGCCACGTTGACGTTCTTCACCGTGGTGTTCACGTCGCCGAGCAGCGGCGCGGTGCGCTCGTTCACGTCGGTGATCATGCGGGTCGTCGCGTCCACGGTGTGCCGCAGCCGCAGGATCGGCACCGCCAGCACGAGCACCAGCATCAGGAACGCGCCGGCCGCGATCAGCGCAGCGATCTCTCCACCACTCACGCGAAAGTCCTCCTCAAGCAGTGTCCCGGGACCCGACGCCCCGGAACGCGCGACCGTACCTACCCACTTCGCGCCACGCCGACCCGGTCACCGGGCGCGGACGGGCGTGCCAGCCCCAGACCCTACCGTCCGTGATGAAAGTCGGCTCACGACGGTGAGGGGGTCGCCTCGCCCAGCGGGTCGTCGGTCAGGGTCGGGTACGGATCCTCACCGGTGAGTGACGGATCGGTGGTCGGTGTCGGTCCGGTGCGTTCGTCGTCGATCGCGTTGCGCACCTTCACCGACACCAACGAGCCGGTGCACTCCGCCGCTGCGGGCGTGGCCGGTGCGGTCGGCGCGGGCGCCCCGTCCACCGGCGGTGGCGTGCAGGTGCGGTCGCGTACCCACAGGTCGAGCGTCAGTTCGTCCCGGCGCCAGCAGGTGTAGCTACCCGGGACCTTCTCGTCCGGGCAGCGGTCGACCTTCCAGCGCCGCCACCCGTCCCCGGTCAGCGCCTTCTCGTAGACCGCGACGGTCTCCTTCCACCCCTGCTCCGACTCGACGGAACGTTCACGCAGGCGGCACTCCTGGAGGCACCAGCGGCTGCCGCTGACGTTGTCGACGGTGTTGCTCTGCGCCCAGGCGGGCACGGCGAGCGCGTCGAGGGTGTCGAAGACCGGGTCGCGGCTGAGCGTCCGCATCCCGAAGTAGAGCGGCACCGCGCCGAGCAGCACGAGGCTGACCAGGGCGAGGATGCCCAGCCGCAGCCGGGTGCGCTCGCGCATCTGCCGGCGCAGCTCGGACCGGGCGCCGCGCAGGCCCCCGGCCTCCGCGCCGCTGTCGTCCGGTCCGGGACCGCCGGGCCGTGGCGCGCCGCCCGCTGCGGGCCGTGGCCCCGCGGGCTCCCCCGGGGGTACGACCACAGCCGCCCGGGCCGTCGCCGGTGTCGCCGCGTTGCCCGGTCCGGGCCGGTCCGGCTCCGGTCCGGGTGGCGTCGCACGTCCGGCGCTCCGCTCGTCCGGCGCGACCGGGCGGGCCACACCGGCTGCCGCGCGGGCGGTCACCGGCGCGCCGGGCGGCACCGGGCCGTCGCCTGCCGGCCCTCGGGTGCCGGGTGCCACCGGCGGACGGGGCCCGGCACCGGGCCGGGTGTCGTCGGGGCGTGCCACCCCGCGCCCGTCGCCACCGGGTCCGGCCGGACCGCCACCGGGGCGGCCCGCACCGACCGGCATCCCACCGGTGCGCTCGACGTCGCCACGCGGACCGGGACCGGCCGGACCCGCCGGGCCGCCACCGGGGCGGCCACCGTCGGCGGGAATCCCGCCCGTGCGATCGAGATCGCCACGCGGACCCGGGCGGGCAGGGCCGGCCGGACCCGCCGGAGCACCACCGGGACGGCCACCACCCGCGGGAATCCCGCCCGTGCGATCGAGATCGCCGCGCGGACCGGGACCGGCCGGGCCGGGAGCGGGCGCGACACCGGGGCGCGCCGCGCCGCGGGCCGGACCGGGCCCGCCGCGCGACGGGTCGGACGGCTGGGACCGGGCCGGGGGCACGGCCGGACCGGGCTGGCCGGGGCGGCCCGCCGGTTCGGCGCGCGCCGGCACGTCGGGGCCGGGCTGTCCGGGGCGCGGGGACGGCGTACCCGGCTCGGGACGCACCGGCGGAACCGCGACGCCGGCCCGGCCGGCGGGCCCACCGGGACGACCGGACGGCTCCTCGGCCGGAGGTCCGGCCGGGCGGCGGGTGACCGGCATGGCCGGGTCGGTGTGCGGCGTGCGACCGGCCTGCCGCAGCCAGTCCGCGGGCCGGTCGGGCCGTTGCGGCCGCGGCTCACCGGCATCGTCACGCGCGGCCCGGCGACCGGGCGTCTCGACGCCGGCGCCGGGACCGACCGGCTCGTCGGGAGCGGCCCGGCGGCCACCGGCGGCATCGGGCGCGGCCCGGCGGCTGCCGGGTACGTCGGGTGCGGCACCGCGGCCGGCGGGCGTGCCGCGGCGGCCGGCGGGCGGGGTCGGGCCGGTCGCCGGACTGCCGGACACGGGCGCGCCCGGCAGGTCCGGCGCGTTTCCGCTGCGCGGGACGACCGGGGGGCGTTCCGGGGCGGCCCGGCGGCCGGTGCCCGGCGTGGGCACGGCTGCGGATTCGCCGCCGGGCGCGGACACGTGGTGCCCGCCGGTGGGCTCGTCGTGCCGGGCGCGTCGCCCGCCGCCGGAGACCGGGGCGGCGTCCGGTACGGCCCGTCCGGCCGGCCCGCCGGGTCCGGCACCTTCCGGCGCGGCGCGACGGCCCGCGCCGGAGACGGGGCGGGTGCCGGGCGGTACGTCGTCGGCACGGGCCCGCCGGCCCGCACTGGAGACCGGCCGGGTACCGGGTGCCACGTCGTCGGGCCGTGCCCGGCGTGCTCCACCCGGGAGCGGCTGGCCGGCGTCGGTGTCCTCGGCGCGGGCCCGGCGGGCACCACCGGAAACCGGCTGGATGCCGGCGGTGTCGTCCGCCCGGGCGCGTCGGCCGACGGGCGGCGGCGGGATCGTCGGATCGGCCTGGTGCGGGACCTCGGGTCCGGATCCGTGCCGGCCGCGCGGCGTCGGCGGTACCCGGGTGTCACCGTCGACAGGCGGCCGGCCCGGGTCGGCGGGTGCCCGGCCGGAGGTCGGTGGAGCGGGCGGGACGCGGGTGCCGGCGACGGGTGGCTGCTGGCCGGTGGGTCCGTCCACGCGGCGGCGGTACGGCGCGTCCGCGGGACGGGGTGCCTCGGGCACGCCGGGCCACGGACCGTCGACGGGGCGGTGCGGGGCGCCGGCTTCGGGGCCGCCGGGCCACGGGCCGTCACCGGCCCGGCGCGGGGCACCGGTATCGGGACCGCCGGGGCGCATCGGCGGCGCGGCCGGACCGGGCGTGTCGGGGCGGCGCATGACCGGCGGACGCGGACCGGGCCGGCCACCACCGGGCGGCGTCTCCGGGCCGGGACGGCCACCACCGGAGGGCGCGTCCACGACCGGCGGGCGGACCCCCGGCGGCGTGTCCGCGGGCGGGCGCCCGGGAGCCGGAGGCATGTCCACGCCGGGCCGGCCGGACGGCGGGGCGGTGTCCACCCGGGACCGTCCGGCAGGCGGAGGCGTGTCGACGCCCGGTCGGCCGGGAGCCGGGGGCAGGTCGGTACCGGGTCGTCCGGTGACCGGCCCGCCGGGACGCCCGGCGGCCGGGGGCGCGGTCGGGCCGGGACGGCCGGTCACGGGCGGCATCGTCGGGTCGGTGCGGCCGGCCGGAGCGGGCCCGCCCGGATGGGGCCGGCCGGGAGCCTGCGGCCCGGCGGCCGACGGCGGAACCGGTCGGCCGGGAGCCTGCGGCGCGGCGGCCGGCGGCGGAACGGACCGGCCGGGAGCCTGGGGCGTGGCAGCCGAGGGCGGAACCGGCCGGCCGGGAGCCGGGGGTGCACCTGCCGACGGAGTGCCGGGCCGGCCGGCGGGCGACGGCGGCGGAACCGGCTGGCCGGTCGAGGGCGGCTGGGCGCCCGATGCCGGGGGCCGCGGAGCCTGCCGGCCGGCGGGCGGCACACCGGGGCCCGGACCCGGCGCGGCGGCCGGGCGGGGTGGCCGGGCCGGCTCGCCGTCCGGCCAGGACGGGTCGGTGCCGGGGCGCGGCGCGGGGGCGCCCCCGTCCGGTCCGAGTTCACCGCCCTGCTGCTTGGCGGTACGCAGGTCGTCGATCCAGCCGAGTTCCTCGCCGACGACGGTCGGGTCCAGCTCGGGCTCGGCCCGGCCCCGTCCCCACCGGCGGCCCTTGCCCCGCGGGTCGCGCCGCTCGTCGGGGCCGTCCGCCGGCCGCTCCGGACCACGCGCCATCACTACTGACCCCCCTCGGCGGCGTCGCTGCCGCCCTCACTCGCCCCGCTGGCCTGCTCGCCGCCCCCCACCCGGGCCCCGTTCGCGGCGGCCGGGGCGCCGGCCTCCGCCCGGGTCGCCGGAGCCGGCAGCCCGCGCACGATCCGGCGCAGCAGCGGCAGCCGGGTGGCCACCGCCCGCTCCGCGCCGTGCCCGCTGGGCTGGTAGTAGTCGGTTCCGACGAGGTCGTCCGGAGCGTACTGCTGGGTGACCACCCCCCGGTGGTCGTCGTGCGGGTAGCGGTAGCCGGCGCCGTGGCCGAGGCCCCGCGCGCCGGAGTAGTGGGCGTCGCGCAGACCGCGCGGCACCGCGCCGCCCCGACCCGCGCGTACGTCGGCGACGGCAGCGCCGATCGCTGTGGTGGCCGAGTTCGACTTCGGCGCGGTGGCCAGGTGGATGACCGCCTGGGCCAGGTTGAGCTGTGCCTCCGGCAGGCCCACGTACTCGACCGCGTGGGCGGCCGCGGTGGCCACTGTCAGCGCGGTGGGATCGGCCATGCCGACGTCCTCACTGGCGAAGATCACCAGCCGGCGGGCGATGAACCGGGCGTCCTCGCCGGCCACCAGCATCCGGGCCAGCCAGTGCAGTGCCGCGTCCACGTCCGAGCCGCGCATGCTCTTGATGAACGCGCTCGTCACGTCGTAGTGGGCGTCGCCGTCCCGGTCGTAGCGCACCGCCGCCACGTCGACCGCCTGCTCGGCCACGGCCAGGTCGATCCGGCCGGTGCCCAGCGCGGTCGCGGTGGCCGCCGCGGCCTCCAGCGCGGTGAGCGCCTTGCGCACGTCGCCCCCGGCGAGCCGGACCAGGTGGTCCTCCGCCTCCCGCGCCAGGACCAGCGCGCCGCCGAGCCCGCGCTCGTCGGCGACCGCGCGGCGCAGCAGCCCGCGTACGTCGTCGTCGTCCAGGGCCTGGAGGGTGAGCAGCACGCAGCGCGACAGCAGGGGCGAGATGACCGAGAAGTACGGGTTCTCCGTGGTCGCCGCCAGCAGCGTGACCGTCCGGTCCTCGACGGCGGCGAGGAGCGAGTCCTGCTGGGTCTTGCTGAACCGGTGCACCTCGTCGATGAACAGCACTGTGGGCGGGCCGCCGGACCGGCGTTGCCGCCGGGCGGTGTCGATCACGGCGCGCACGTCCTTCACGCCCGCGGTCAGTGCGGACATCGCCACGAACCGCCGGTCGGTGGCCCGGGCCACGAGGTGGGCGATGGTGGTCTTGCCGCTGCCCGGCGGACCCCAGAGGATCACCGACATCGGCGCCGCGCCCTCGACCAGCTGACGCAGCGGCGCTCCCGGCGCGAGCAGGTGCTCCTGCCCGACCAGCTCGTCGATGCCCGCCGGGCGCATCCGCACCGGCAGGGGCGAGTCCGCCCGGGTGTCGGTGAAGCCGTCGGCGCCGCCCGCGCCCGCGGGTGCGCCGGCCGGCTCGCCGAGGGTGAAGAGGGCGTCCGATTCCATCACGAGAACAGTACCGGGCCGGGCCGACGACGCCGGAATCGCGCCGCCGTCCCGGCCCGGGGTGGTCTTTTCCGGTCAGCCGCGACCCGGCCGCCGGCCCCGGTACCACCGGCCGCCACCGCCGCCGCGCGGGCCGGAGCCGACGCCGGCCAGGTAGAGCGAGAGCAGCAGGAAGCCGATGAGCATGAGCGTCGTGGTGCTGAACAGATCGGGGGCGCCGAGGTCGGTGTTCATGAAGTCGAGCAGCAGCGCGAAACCGAACACGATGGCCGCGAGAATGGCGAGCATGTCGTTCCTCCGGTGGGGGTTCCCAGCAGGTCGGCGACGGATGTACCCAATCGGTCTGTTCGTCAATCTCCACCGTGGAACAGGAGATGGCCCGGCCTCCGGTACGGACCGCGGATGCTCGTAGGCTGGCGGAATGATCACGGTCGACGAGGCGCTGACCGGGCCGGAGGCACTGCTCGCCGCGGCCCGCCGTCACCCGTTCGCCCGGCACGCGCTGCGGCGCGACGAGGCCGTACGCGGATGGCGGCACGGCGGCGCGGTCGGGTGGCTGCTCCCGCCGGGCGAGTGGTCGGCCGGCGGCGCGGTCGGCGCTCCCGGCCCGGCGCTCGACGTCTTCGCCGCCCAGCGGGCGGACGGTGCGCTGTCGGCCGGCCAGTCGATCAACCTGCCCCGGGCGGATCCGGCCGAGGTGTCCGCGCGGCTGCCGGTGGCCCGGCTCACCGAGTGGGACTTCCTCTGGACCACCGCGCCGCCACCGCACCAGCCGGAGCAGGAGCGGGTGGTACGCCTGACCGGGGCCGACCGTCCCGCGCTGGCCGCGCTGATCGAGGAGGCGTTCCCGAGCACCACCTCCCGACCGGGCGATCCGGGCATCGTCGGCTGGTACGGCATCCGCGACGGTGACCGCCTGCTCGCCTGCGGTGCCGATCGCAGCCGGGGCGACATCGGCTTCCTGGCCGGGCTGACGGTCGCGCCCGGGCATCGCGGCCGGGGGCTGGGCGCGGCGCTGACCGCCGGGATGACGTGTGCCCTGTTCGACCGGTACGACGCCGTGGCGCTGGGCGTGTACCCGGACAATGTGGGCGCGATCCGGCTCTACCGCCGGCTCGGCTTCACCGCCGCCGAACGTCGCACGTCGATCCGGCTCGCCTGACGCAGCCTCCCACGACGAGATCTTGGTACGGAACGGCCGTCACAGGGGCGCTCGCGTACCAAGATCTCGTCCGGTCCCGGCGGATCGCGCCGGGGTCAGTCGCGGCCGGCGGGGGCTGCCGCGGCGTCGAGGGACGGGCCGGCCGGCTCGGGCGCCAGGCCGGAGTGGCCGGGGCCGGCCGTCGCCTCCGGCTCCACTGTGACGTCCTGCGGGGTACGGCGGGCGGCGCGCCAGGCCGGCAGGTAGAGCGGCGCGGCCACGGCGAGCATCACCGCACCGACGATCATGGCGACGCTGACGCTCGTGGCGTCGGCCAGCGCGGTCAGCGTGACCGCGCCGAGCGCGCCGGCCGGCTGGGCGGCCATCGAGTTCAGCGAGAGCACGCTCGTCCGGTACGGGCCGTCGACCTGCCGGTGCAGCAGGCCCATGTGCAGCGGGTTCGACGCGCCGTGCACGGCGTAGCAGGCCAGGTACGCGATGAGCACGCCGACCGGACCGGCCAGCAGGCCCATGCCGACCACCGTCACGCCCTGGAGGATCCGCATCAGCGCGGCGGCCGGGGCGGCGCCGAGGCGGCGCAGCAGGAACGGGGTGAGCGCGGCGCCGGCGGCGTTCGCCAGCCAGGCCGCCGTGCCGGCGGGACCGAGCAGCGCCGCCGCCCGGTCGGCGCCACCGACCACGTCGGCGAGGCGTACCGGGAGCAGCGACTCGAAGGTGACCATGCCGAAGCCCCAGAACAGCTCGACGGCGACCAGGGCCAGCAGCACCCGGTTGCGGCGCAGCAGCCCGACGGCCTGCCCGACCATGCGGGGCGCGTCGACCACCGAGGCGCGCAGCGCGGCCGGGCCGGTCGCGGGCCGCCGCTCGGCCATCAGCGCCAGCAGTGCCACGATGGACACGGCCTGAAGCACGGCGGCGACGATCACCGGCAGCGCCAGCGCGCTGACCGGGCCGATCGGGCCGAGCGCGACCAGGCCGCCGCTGAGCAGCGCGCCCGCGCCGATGGCGACGCCGACCACGGTGCCGGCCCAGCCGAGGCCGCGCTCGTACTCGGCCTTCGGGTCGGCGGCGAGCGTGGCGTCGACGTACCAGGATTCCATCGGGCCGCTGTCGAGCGCCCGGTAGACGCCCTGCAACGCCCAGACCAGGAAGAACATCCAGAACGAGTCGGCCACCGCCATGAGCGCCAGCGAGCCGAGGCCGATGGCCCAGGCGGCGACCAGCACCGGTTTGCGGCCGAGCGCGTCGGCGAAGCCGCCGGTGGGCAGTTCCAGCGCCAGCACCACGAGGCCCTGCGCGGTGGCGACCAGGCCGATCTGGGACAGCGTGAGCCCGCGCTCCTGCATCAGCAGGATCATCACCGGCATGAGCAGGCCGGTCGGTAACCAGCGCAGGCCGTACAGCGTGAGGTAGCGGAACCGGATCTGGCGTACGGACAGCGCGGTCACGGCTTCTCCTCGGTGGGCGGCGGGGCGGACCGCGGGTAGGCCGCGTCCATCGGGAGGGCGGCGAGGTAGAGCTGCACCGTCTCGGCGTCGGGGTCGTCCGGATCGGTCTCGTCGCGGTGCCGCTCGAAGACCGCGAAGACCTCCTCCTGGATCGCCTTGAGGCGCTCGACCGGGATCCGCATGAAGAAGTCGCCCATGCCGAACCCGTCGCGCCACTCCGCCGACCACCGGTGCCGCTGGGCGAACCACCGTTCGGCGTGCTGGCCGAAGAACCGGAAGTAGTCCGCCTCCAGCCACTCGATGGCGGCCCGCGAGTCCGGGTCGTCGTCGAAGTCGCTGGACTCCCAGTTGGTGACGTCGTGCGCGGCCCGCCAGTAGCGCTGGCGGCCGGTGCCGAGGCTCGGGTCCTCCACCACGAGACCCACCTCGGCGAGCTGACGCAGGTGATAGCTGGTCGCACCACTGTTGGTGCCGAGCATCTCCGCGAGGGCGGTGGCGGTGGCCGGGCCGCCCACGCGCAGCGCCCCGACCAGCCGCATGCGCAGCGGTTGGGCCAGGGCACGAACCTGGCGGTGGTCGATGCGTACGGTGCGCTCCTTCTTCTCCTCCATGAGATGCACAATATCTGTGCACACTTTCCATGCACAAGAGGCTTGCAAAGAATCTGTGCAACTAGCCGTACAGCTCGGTGATCCCCCGCAGGCGGGTCCGCAGCAGCCCCGCGGCGCGGGTGGAGTCCAGCACCACCTCACCCGGGCGGTGCTGCCCGGCGGCGGCGATCGTGGTGGTGGGCAGCCCGCGCGCGTCCACCCCGTCGTGCCGGGCCACCAGCACGCCCAGCTCGGCGCGGCTCACCGCGTCCGGCCCGGCCACGTTGAGCAGCCCGGCGTAGTCGCCCGGCACCAGCTCCAGCACCGCGGCGGCGAGGTCGGTGACGTGCACCGGGCAGCGCAGCTCGTCGGTGAACAAGGTGGCCCGCCCGGCCAGCGCGTCCCGGCAGAGCTGGATCTGCTTGCTGCCCTCCCCCACGATCAGCGAGGTCCGCACCACCGCCGCGGCCGGATCCACCGCCCGTACGGCCGTCTCCGCCGCCGCCTTCGCCGCCCCGTACGGGTGCAGCGGCGTGGGCACGTCCTCGTCCGCGTACGGCGTGGGCCGCCCGGCGTGCAGCGCGTCGCTGGACAGGTGCACCAGCCGGGCGCCCACCTCGGCGGCGGCTACCGCGATGTGGGCCGCCCCGTCCGCCGTGACCGCCCAGTCGTCGTACCGGTAGGGGGTGGCGACGACCGCGTCGGGGCGTACCCGAATCAGCAGCTCGCGCACGGCGGCGCGGTCGGTCACGTCGAGCCGGCGCGGCGCGACGCCCGGCACCGCGACGGCGGCGCGGTGGTACGTGCCGGTGACCCGGTGCCCGGCGGCGACCGCCTGCCGGCACACCTCGGCGCCGAGGAAGCCGCCGGCTCCCACCACGAGCAGATGCATCAGTCCCCCTCAAGATCGGAACGGCCCGCGTCATCATGACGCGGGCCGTTCCGGCGGGCGAACGATCAGGTGGGGTCGGCCACCGGTGCGGCCGGGCCGGCCGTGCCGGCGTGCGCGCCGGCCGGCGCCTTCGGCTTGGCGTCGATGCCGGCCTCGGCGCGCTGCTGCCCGGTGATCGGGGTGGGCGCGCCGGTCAGCGGGTCGAAGCCGCCCCGGGTCTTCGGGAACGCGATCACCTCGCGGATCGAGTCCGCGCCGGCGAGCAGCATGCAGACCCGGTCCCAGCCGAACGCGATGCCGCCGTGCGGCGGAGCGCCGTACTTGAACGCCTCCAGCAGGAAGCCGAACTTGTCCTGCGCCTCGTCGGCGGTGATGCCGAGCAGGTCGAACACCCGCTGCTGCACGTCGCCCCGGTGGATACGGATCGAGCCGCCGCCGATCTCGTTGCCGTTGCAGACGATGTCGTACGCGTAGGCCAGCGCCCGGTCCGGTGCCTCCTCGAACCGGTCCACCCACTCGGCGTTCGGCGAGGTGAAGGGGTGGTGCACGGCGGTCCAGCCGCCCTCGTCCGTGCGTTCGAACATCGGCGCGTCCACCACCCAGCAGAACGCCCAGGCGCTCTCGTCGACCAGGTTCGACCGCTTGGCGATCTCGATCCGGGCGGCGCCGAGCAGCTCCTGCGCCTCGCGGGTGTTCGTGCTCGCGGCGAAGAAGATCGCGTCGCCGGGCTTCGCGCCGACCGCGTCGGCCAGGCCGGACAGGTGCGCCTCGGACAGGTTCTTCGCCACCGGGCCGCGCGGCTCGCCGGTCTCGGCGTCCAGCACCACGTACGCCAGGCCGCGCGCGCCGCGCGCCTTGGCCCAGTCCTGCCAGCCGTCAAGCTCCTTGCGGGTCTGCGAGGCGCCGCCGGGCATGACCACCGCGCCGACGTAGCCGCCCGCGTCGATCGCGCCGGCGAACACCCGGAACTCGGTGCCGCGCAGGTAGTCGGTCAGCTCGGTCAGCTCCACGCCGTAGCGCAGGTCCGGCTTGTCCGAGCCGTACCGGGACATGGCGTCGTGCCAGGTGATGCGCGGGATCGGCCGGGAGATCTCGTAGCCGGCGAGGTCCTTCCACAACGCCGAGACGATCGCCTCGCCCAGGTCGATCACGTCGTCCTCGGTGACGAACGACATCTCGATGTCGAGCTGGGTGAACTCCGGCTGGCGGTCGGCGCGGAAGTCCTCGTCGCGGTAGCAGCGGGCGATCTGGTAGTACCGCTCCATGCCGCCGACCATGAGCAGCTGCTTGAACAGCTGCGGCGACTGCGGCAACGCGTACCAGCTACCGGGCTGCAGGCGCACCGGCACCAGGAAGTCGCGCGCACCCTCCGGGGTGGAGCGGGTCAGCGTCGGCGTCTCGATCTCCAGGAAGTCCCGCTCGTGCAGCACGCCGCGGGCGATCTGGTTGGCCCGCGAGCGCAGCCGCATGGCCTTGGCCGGGCCGCCCCGGCGCAGGTCCAGGTAGCGGTACTTGAGCCGGATGTCGTCGCCGGCCTCGATCTGGTCGTCCACCGGCAGCGGCAGCGGCGCGGCCTCGGAGAGCACCTCCAGCGCGGTCGCTGTCACCTCGACCTCGCCGGTCGGCAGGTCCGGGTTCTCGTTGCCCTCCGGGCGGCGGGTCACCTCGCCGGTGACCTTGACGCAGAACTCGTTGCGCAGCGCGTGCGCGTCCTCCTCGCGGAAGACCACCTGCACGACGCCGGAGGCGTCACGCAGGTCGACGAAGATGACACCGCCGTGGTCGCGCCGGCGGGCCACCCACCCGGCGAGCGTCACCGTCGAGCCGGCGTCCGCGGCGCGCAGGCTTCCGGCATTGTGGGTACGGATCACGGCTGGCGTCTCCTCAATCTGGTCCACTCACTGCTCCCCCGCATTCTGTCAGGACGGGCGGGCCCGCTCCCCGGCACCCGTCGAGCCGGGCCGCTCAGGGTGCGTGGCCAAAGCGCCATGCGGGCCGGGTCCGGCGGTCTACCGTGGCCGGGTGGGTGCCGTACCGAGCTGGGCCGTGGCCACCGTCGCGCTCATCGCGTTCCCCCGGCCGCAGGTGGGCGGCTCCCCGGCGCACGGAGTGGTGGCCACCGTGGCGGTGCTCGCGCTGGCGCTGTGGCCGGCCGGCACGGCGCTGCGCCTGCCCCGCAGGGTGCCGCGTACGGTGGCCGCCTCCCCGGCGGGCCGGCCGCCGCGGGCGTTCCGCCGGCCGGTGGCGCTGGCCGTCACGGCGGTGCTGCTGGCGTTGTTCGGCTGGTCGGTGGCCGAGGTGACGGGCGGCTCCCGGACCGGGCTGGCCGAGCGGGTGGCCGCGCTCGCGGTGACGCTCTGGCAGCTGGCGGCGGTGCTGTCCGCGCGGCGGGCCCACCGGCACTGGACGGCCCGGCCGTCGGAGCCGCCCCGGCCGGACGGCCCGCCGGTCGGTCCGGGCCGCCTCGGCGCGGGCGCCTGAGACGGGTACGCGGAACGGGCCGCCGGTCACCCGGCGGCCCGTTCGTGGGAGTGCGTGGATCAGAAGACGCTCACGCCGTAGCGGCTGAGGGCCTCGGTGACCGGCTGGAAGTAGGTCGTGCCACCGGTGCGGCAGTTGCCGCTACCACCGGAGGTGAGGCCGAGCGCGACGGTGCCGGCGAACAGCGAGCCGCCGCTGTCGCCCGGCTCGGCGCAGACGTTGGTGCGGATGAGGCCGGAGACGCTGCCCTCGGCGTAGTTCACGGTTGCGTTGAGCGCGCTGACGCTGCCGCTGCGCAGGCCGGTGGTGCTGCCGGAACGGCGGACGGACTGGCCGACGTACGCGTTGCCGGCCGAGGTGATGTCCTGGAAGCTGCCGTTGTAGAGCGAGACGTTGCCGGCCGCGTTGGCCGAGTTGTTGTGCCGGACGATGCCGTAGTCGTTACCCGGGAAGCTGGTGCCGGTCCGGGTGCCGAGCAGGCTGGTCTGCGCGGAGTTGCTGTACCAGCTCGACGAGATGTTGGTGCAGTGGCCCGCGGTGAGGAAGTAGTAGGTCGAGCCGCTGCGGACGTTGAACCCGAGCGAGCAGCGACCCCCGCCGCCGGCGTAGATCGCCTGGCCGCCGGAGATCCGGGTGCTCAGCACGCCGGCCTCGGCCTCGATGCGGATCGCGCCGTTGTGACGGGCGGCGGCGGCCTTGACCCGCTCCAGCTTGGCGCCGGTGACGGTGCTGTCGACGGAGACGACGACCTGGTTCGTGGCCGGGTCGGTCCACCAGGCGGTGCCGGGGATCTTGGCGGAGCGCTCCAGCTCGCTGGTGGCGGCGTTGAGCTTGTCCGCGCCGCGCGCCACGATCTTCGGGATGGCGCCGGCGTCGCGCACCTGGCGGGCGGTGGCGGTGTCGGTCACCGTGACGACCATCTTGCCGCTGGCGTCGGCGTACGTGCCGGCCGCGCGGGCGCCGAGCTTCTCGACGAGGGTGGCGGCGGCGTCCGGCGAGAGGGCCGTGGGGGCGGCCTGCGCGGGGGCGCCGAGCAGCGAGCCGGTGACCAGGGTGCCGGCGACGGCGACTGCGGCGGCGCGGCGGAGCGTGGACCTCGTGGGTCGCATGTAACAACCTCCGAATGGGGGTGAACGGGCGCTGTCATGGGGGCGCGCCCGAGGACAACCCGGGCGACCTGGGGAAACCGCCCGGGTGCCCAAAGTATTCACACATTTAAGATCGTAAGCAAGACATGGCTTTGCCCGGATTCGCACCAGCGCCCGGTGTAACGCCGAAGCAACAACATCGACATCATCTGTCAGAGCGGCTCAGGGTGCGCGGCGGCGGGCGCCCGGGCCCGGGCGGGGCAGCACGTCGCGCGCCTCGGTGATCTCGTGCCCCTCGGCGCACCGCAACGCGACCCGGACCTCGGCGCCGCAGTCGCGGTGCGCGACGCTCAGCGGCGAGCCCTCCGGGTCGGCCAGGTAGCGGTCGCCCCATCCGAGCACCGCGACGAGCACCGGCCACAGGTCCAGGCCCATCTCGGTGAGCCGGTACTCGTGGCGCGGCCGGCTGCCCGGCTCGCGGTACGGCTCCCGGCGCAGCACGCCGCGCTCGACGAGCATGGCGAGCCGGTTGGTCAGCACCTGGCGCGGGATGCCGGTACGCACCCGCATGTCGTCGAACCGGCGTACGCCGTTGAAGACCTCGCGCAGCACGACGAGGGTCCACCGCTCACCGAGGACCTCCATGGCGCGCGCGATGGTGCAGTTCTCCACCGACCAGTCCAGTGCCGCGGGTCTCATGTCGACCAGGCTAGGTCTGATTGACAGACTCAGCAACGCGCTGCGAGGCTGAGTCCATGACGCAGACGCAGGAGCGCACCCGTACGTTCACCTGGTCCGACCCGGCGGGCGGCGCCGCACACCTGGGCCGGCGCAGCGGCCTGGAACTGATGCGGGCGATGATCGCCGGGGAGCTGGCCGCGCCGCCGATCATGCACCTCGTCGACATGTCCCGGATGGAGGCCGAGGAGGGGCGCGTGGCGGTCGAGCTGCTGCCGCAGGAGTTCCACTACAACCCGCTCGGCACCGTGCACGGCGGCGTCCTCTCCACGCTGCTGGACACCGCCGCGGCGTGCGCCGTGCACACCACGCTGCCGGCCGGCGTCGGCTACACGTCGCTGGACCTCAACGTGAAGTTCCTGCGCCCGGTCACCGTCGACACCGGCCTGCTGCGCTGCGAGGGCACCGTGCTCCAGCGGGGCCGCCGTACCGCCCTGGCCGAGGCCCGCCTCACGGACCCCGCCAACCGCCTGGCAGCCCACGCCACCTCGACCTGCCTCATCTTCCCCCTCCCCTGACCCCCTCCCCTGACCCCGGCGATCTTGCAGTTGCGGCCCCCGCAGCGCCGGTTTCGCGGCATTCGCGGGGGCCGCAAGTGCAAGATCGCGCGAGCGGACGGGGGGCGGGGGTCAGGCGGTGCGGGCGGAGACGCGGGCGGCTCGGGCTGCGCGGCGCTCCTCGAAGCGGGACGCCTGGGTCTCCAGGGTGTCCAGGTGGGCGGCGATCTGGTCGCGGGCGGCCTCGCCGTCGGCGTTCAGGCCGGTCACGTCGAACAGGTTCCACTGGCGCAGCACCGGCATCACCACCTCGTCACGGTGCTGGCGCAGGTCGTAGATCCCGGCCAGCGCGATCGCCACCGACTTGCGGGCGAAGCCGTCGATGCCGACACCCGGCATCTGGAAGTTGGCGAGCACGTCGGCGACGGCACGCATCGCCTGCGACGGGGCCAGCTCGAACGCCGCGCCGAGCAGGTTGCGGTAGAAGACCATGTGCAGGTTCTCGTCCGCGGCGACCCGGGCCAGCAGCGCCTCGCACATCGGGTCGCCGGTGGCCCGGCCCGTGTTGCGGTGCGAGATGCGCGTCGCCAGCTCCTGGAACGACACGTACGCCAGCGAGTGCAGCATCTCCTGGTCGTGCACGTTCTGGTAACCGGCCGACATGTGCACCATGCGGGCCCGCTCCAGCGCCACCGGGTCCACCGCCCGCGTCACGGTGAGGTAGTCGCGGATCGCCGTGCCGTGCCGCCCCTCCTCCGCCGTCCACCGGTGCACCCAGGTGCCCCACGCGCCGTCGCGCCCGAACAGGGTGGCGATCTCGTGGTGGTACGACGGCAGGTTGTCCTCGGTGAGCAGGTTGACGATCAGCGCGGTCCGGGCCACCTCGGGCAGCGTCGAGTCCTCCGGCGACCACGCCTCGCCGCCCAGCGGGCCGTCGAAGGTGCGGCCCTCGCTCCACGGCACGTACTCGTGCGGGAACCATTCCTTGGCCAGCGACAGGTGGCGGTCGAGGTTCTTCTCGACCACCGGCTCGAGTTCGGTGAGCAGAGCGGTCTGGCTGAGCACGTTCACGACGTTCTCCCTACGGTGGCGTAACTTACGCCACCGTAGGTCGAAACGTCTTCAGACGCCAGTGCCCGCCGGGCCGACCAGCGGCTTCAGGTCCGCCCGGGGCGGCGTCCACTCGCCCGCCGCGGCCGGCACCTGCTCGCCGGAACGGATGTCCTTGACCTCGTCGCCGTCCGCGCCGGGGAACCAGACGTACGGGATGCCGCGCCGCTCGGCGTACCGGATCTGCTTGCCGAACTTGGCCGCCGACGGGGACACCTCGGTGGGCACACCCCGCGACCGCAGCGCCGCCGCGACCGCGTCGCTGGCCGCCCGGTCCTCCTCGGCGGTCACGGCCACCAGCACGCAGGTCGGCACCGAACGGGACACCGACAGCGCCTCCGCGCCGAACAACAGGCCGAGCAGCCGGGTCACGCCGATCGAGATGCCCACGCCGGGGAACCGGACGTTGCCGGAGCTGGCCAGGTTGTCGTACCGGCCGCCGGAGCAGATCGAGCCGAACCGCTCGTAGCCGATCATCTGCGTCTCGTAGACCGTACCCGTGTAGTAGTCCAGGCCCCGCGCGATGCGCAGGTCGGCCACGCAGAGGCCGGGCGCGTGCGCGCCGGCGGTCTCCACCACGGCGGTCAGCTCCGCGACGCCCTCGTCCAGCAGCGGGTCGCTCACCCCGAGGCCGCGCACCGCGTCGGCGAAGGAGGCGTCCGGCGCGGAGATCTCGGCCAGCGCCAGCACGGCCTTGGCCTGCGCCTCGCTCGCCCCGGCGGTGCTCGCCAGCAGTTCCGTCACCCCGGCCGGGCCGATCTTGTCGAGCTTGTCGACGGCGCGCAGCGCCGCCTCCGTGTCGGTCAGCCCGATGCCCCGGTAGAACCCCTCGCAGATCTTGCGGTTGTTGACCTGGATACGCACCGGCGGGATCGGCAGCGACCGCAGCGCGTCACCGATGACCAGCGGCATCTCGGCCTCGTAGTGGGCCGGCAGGGTGTCCCGGTCGACGATGTCGATGTCGGCCTGGAGGAACTCCCGGTAGCGGCCCTCCTGCGGGCGCTCACCCCGCCACACCTTCTGAATCTGGTAGCGGCGGAACGGGAACTGGAGCTTGCCGGCGTTCTCCAGCACGTAGCGGGCGAACGGCACGGTCAGGTCGAAGTGCAGGCCGAGCGCGTCGTCACCGGCCGGACCGTCGGTGTCGGCCTGCAACCGGCGCAGCAGGTAGACCTCCTTGGAGGTTTCCCCCTTGCGCAGGAGCTGGTCCAGCGGCTCGACCGAACGGGTCTCCAGCGGGGCGAAGCCGTACAGCTCGAACGTAGCGCGGATCCGGTCGAGCACGAACTGCTCGATCATCCGCTGCGCCGGCGTCCACTCGGGGAAGCCGGAGATGGGCGTGGGCTTGCTCATGGCGTACTCCTCGATCCCGCGCGGGGCGCGGGCGAAACGTCGTGGGCCGCGGCGGTCAGAGGCCGCGGGTGGGCGCAGCCGGGCGCGCGCCGCCGGTGCCCGCCACCTCGACGAGGTACGGGTTGGTCGCGCGCTCGCGGCCGATCGTGGTCGCGGGGCCGTGGCCGGGCAGGACGACCGTGTCGTCGGCCAGCGGGAGCACCTTCTCCCGCAGGCTGGACAGCATCCGGGGCATGCTGCCGCCCGGCAGGTCGGTGCGGCCGATCGAGCCGGCGAACAGCACGTCACCGGAGAGGCAGATCTGCTCCGCCTCCCAGGGCGAGCCGGCGCCAGGCAACCGGAACAGCACCGACCCGCCGGTATGGCCGGGGGCGTGGTCGACGGTGATCTCCAACCCGGCCAGCGACAGCGTCGCGCCGTCGGTCAGCTCGGCCACGTCGTCCGGCTCGGCGTACGGCAGCCGGCCGCCGAACAGCTGGGTCAGGTCCATCGACAACGCCTTGCTCGGGTCGGCCAGCAGTTCCCGGTCGTCCGGGTGGACGTAGGCCGGGATGCCCCGCGCGCCGCAGACCGGGGCGACGGAGAAGGTGTGGTCCAGGTGGCCGTGGGTGAGCAGCACGGCGGCCGGGTGCAGGCGGTGCTCGGCGAGCACGGCGTCGAGCCGGTCGAGCACCCCGATGCCGGGGTCGACCACCACGCACTGCTCCCCCGGCCCGGTCGCCACCACATAGCAGTTGGTGCCGAAGGCGTCCGCGGGAAAGCCGGCCACGAGCACGTCGCTCCCCTTTCCGTCCGGTCGTCGTCTGCCTGCAGCCTAGTCGTAGCGGCGAGCGAGTTCCGTCCGCCACCGGCCCCGTCCGCCCCGGCCGGGCTGAGATGACCGGACCTCGTACACCACTTTCACAGTCGCTACCCGTACACTCTGGCGGGCGTGTGGCGTGGCGCACCCCGATCGGAACGGCGGACGGCGCCCGGCGCCGGCGGCGATCAGGCAGAGGAAGGGGAGCGCACGTGGCTTCCAGCAGGGACCGGCAGCGCAAACTGGCGCGCGCCAAGCTCGACCGGCAGCTCGCCCGGCGGGCGGCGGTCGCGAAGCGCCGCCGGCAGATCCGGGCCGGCGTGGGCGCCGCGGTGGTGCTCGTGCTGATCGTGGCCGGCTCGGCCTGGGCACTCGGCGCGTTCGACTCCGAGCCGGAGAAGAAGGCCGCCGAGGACGTCTGCCTCTGGACCGCGGAGGACGGTGCCGTCAACACCAACCTCAAGGACGTCGGCCAGCCGCCCACCACGGGCCTGCCGACCTCGGGCACCCGCCCGATGACGATCACCACCAACCAGGGTGGGCCGATCACCGTCGAGCTGGACCAGACCGACGCGCCGTGCGGCGCGGCGAGCCTGAGCTACCTGGCCGGCCGGTCGTTCTTCGACAACACCACCTGCCACGAGATCACCGCCGAGGGTGCGCTGCGCTGCGGTGACCCGACCGGCACCGGGCTCGGCGGCCCGACCTACTCGTTCTACGACGAGAACGTCCCGGCCGCGGCGGAGCCCAGCCCGTCGGCCTCGCCGGCGCCCGGGCAGGCCCCGACGTACCCGAAGGGCACGGTCGCCATGATCGGCAACCCGCCCGGCAGCAACAGCAGCCAGTTCCTGATCTTCTTCAAGGACGCCAGCCCGGCCAAGCCGGCCTACTCGGTGGTCGGCAAGGTCACCGGCGGGCTCGACGTGGTGGAGAAGATCGGCGCCATGCCGACGGTGGACAATGGCAACGGCGCCAAGGTCAAGCCGAAGACGCAGGTGCTGGTCCAGAGCGTCACAGTCGGCGAGCCCGGCGCGGCGCCGGCCGAAAGCCCCGCGCCCTCGCCCAGCGCCAGCGCGGGCTGACCCGACAACCCGATCCGGCGGCCCGCCGCCGGTGACCCACACGTGACCCGGCGGCGCGCGCGCCGACCCCATACGCAGCAGGTGAGGAGTGACCGTGACGTCCACCAGAGACCGCCAGCGCGCGGCGGCGCGGGCCAAGCTCGAGCGGGAGATGGCGGAACGGGCCGGCCGGGCCCGCAAGCGCCGGCAGACCCAGGCCATCGTCGGGGCCGCGGCGGTGCTGGTGCTCGTCGTGGCCGGCACGGTCTGGCTCGTCGCCGCGCTCGGCGACGACGACGAGAAGCAGGGCGGCACCGCCGCCGGGGCCGACGCTGTGCAGTGCGCGTACACGGAGGTGCCCAAGGAGGGCCGGCCGCCGCAGATCAAGGACGTCGGCCTGCCGCCGGCCCAGCAGGCCGGCAAGGGCTCCCAGACGATGACGATCGACACCAACCTGGGCCCGATCACCGCCAAGATCGACCGCGCCAAGGTGCCCTGCACCGCCGGCAGCTTCACGCACCTGGCCAGCAAGGGCTTCTTCGACAACACCAAGTGCCACCGGCTGGTCACCGAGGGCATCAAGGTGCTCCAGTGCGGCGACCCGAGCGCCACCGGCAAGGGCTGGCGGGACACCGACGGCACCGGCGGCCCGTCGTACAACCTGGCCGAGGAGAACCTCCCCACCGACAAGCGCCCGCCGTACCCGGAGGGTGTCATCGCGATGGCCAACTCTGGCCAGCCGGGCAGCACCGGCAGCCAGTTCTTCATCGTGTACGGCGACTCGCCGCTCGACCCGAACTACACGGTGCTGGGCACCATCACCGGTGGCATGGACGTGGTGAAGCAGGTCGCCGCGGCCGGTGACGACGGCGCGTTCGCCAAGCAGGCCGGCGGTGGTCACCCGAAGAAGGAGATCACCATGACCAAGGTGACGATGAGCCCGGTCGAGGGCGGCTGACCGCACCCGCACGACGACGAAGCGCCCGCCGGCTGATCGCAGCCGGCGGGCGCTTTCGCGTGCGTGGGTGGGTCAGGCCCCCGAGGTGACCCGGTACGCGTCGAACACGCCGTCGACCTTCCGCACGGCGGCCAGCAGGTGGCCGAGGTGCTTCGGGTCGGCCATCTCGAAGCTGAACCGGCTCACCGCCACCCGGTCGCGGGTGGTGGTGACGGTCGCGGAGAGGATGTTGACCCGCTCCTCGGACAGCACCCGCGTCACGTCGGCGAGCAGCTTGTGCCGGTCCAGCGCCTCGACCTGGATGGCGACCAGGAACGTGGAGGCGGACGTGAGCTTCCAGCTCACCTCGACCACCCGCTCGGGCTGGGCGCGCAGGTCCTCGGCGTTGGCGCAGTCGTCCCGGTGCACGCTGACCCCGCCGGAGCGGGTGACGAACCCGAACACCGAGTCCGGCGGTACGGGCGTGCAGCAGCGGGCCAGCTTGATCCAGACGTCGCTGACGCCGCGGACCACCACGCCCGGGTCGGCGCTGCTCTGCCGGCTGCGCGGCGGCCGGGTGGCGACGGCGGTCTCGGCGATGTCCTCCGCCGCGCCCTCCTCACCGCCGTAGGACGCCATCAGCTTCTGCACGACCGACTGCGCGGAGACCTGGCTGTCGCCGACCGCCGCGTACAGCGAGGCCACGTCGGCCAGGTGCAGGTCCCGGGCGATCGCCATCAGCGCGTCCGAGGTGAGCATCCGCTGCAACGGCATGCCCTGCTTGCGCATCGCCTTGACGATCGCGTCCTTGCCGGCCTCGATCGCCTCCTCGCGCCGCTCCTTGTTGAAGTACTGGCGGATCTTCGTACGCGCCCGCGGGCTCTTGACGAAGCCCAGCCAGTCCTGCGTGGGACCGGCCGTGTCGGACTTCGACGTGAAGATCTCGATCACGTCGCCGTTGGACAGCGTCGACTCCAGCGGCACCAGCTTGCCGTTGACCCGCGCGCCGATGCACTTGTGCCCGACCTCGGTGTGCACCGCGTACGCGAAGTCCACAGGCGTCGACCCGGTCGGCAGCGGGATGACGTCGCCCTTGGGCGTGAAGACGTACACCTCCTGGCTGGACAGGTCGAACCGCAGCGCGTCCAGGAACTCGCTCGGGTCGGCCGCCTCGCGCTGCCAGTCCAGCAGCTGCCGCAGCCAGGTCATCTCGTCGATGTGCGCCGGCGGGCCCACCACCGGGGTGCCCTTGTGCTCCTTGTACTTCCAGTGCGCGGCGATGCCGAACTCGGCGGTACGGTGCATCGCGTACGTGCGGATCTGCATCTCCACCGGCTTGCCGGTGGGCCCGATGACAGTCGTGTGCAACGACTGGTACATGTTGAACTTGGGCATGGCGATGTAGTCCTTGAACCGGCCCGGCACCGGCTGCCAGTTGGCGTGGATGACCCCCAGCGCCGCGTAGCAGTCCCGAACCGTGTCGACCAGGATCCGCACGCCCACCAGGTCGTAGATGTCGTTGAAGTCGCGCCCCCGCACGATCATCTTCTGGTAGATCGAGTAGAGGTGCTTCGGCCGCCCGGTCGTCTCCGCCTTGATCTTGGCGGCCTTCAGGTCGGTGGACACCTTCTGGGTCACCTGGCGCAGCAGCGCCTCGCGCTGCGGCTGGTGCTCCCCGATCAGCCGGTTGATCTCCTCGAACCGCTTCGGGAACAGCGTGCCGAAGGCGAGATCCTCCAGCTCCCACTTGATCGTGTTCATACCGAGGCGGTGCGCCAGCGGGGCCAGGATCTCCAGCGTCTCCTTGGCCTTCTGCTCCTGCTTCGGGCGGGGCAGGAAGGTCAGGGTCCGCATGTTGTGCAGCCGGTCGGCCAGCTTGATCACCAGGACCCGGGGGTCCTTCGCCATCGCGACGACCATCTTGCGGATGGTCTCGGCCTTCGCCGCGTCCCCGAGCTTGACCTTGTCGAGCTTGGTGACGCCGTCGACGAGCAGCGCGACCTCACCGCCGAAGTCGGCGCGCATCTGGTCGAGCGTGTACTCGGTGTCCTCGATGGTGTCGTGCAGCAGCGCCGCGACCAGCGTGGTGGTGTCCATGCCCAGGTTCGCCAGGATGGTCGCCACCGCGAGCGGGTGCGTGATGTAGGGGTCGCCGGACTTGCGGTACTGCCCCGAGTGCCACCGCGCGGCCGTGTCGAAGGCGCGCTGGAGCAGCCGCGCGTCGGCCTTGGGGTGGTTCTCCCGGTGCGTCGCGATCAACGGTTCCAGCACCTCGCTGACCTGCGAGGTCTGCCAGGGCGCGTTGAACCGGGCCAGCCGGGCGCGTACCCGCCGGCCGGTGGGCGCGTTGGAGAGGGCGAAACCGCTGCCGGGCGTGGACTCGGTGGAACCCTCGGTCGGGAACGGCACCACGACCGCCCCGCCGTCGGCCGTCGCGTCGGACGCGCCGCCGGTGGCGCCGGTCGCCCGGGCCGGCGGGTTGCCGCTGCGCTCGGTCACCGAGCCGTCCGCGTCGCCTGTCGGGTGCACCGTGCCCTCCACCGGAGGGACGACATCGTGGGACACCGGCCTCCTCACCGCTCGCCGGGATGCGCCGGCCGTCCGGCCGACGTCTGGTTCAACCGGCCCGGGGGCCGGTGTTGTTCCACGCGGTCGCCGGGGCCGGGCCCCGGCGCCTTCGCCGCCCCGGAGATCTCGGCCGGGCCGGGCAAAGGGCAATGCTACCCGTACGCAGGGTACGCCACCGCTCCCCCGGACGGTCGGCGCCGACCGGCCCGACGGGCCGGCCCGGTCAAACGGTCAACAGGGCATGGACCGGGCGCTGCGCCAGCCGCTTACGGCCCTCGAGGAAGCCCAGCTCCAGCAGCACGGTGAACCCGGCCACCGTCCCGCCGGCCCGTTCCACCAGGTCGAGCGTGGCCTCGGCGGTCCCGCCGGTGGCGAGCACGTCGTCGAGCACCAGCACCCGGTGACCGGCGGTGAACGCGTCCTGGTGCACCTCCAGCGTCGCCTCGCCGTACTCCAGCGCGTAGGAGGCCGAGTGGGTGGCCCGGGGCAGCTTGCCGGCCTTGCGCACCGGCACCACGCCGACGCCGGTGGCGTACGCGACCGCCGCCGCCAGCACGAACCCGCGCGCCTCGATGCCGGCGACCGTGTCGAACGAGTCCCGCCCGTGGTACGCGATGATGCCGTCGATAACCGCCCGGAACGCCTCACCGTCGGCGAACAGCGGCATCAGGTCCTTGAACACGACACCCGGCTTGGGGAAGTCCGGCACGTCCAGCAACCGGCTGGCGACGAGCTGGGCGACCTCCGGGCCGCTGTCTCCGCGTACCCCTGCGGTGTGGGTCTCCGTCACGGTGCGTCCCATGTCCTCTCGAAACGACGACGGCGTCCGTCATGCCGTGACATCAGCATGACGGACGCCGTCGGACCGATTCCGTCCGGCCCCGCGGTCAGCGGCGCTTGCCGCCGGGCCGGTTGCCGCCGCCACCGGCGGGACGGCCGCCGCGGGCGCCGCTGGGGCGCTTGCCCGCGGGCCGGGCGCCCACCTTGGGTGCGGCTCCGGCCAGCGCGGCCGCGTCCGGGTCGATCGGCGCGTCGGCGGCCGGCGCTGCGGTACGCGGGCCCTTCGGCGTGATCTCGCCCCGGGCGAGCGCGGCCCGGCGGGACAGCACCCGCTTGTTGTGGGCGCTGATCCGCGGGTCCATGTTCTTCAGCAGCACCAGCAGCGGCGTGGCCAGCAGGATCGAAGTCAGGAACGCCACCGCCATACCGACGAACAGCACCAGGCCGAGGTCCTTCAGCGTGCCGGCGCCGAGCAGGCCGGCGCCGATGAAGAGCAGGCCGCCGACCGGCAGCAGCGCCACCACCGAGGTGTTCAGCGACCGCATGAGGCTCTGGTTGAGCGCCAGGTTGGACGCCTCGCCGTAGGTGACGTTGTTGTTCGCGGTGATGCCGCGCGTGTTCTCCTGCACCTTGTCGAAGACCACCACCACGTCGTAGAGCGCGAAGCCCAGGATCGTGAGGAAGCCGATGATCGTCGACGGGGTGACCTCGAAGCCGACCAGCGAGTAGATGCCGGCGGTCAGGGCCAGGTTGGTCAGCAGCGAGACGATCGCGGCGGCAGCCATCCGCCACTCGAAGCGCAGCACCAGGTAGATCGACACCACCGCGATGAAGATCACCAGGCCGAGGAAGGCGCGCGAGGTGACCTGGCTGCCCCAGGCCTCGGAGACCTGGCTGCCGCTGATCTGGTCGGCCGGGATGCCGAACTCCTGCGCCATCGCGGTCTTGGCCGCGTTGGCCTGCTCGGCGGAGAGCTGGCCGGTGCGCATCTCGTAGAACTCGCCGCTGGTGCCGCCGACCTTCTGCGCGCTGACCACCTCGACGCCCGGCGCCTCGTCGGCCAGCACGTCGTCGACGGTCCGCTCGGCCTGGTCCAGCGTGCCGACGCTGGCCGGCACCTGGAACGAGTTGCCGCCCGCGAACTCGATGCCCAGCTTGAAGCCGCTGATCGCGAAGCTCAGCACGGCGATCAGCACGAGCACGCCGGCCACGCCGAACCACAGCTTGCGCCGCCCGACGATGTTGAGATCCGCCTCACCCCGGTAGAGCCGGGCGGCCAGACCGCTCTTAGCCATCTCAGGCCTCCTTCACACGCGGGTTGCGGGCGTTGCCCGGCTCGGCCGACCGGGCCGGCAGCGCCCGGCCCAGACCGCTGACCCGCGGCGACAGGAACGCCCGGGTACGGGCGAACATCGTCATGATCGGGTGGCGGAAGAGGAACACGACGACCAGGTCGAGCACGGTCGCCAGGCCGAGCGCGAAGGCGAAGCCCTTCACCGCGCCGACGGACACGATGTAGAGCACCACTGCCGACATCAGCGTGATGGCGTTGGCCGAGATGATCGTCCGGCGGGCCCGGATCCAGGCGCGGGGCACCGCGCTGCGTGGACTGCGGCCCTCCCGGATCTCGTCTTTCAGTCGTTCGAAGTAGATGACGAACGAGTCCGCCGCGACGCCCAGCGAGACGATCATGCCGGCGATGCCGGCGAGCGTGAGCGTGAAGCCGATCGACCGGCCGAGCACCACGAGCGCGCCGAACACCAGCAGCGCGGAGAGCACCAGGCTCAGGAAGATGACCGAGCCGAGCAGCCGGTAGTAGAAGAACGAGTAGATGATGACCAGCAGCATGCCGATGCCGGCCGCCAGCAGACCCGCCTTGAGGTGGCTGTCGCCGAGCGTCGCGGTGACGTTCTGCTGCTCCTGCGGCTCGAACGTCACCGGCAGCGCGCCGTAGCGCAGCTGGCTGGCGAGCGCGTTCGCGGCCTTGTTGTCGAAGCTGCCGGTGATCTGCGAGTCACCGGTCAGCACGCCCTGGATCTCCGGGGACGAGACGATCTCGTTGTCCAGCACCACGGCGACCCGGCACTTGCCGTCCTGGCCGAGCGCGGTCTGGTCGCAGGCCTGGCCCTCGTTGGTGAACGCCTCGCGGGTCAGCGCGGTCCACTTCTCCTGGCCGCCGCCGGTGAAGTTGAGACTGACCACCCAGGAGCTGGTCTGGTCGAGCTGGGCGGAGGCGTTCTTGACGTCGGTGCCCAGCACCTTCGCGACGTCCAGCAGGTACTTGGCGCCGGACTCGCAGGCGACCGCCTTCTGCTTCTCGTCCTTGATCGAGGCGGCGGGCCGCTTGTCGAGCTGGGCGCAGGTGATGGTCGGGACGTTGAACTGCATCTCCACCGGCAGGACGGCGATCTCCTGCGGGGTGAGCGTGCCGAACGGCTTGAGCTTGTCCGCCAGCGACGGGTCGGTGGTCAGGTCCGCCGGGGCCTGCAGGCCCGAGGCGGCGGCCCAGGCGGCCGCGCCGACCTTCTGCTCGACGGCCTTGCGCTGCTGCTCGATGCTCTGCGGAACCGGCTCGGCGCTGGCGCTCGGGCTCGGCGCGGCGGCGCTCGGCGAGGCCGACGGGGACGCGGAGGCGCTGGCGCTCGGCGTGGGGGCCATGCCGCCCTGCCCGCCGGCGCTCGGCGACCCGCTCACCTTGGGGCTCGTGCTCGCCTTCGGCGACGCGCTGCCCGACGGGGTGGCGGCACCGGACGGGGTGGCGCTGGGCGTCGGCGCGGGCGCGACCGCGGCGCCGCTGCCGTCGGTGGCCTTGAGCACCTTGCGGAAGCGCAGCTCGGCGGCCTCACCGACGTCGGTCAGGTCGCGGTTCTGGCCGGGCAGGGAGATGACGATGTTGCGGTTGCCCTCGGTGACCACCTCGGCCTCGGCCACGCCGTACGCGTTGACCCGGCTCTCGATGATCTGCCGGGCCTCCTCGAGGTTGTCGGCGGTCGGGGGCTTGCCGTCCACCGTGTTGGTGGCCTCGAGCGTCAGCCGGGTGCCGCCGACGAGGTCCAGGCCGAGCCGCGGCTCCAACCGGTCCTTCCAGCCGCCGCTGGCGCCGCCCGAGAAGAACACCAATAGATAGAGGACGACGAAGATGAGCCCGAGCACGGCGAGCTGCCGTCCGGGCCGCATCTGTCCCTGAGGTGGTGCCACGGCTGTCCTGTCTCCCTGTACGGTCGCGCCGCTTCCACGGCGGCGACAACTGTCGGGCCGGGGGTGTCCGCCCGACTGCTCCGGCGGGTCGGCACCGGAGGACGGCACGCCGGCTGGAGCGCGGCGCGGGGGCGCCGCACGGCCCGGCCGGATGCCGGCGCCGCGCGCCGACCCCAACTATCCACTTGTACGGATGAATCCGCTGCCCCGTCCGGGACGGGTGGTCACTCCTTGACCGGCTCGGCTTCCTCGGTGATCGTCTCGGCCGCCGGCGCCTCGGAGCGCTTGATCACGCGCGCGACGGCGGGACGGGCGTACCGGGTCTGCACGCCCGGGGCGACCTCGAGCAGGACCGTCTCGTCCTCGACCGCGGTGACCGTGCCGTGCAGGCCGCCGATGGTGACCACCTCGTCGCCCGGGGCGAGAGCGGCCTGCATCTGCTCGGCCTCGCGGCGGCGCTTCTGCTGCGGACGGATCATCATGAAGTACATGACGACGAAAAGCAGAGCGATCATGAGGATCGGCGTCAGACTGCCGGCTCCCCCGCCACTCGCTGCTGCGTAAAGCACGGTGTAGACCTTCCGGTTGGCCTCCACCCCGGCGCCGGAGGGCGCCGCAGCGGAAGCGGATTCTCACGTCCTGTACAAACCGCGGCGAAGTCTAGTCCCTGCTCCTGAGAAGACCGAATGCGGCACAGATCACGAACGGATCACGGCTGGTCGGTCTGCACCGAGAACAGATCGGGCCCCGGAGGGGCATCCGCACCAAATGTACCATTCGGGGGCGTACGGCCCAGATGGCGCCAGGCGGCCTCGGTGGCCACCCGCCCGCGCGGAGTACGGGCCAGCAGCCCGGCCCGGACCAGGAACGGCTCGCAGACCTCCTCGACCGTGTCCGGCTGCTCCCCCACCGCCACGGCGAGCGTGGACAGGCCCACCGGACCGCCCCGGAACGAGTCGACCAGCGCGGTCAGCACCGCCCGGTCGAGCCGGTCCAGGCCCAGCGCGTCCACGTCGTAGACGGTCAGCGCGGCCCGCGCCGTCTCCAGCGTGACCACGCCGTCGGCGCGCACCTCGGCGTAGTCGCGGACGCGGCGCAGCAGCCGGTTCGCGATACGCGGGGTGCCCCGGGACCGGCCGGCGACCTCCGCCGCGCCGTCCGCGGTGATCGGCACCCCGAGGATGCGGGCCGACCGGTGCAGCAGCGTCTCCAGGTCGGCCGGTGCGTAGAAGTCGAGATGCGCGACGAAGCCGAACCGGTCGCGCATCGGGCCGGTCAGCAGGCCGGACCGGGTGGTGGCGCCGACGAGCGTGAACGGCTCCACGTCGAGCGGGATGGCGGTGGCGCCCGGCCCCTTGCCGACCACCACGTCGACCCGGAAGTCCTCCATGGCGCTGTAGAGCAGCTCCTCGGCCGGCTTGGCGATCCGGTGGATCTCGTCGATGAACAGCACGTCGCCCTCGGCGAGGCTGGTCAGGATCGCGGCCAGGTCGCCGGAGCGCTCGATGGCCGGGCCGCTGGTCACCCGGATCCCGGTGCCCAGCTCGGCGGCGACGATGTTGGCCAGCGTCGTCTTGCCGAGGCCAGGCGGGCCCGACAGCAGGATGTGGTCGGGCGGGGAGCCGCGCCGCATCGCGCCCTGCAACAGCAGGTCGAGCTGGTCGCGGACGCGGTGCTGGGCGATGAACTCGTCGAGCCGCTTCGGGCGGACGCTCGCCTCGGCGTCCCGCTCGGCGTCGTCCACGTACGCCGAGACCAGGTTCTCTCCGGTCATCGGGTCCGGCCCAGGAGGCGGATGGCCTGCTTGAGCAGCACCGGAACCGGCGGGGTCTCGCCGTCGACGGTCTCCGCCACCGCGGCCACCGCCTGCTCGGCCTGGCCCGCCGTCCAGCCGAGCCCGACGAGCGCCTGGCGGACCTGCTCCGGCCAGGTGCCGGCGGTCACCCCGGCCGCGCCGTCGGCGCCCACCGGCACCGGGCCGACCCGGTCGCGCAGCTCCAGCACCAGCCGCTCGGCGCCCTTCTTGCCGATGCCCGGCACCCGGGTCAGCGCCGCGGTGTCGGCGTTGGCGATGGCCTTGCGGACCGCGTCCGGCGTGTGCACGGCGAGCACCGCCTGGGCCAGCCGGGGACCGACCCCGCTGGCGGTCTGGAGCAGCTCGAACAGCTGCTTGGCGTCGTCGTCGGCGAAGCCGTAGAGGGTGAGCGAGTCCTCCCGGACCACCAGGCTGGTGGCGAGCCGGGCGGGCTGGCCCACGCGCAGGTCGGCGAGCGTGCCGGGGGCGCACTGCACGGCCAGGCCGATGCCGCCCACCTCCACCACCGCGTGATCCGGGCCGGTGGCGGTCACCGTGCCGCGTACGCTCGCGATCATCGCGTCCCTCCTCGTCGGGCCTGTTGCGCGGCGGCGGCCAGCTTGGACCGCGTGCCGCCGCGCCACACGTGGCAGATGGCCAGCGCCAGGGCGTCGGCGGCGTCGGCCGGCTTCGGCGGCTCGGGCAGCCGCAGCAGCCGGGTGACCATGGTGGTCATCTGCTTCTTGTCGGCCTGGCCGGAGCCGGTCACCGCGGCCTTCACCTCGCTCGGCGTGTACGTCGTCACCGGCAGCCCGGCCCGGGCCCCGGCGAGGACCGCGACGCCGCTGGCCTGGGCGGTGCCCATCACGGTGCGGACGTTGTGCTGGCTGAACACGCGCTCCACCGCGACCGCGTCCGGCCGGTGCTCGGCGACCAGCTCGGTGAGCGAGCGGTCCAGGTGCAGCAGGCGCAGCGCGAGGTCGTCCTCGGGGTCGGTGTAGACCACGTAGTAGGCCACGAGCGTGCAGGGGCGGCCCGGCACGCCCTCGACCACGCCGACCCCGCACCGGGTCAGCCCCGGGTCGACGCCCAGCACGCGCACGCCGCCTCCTCCCCGAGCCGCCAGCAGTACGTGTGTTCGACACACCCTACTGGTGCGCGCCGACAGCGGGGCGGGCGGACACGCCGGGCGCGGACGGTGACGCGGCGCACCACACACGCGGGCGGTGGAGTATGTGCCGCCGCCCCATGTGCCGGGGGGCACCCGGCTCGTACGTTCATGCGCCATGACGGCAGAACCCGTGGCGGTCCCCCACGTCGTACACGTCGACCTGACCGGTCGCACCGCGCTGGTCACAGGTGGTGGCGGCGGCATCGGGCGGGCCTGCGCCCTGCGCCTGGCGGCGGCCGGCGCGACGGTGGTGGTGCTGGACCGCGACGTGGCCGCGGCCGAGGCGGTGGCCGCCGAGACCGGCGGCCGGGCCGTGGGGATCGACCTGGCCGACCCGGCGGCGGTGGACGCGCTCGACGCCGACGCCGACATCGTGGTCAACAACGCCGGGCTGCAACACGTCGCGCCGGTGCAGGACTTCCCGGTCGAGCGCTTCGAGTACATCCAGCGGGTGATGGTGGAGGCGCCGTTCCTGCTGATCCGCCGCGCGCTGCCCCGGATGTACGCGAACGGCTGGGGCCGGATCGTGAACATCTCCTCGGTGCACGGGCTGCGCGCGTCGCCGTTCAAGTCGGCGTACGTCTCGGCCAAGCACGCGCTGGAGGGCCTGTCCAAGGTGGTCGCGCTGGAGGGCGCCGCGCACGGTGTCACCGCCAACTGCATCAACCCGGCGTACGTGCGCACCGCGCTGGTGGAGAGCCAGATCGCCGACCAGGCGGCCACCCACGGCATCGGCGAGGACGAGGTGGTCGAGAAGATCATGCTGGCCCGGGCGGCGATCAAGCGGCTGATCGAGCCGGCGGAGGTGGCCGAACTGGTGGCGTACCTGTGCTCGCCGCCCGCCGCGTTCCTCACCGGCACCTCGATCGCCCTCGACGGGGGCTGGACGGCGAACTAGTGGCCCCGCGCACAATGTCGGTCATGTCGTCGCCGGTCGAGTTCCTGGAGCTGCTGGCGCGCGAGGCCGCCGCGGTCGAGTTCGAGGGCCCGCTGGTGGCCGCGCGCGCCGCCGGCCTGCCCGCCGAACGGCTGGCCGAGCTGGAGCAGGCGAAGGTGGTGGCGCTGCGGGTTCGGGCGCTGCTGGCCCGCCGGCGCCGCCGGGAGACCGAGCTGTCCGGCCTGTACGACACCGCGAGCGACCTGGCCGGCCTGCGCGACCTGGACGACGTGCTGCGCGCGATCGTGCACCGGGCGCGGATCCTGCTCGGCACCGACGTGGCGTACATGACGCTCAACGACGACGAGCGCGGCGACACGTACATGCGGGTCACCGACGGCTCGATCTCGGCCCGGTTCCAGCGGCTGCGGCTGGAGCTGGGCGACGGGCTGGGCGGGCTGGTCGCGCAGACCGGCACCCCGTACGTCACCTCGAACTACCAGGAGGACGAGCGGTTCCGGCACACCGGCGAGATCGACGGCGGGGTGGGCGAGGAAGGGCTGGTGGCCATCCTCGGCGTGCCGCTGCGGCTGGGGTCCAGCGTGATCGGCGTGCTGTACGCGGCGAACCGCTCGGCCCGGCCGTTCGCCCGCGAGGAGGTGTCGCTGCTGGTGTCCCTGGCGGCGCACGCGGCGGTGGCGATCGACACCGCGCGCCTGCTCGCCGAGACCCGTGCGGCGCTGGCGGAGCTGTCGGCGGCGAACAGCACCATCCGGGCGCACAGCAGCTCGGTGGAGCGTGCCGCCGCCGCGCACGACCGGATGACCGCGCTGGTGGTGCGCGGCGGCGGGATGGAGGACGTGGCGGCGGCGGTCACCGAGGTGCTCGGCGGCGCGCTGCTGGCGCTGGACGCCGAGGGCCGGCGGCTGGCCCGGGTCGGTGAGATCGAGGAGCCGGACCGGGCCGACATCGTGGAGGCGGTGGCCGCGTCGCGTACGGAGGGGCGGAGCGTGCGCCGGGGCCCGCTCTGGTACGCGGCGGTGGTGGCCGGTGCGGAGAACCTGGGCGCGCTGGTGCTGCGCCCGGACGACGAGCTGGTCGACGCCGACCAGCGCATCCTGGAGCGGGCCGCGCTGGTGACCGCGTTGCTGCTGCTGTTCCGCCGGACCGTGGCCGAGGCGGAGGGACGGGTCCGCGGCGAGCTGCTGGACGACCTGATCGCCCGGCCGCTGCGCGACGCCGACGCGCTGCGGGCACGGGCCCGCCGGATCGGGGTGGACCTGGACGCCCCGCACGTGCTGGTCGCGGTCGGCGACGACGCGTTCGCCGAGACCGGCTCCGCCCGGCAGCGGGTGCTGTCCTGGGCCACCACGTACGCCTCGACCCGGGGTGGCCTGGCCGCGGCGCGCGACGGGCGGGTGGTGCTGATGCTGCCCGGCCACGACGCCGGTGGTGCGGCACGCGCGGTGGCGCGGGATCTGTCCCGGGTGACCGGCCGGCCGGTGACCGCCGGGGCGAGCGGGCCGTCGACCGGCCCGGCGTCGCTCGCTGTCACGTTCGCCGAGGCGGAGCGCTGCCTGTCCGCGCTCGGTGCGCTGGGCCGGGCCGGGCAGGGGGCGAGCACCGCCGAGCTGGGGTTCGTCGGGTTGCTGCTGGGCGCGGTCGGTGACGCCGGGGACCGGGACGTGGCCCGGTTCCTCGCCACCACGGTGGGGCCGGTGCTGGACTACGACGCCCGGCGGGGCACCGCGCTGGTGAAGACGCTGGAGGCGTACTTCGGGGTGGGCGGCAGCCTGGCTCGCGCCGCCGAGCAGCTGCACGTGCACGTCAACACGGTCACCCAGCGGCTGGAGCGGGTCGGGCACCTGCTCGGCGCGGACTGGCAGCGGCCGGAGCGGGCGCTGGAGGTGCAGCTAGCGCTGCGCCTGCACCGGCTGCGCACGCCCGGCCGCTGAGCGGCCGGGCACGGCGACCCGGGGATCAGCGCACGCGCAGGCCGTCCAGGACCGTGTCCACGATCCGCTCGGGCAGCATCCGCTCGTCACGCTCGGGGTGCCAGCGCAGCATCCGCTGGGTGAGCATCGGCGCGGTGAGCAGCGACATGGTCACCTCGACGTCGAGGTCGGCGCGCAGCTCGCCCTGCTCGATCCCGCGGCGCAGCACCTCGCGCAGCGCCGCGCGCCGGGGCTCGACGATCGCCTCGTACGCCTGCCGGTGGGCCGAGCTGCGGTTCACCTCGGGCACCAGGCAGGGCATGATCTTGCGGACCCGGGGGTCGGCGTGCTGGCCCACGGCGCCGACGAGCAGCACCAGGTCGTCGCGGACGGAGCGCCCGGCGGTGCGGGGCGCGGGCCCCTTGAGCGTGCGCAACGCGTCCAGCAGCAACGCGTCCTTGCCCGGCCAGCGGCGGTAGATGGTGGCCTTGCCGACGCCGGCGCGGGCCGCGATCGCCTCGATGGACAGCGACTCTATGGTGCTGCCCTCGGCCAGCAGGTCGAGGGTGGCGTCGACGATCGCCTCGTCCGCGCGGGTGCTCCGCGGTCGCCCGGGCGACCGCGGAGCATCCGCCGTGGAAGTCATGTCAGACATTGTCCACGAACCTACGCGGTACCGGCCAACTCCCGGTCGGTGACCGGCGTCGCGTCGGGGGCGACGACCGGCCGGCCCGGCATCCAGCGCAGCACGATCACGATGCCGAGCGCGGCCACCACCGCGGAGGTACCCGCCGCCCAGTGCATGGCCGAGACGAACGAGTCGTTCGCCGCGTCGATCAGCCGCGGCGCGTCGGGGCCGAGCCGGCCGGCGACCGCGTACGCCCCGGAGACCGACTCGCGGGCCGCGTCGCGCACCGGGGCGGGCAGGGCCGCCACCGCCGGGCCGACCTGGTCGCGGTAGACAGCGGAGAGCACCGAGCCGAGCACCGCCACGCCGAGCGCGCCGGCCACCTGGCGCACGGTGTTGCTGACTGCGGAACCGACGCCGGCCTTCTCCCGGGGCAGCGAGGACATGATCGACTCGGTGGCCGGCGGCATGATGTTGGCCATCCCGGCGCCCTGGAGGAAACCGAGCGCCGAGAAGATCCAGATCGGGGTGTCCGCGTCGATGAAGACGAACGCGGCGAGCGCCACAGTGGTGAGCAGCAGCCCGACGGCGGCGACCGCCCGGCCGCCGTAGCGGCGGACCATCGCCGCGCTGCGCGGCGCGAAGATGAGCTGGGCCGCGGCGAACGGCAGGAACAGCAGGCCGCTCTCCAGCGGGCTGTAGCCGCGGACGAGCTGGAGGTAGAACGCGCCGAAGAACATCACGCCCATCGCGGCGAAGAAGACCAGCCCGACCAGGGCCACCGGGGCGGCGAAGCGGGGCACCCGGAACAGCCGTACGTCCAGCGACGGGTGGTCGCTGCGCAGCTCGTGGGCGACGAACCAGCCGAGCACCGCGAGACCGCCGAGCACCGCGACCCACACCTGCGGGCGGCCGAAGCCGTGCTCGCCGCCGTCGATGATGCCGTAGGTGAGCGCGACCAGGCCGACCACCGAGAGCAGCACGCCGAGCAGGTCGACCCGGCCGGGCTTCGGGTCGCGCGACTCGGGGACCAGGGCCGCGACGAGTACCACGCCGAGCGCCACCACCGGCACGTTGATCAGGAAGACCGAGCCCCACCAGAAGTGCTCCAGCAGCGCGCCGCCGAGCACCGGGCCGATCGCCACCGCGAGGCCGACCGCGCCGGCCCAGACGCCGATCGCCTTGGCGCGCTCGCGCGGGTCGAAGACGTTGGAGATGATCGAGAGTGTCACCGGCATGATGGCCGCGCCGCCGACGCCCATCAGCGCGCGGGCCGCGATGAGCTGGCCCGGGTCCTGCGCGTACGCGGACAGCAGCGAGGACAGGCCGAACAGCGCCAGCCCGAGGATCAGGAAGCGGCGGCGGCCGAGCCGGTCACCGAGCACGCCGAAGGTGAACAGCAGTCCGGCGAAGACGAGCGTGTAGGAGTTGATCGCCCACTCCAGCTCGCCCTGGGTGGCGCCGAGGCCGTGCACCGGGTCGGCCAGGGTGCGCAGCGCGACGTTGAGGATGGTGTTGTCGAGGACGACCACGAGGAGGCTGATCACCAGCACCCCGAGGATCGCCCACCTCCTCGGGTGTCCGGTGTTCTCGTGTGGTTCCACTGCCGTTCTCCCCCCGGTTCACCCGCGTTCGAAATACGATACGGGTCAGACTCGTAACGTTACCGAGCCTAGGTGAGCCGGTTTCGATACGGAACGGGTTCGTATCGGATGTGTCTCAGGTCACGTGGGTGGGCCGGCCGCCAGCGCCATCCGCAGCAGCGCGTCCCGTACCGGCAGCAGCCGCCGCACGCCGGACAGCCGCCCGGCCCATCGCGCGCCGGCCGCGATCCGCTGCGTGGGCCGCCGGCGTCGCCCGTCGTACGCGCGCAGCGCGGCCGGCACGTCTGAGGCGTCGCGTACGCAGTCGGCGAGCGCGACCGCGTCGATCAGCGCCTGACAGGCGCCCTGCCCGAGGTCCGGAGTCATCGCGTGCGCGGCGTCGCCGAGCAGCGCCGTCCGGCCGGACACGTACGACGGCAGCGGCGTCAGGTCGCGGATCTCGTGCCGCAGGATCCCCTCCGGGGTGAGCGCGTCGAGCACCTCCGGCACCGGCGAATGCCAGTCGCCGAAGAGGCGGCGCAGCTCGGCCCGGTCGTCCGGCGGCGCCGGGTGCCCCTCGGGCAGCCGCACCGCGGCGTACCAGTTGGTGCGGCCCGGCCCGGCCGGGGTCAGCCCGAACTTGCGCCCCCGCCCCCAGGTCTCGCCACCCTCGGCCAGGTCCATGTCGACCACGCCGCGCCAGGCCACCGCGCCCGCGTAGCGCAGCGGGTACCGCCGCCCGTACATCTGCGCGCGCACCACGCTGTTGATCCCGTCCGCGCCCACCACCAGGTCGTACGCGTCGCGCAGTGACGCCGGGTCGACCACCGGCGCGCCGAGGCGCAGCGCCGGGCCGGGCAGCGCGCCGGCCAGGACGGCGAGCAGCACCGGCCGCGTGACCAGGTGCACCGGCTCGCCGTGCCGGCGTTCCAGCCGCTCGACGTCGACGGTGGCGATCCGGCTGCCGTCGGGACGGCGGATCGACCCGCCGGCCTGACGGCTGCCCCGGCGGCGCACCTCGTCGCCGACGCCGAGGGCGTCCAGGGCGCGCATCGCGGCGGGCCAGATGCCGAGCCCGGTGCCGCTGTGCGGCAACGCGGCCGACCGCTCCAGGACCGTCACCTCCCAGCCCGCCGCGCGCAGGCCGATGCCCGCCGCGAGCCCGCCGATGCCGCCCCCGACCACGACCGCGCGTCCGCCCATGCGGTCACCGTACTACAGATGTAGTCGGCCACACTACGGCTGTAGTCTGACCGGGTGACCGATCGCCGGCAGCTCCTGCTCGACGCCGCCATCCGGGTGCTCGGCACCGGAGGGCCGCGGCAGCTCACCCACCGGGCCGTGGACGCGGAGGCGGGCCTGCCCGAAGGCTCGGCGTCCAACCGGTTCCGCACCCGGGAGGCGCTGGTCACCGGCGTCTTCGACCGGCTGGTCGAGGTGGAGACGGCGGCCTGGCAACGGCTCGCCGCGGACCTGCCGCCGGGCGACGTCGCCGCGTTCGCCGCCGTGGTCGGCCGGCTGATCCGGGAGTTCACCGACCAGCAGCGGGTGGTCACCCTGGCCCGGTACGCGCTGTTCGTCGAGGCGGCCGTGCGGCCCGACCTGCGCCCGGCGATCGAGGCCGCCCGGGCACGGCTGGCCGGCTGGGGCGAGCCGCTGCTCGCCACGCTCGGCTCGGCCGATCCGCCCGCCCACTTCCGGATGCTGCTGGCGCTCGTCGACGGGCTGCTGAGCAACCAGCTCGCCTCCCCCGATGACGGCTTCGACCCGGAGGCCGCCGTCGCCACGCTGCTGCGCGGCCTCCGCGCCGGCTGACCGGATGCCAGGCGGCGGGCGTCAGGCGAGCCGATCAGGCAGCCGGCGTCAGGCGCGGGCCGGTCAGGCGCCCTGGCGTCAGGCGCCGCCTCCGGCGAGGCAGGCCAGCGTCGCCTCACCGAGCGTGGTGAGGCGACGCGGCACGGCCGACGAGGGCGGGAACGGCTCGATCCACCCCGGGCCGGCGGCGAGCACGCGTACCCCGGGCAGGTCCCGCCGCAGACGGACCAGGCGGTACGCGCGGCCCGTCAGCGGCGACTGCGACCAGACCACCACCACCCGCGGGCGGACCCGGACCACCGCGCCGGCCAGCGCGGACCAGGGCAGCGCCGGGCCGAGGTGCAGCGCGCCCCGGCCGCGTTCGCGCAGCGCCGCGGCGAGGGCGTGCAGCCCGAGGCAGTGCGTCTCGTGCTCGGCGCCGGCGAGCAGCACGCCCTGGGCGGGAAGCGGCCGGGACGGCTCACGGCCGAACACGTCCAGGCCGACGCGTACCCCCTCGGAGAGGGCGTGCTCGACGGCGATCTCGGCGGCGCTGTCGCCGCGCAGCGTGCCCAGCAGCGGCAGGCACACCTGTTCCCAGGCGGGCACCACCCCGGCCTCGGCGGCCAGGTCGAGCACCAGCCCGGCGACCCGGTTGTCGTCCAGGTCCTCGGCGGCGGCGGTCAGCCGTTTGCGGGCCGTCTCGGCGGCCCAGGCCGGCATGTTCTCGGTCAGCAACGGACGTACCCCCGGGTAGCTCTCCTACCCAGGGGTTCGTCCGCACGGCCCGATCCGGATGCGCCACCGGCGAATCCGGCCCGGAGCCGGATCAGTCCGGGAAGGTGACCACCCAGCGGGCGCCCTCGCCGCGGGCCAGCCGCTCCAGCGCGGCGGGCGCCTCGGTCAGCGGCACCGTGCCGCTCACCAGCGGCCCAAGGTCCAGGTCACCGGCGGCGAGCGCCTCGGCCAGCTCCGGCACCTCCCGGTCCGGGTCGGTCGAGCCGTACACCGAGGAGCGCAGCGTGCGCGCGGAGTGGAAGATGTCCAGCGCGGAGAGGCTGAGCATGTCGTCCTTGCCGCCCATGCCGACCACGGTGACCGCTCCCCCGCGCCGCGTCGCCCGCCAGGCGGCGCGGATGGTGGCGGACCGGCCGACGCACTCGAACGCGTGGTCCACGCCGCGTCCCTCGGTGCGGACCCGGATCTCCTTGCCCAGCCGGTCGTCCGAGCGCAGGAAGTCGGTGGCCCCGGCGGCGAGCGCCAGGTCCCGCTTGGCCTCCACCACGTCCACGGCGAGGATCGGCGACGCGCCGGCCCGCCGCGCGGCGGTCAGCACGGCCAGGCCCACCCCGCCGAGCCCGATCACCGCCACCGACTCGCCGGGTACGACCCGCGCGGTGTTGCGGACCGCGCCGACGCCGGTGAGCACCGCGCAGCCCAGCACCGCGGCCTGCTCCGGCGGCAGTCCGGCCGGCACCGGCACGGCGGCGTGCTGCGGCACCACCACCTCCTCGGCGAGCGCGCCGAGCCCGAGCGTGACCTGAAGCGGCTCACCGGCAGCCGTCTCGCCCCGGGGTGTCGACGGGTTGGGGTTGGCGGCGCAGAGCCACGGCTCGCCGTGCCGGCAGTGCCAGCACTCCCGGCAGGCCGGCGCCCAGTTGAGCACCACGGGTGTGCCGACCGCGAGCGTCGTGCCGGGCCCGGCCTCGGCCACCACGCCCGTGGCCTCGTGCCCCAGCACCAGCGGGTACGCGGGCGCCAGCGTGCCGTCCACCATGGCCAGGTCGGAGTGGCAGATGCCGGCGGCGCGGATGCGTACCCGCAGCTCACCCGGGCCGGGCGCGGGCAGCCGTACGTCCTCGACCGCCGGTGTCTCGCCCCGGCCGCGCACCACGAGCGCCCTCATCGCTGGATCGCCTTCACCTCGGTGAACTCCTCCATGCCGTACGCGCCAAGCTCGCGGCCGAGGCCGGACTGCTTGTAGCCGCCGAACGGGGCGAGCGGGTTGAACGCGCCGCCGTTGACGTCCACCTGGCCGGTACGCATCCGCCGCGCCACTGCCAGCGCCGCCTCCTCGTCGGCCGACCAGACCGCGCCGGCCAGCCCGTACCGGGAGTTGTTGGCGATGGCGACCGCCTCGTCGGTGTCGGCGAACGGGATCACCGCGAGCACCGGCCCGAACACCTCCTCCTGGGCGAGCGCGCTGTCCGGGTGCACGTCGGCGAAGACGGTGGGCGCCACGAAGTGCCCCTGCGGCGGCAGTGGCGCGTCCGGGCCACCGGCGACGAGCCGGGCGCCGTCGGCGAGCGCCCGGTCGACGTGGTCGCGTACCCGCTGGGCCTGCGCGGCGGAGGCCAGCGGGCCGAGCCGGGTGGCCGGGTCGAAGGGGCCGCCGAGCCGGTAGCCGGCCACCGCCGCCGCGACCAGGTCCAGCGCCTCGGCGTAGCGGTCGCGGTGCACCAGCATCCGGGTCCAGGCGGTGCAGGTCTGCCCGGAGTTCAGCAGCGCGTTGCCCACGCCGACCTTGACCGCGGTGGGCAGGTCGGCGTCGGCCAGGACGACGTTCGCCGACTTGCCGCCGAGTTCCAGCGACACCCGGGCGATCCGCTCGGCGGCCAGGTGGGCGATGCGCCGGCCGGTGGCGGTGGAGCCGGTGAACGAGACCAGGTCGACGTCGGGGTGCGCGGCGAGCGCCTCGCCGACCACCGGGCCGGTGCCGGGCACCAGGTTCACCACGCCGGGCGGCAGGCCGGCGTCGGTGATCGCGTCGAACAGCAGGTACGCGGTCAGCGGCGTCAGCTCGCTCGGCTTCAGCACCACTGTGCACCCGGCGGCGAGCGCGGGCGCGACCTTGGCGACCACCTGGTGCAGCGGGTAGTTCCACGGGGTGATCGCCCCGACCACGCCGACCGGCTCCCGGACCACGAGCGAGTTGCCGACCGTGTGCTCGGCGGCCGGGCGGGCGGCCAGGTCGACCATGGTCCGCAGCACTGTCAGCGGCAGGCCGGCCTGGACGCGCGTGGCGAGCTTGAGCGGGGTACCCAGCTCGGTCGCCACCGTGCGGGCGATCTCGTCGGCGCGGGCGGCGAGCGCGGCGTGCAGCCGGTCCAGGTGCGCGGCCCGCTGCTCGGGGGCGGTGGCGGCCCAGCCGGGGAACGCGGCGCGGGCGGCGGCGACCGCGCGGTCCACGTCGGCCGGTGTGCCGGCGGGCACCTCGCCGACGATGCTCCCGGTGGCCGGGTTCTCGACCGGGATGGTGTCGCCCGACGACGGGTCGACCCAGTCACCGGCGACGTGCAGGTGGCGGCGCGTCAGCAGGGCGGGAGGGGCGGCGGCGAGATCCATGGCGTCCTTCGGGGGCGGTGGAAACTAGCGGTGGGAGTTTCGACGCTACTCCGGACCGCCGACCCGTTCCAGCGGGGCGACGGTGGCCGCGTACTCGGCGGCCAGCCCGTGCAGCAGCGCGTCCAGGCCGAGCGCGAACGCCCCCTCGTCCACGCTGCGCTGATGGCCGGCGAGGCGGTGGGCCTGGTTGAGGTGCGGGTGCGCGGCGTAGAGCGAGGGGTCCTCGACGAAGCCGCGGGCGAACGAGCCGAGCGCGGACCCGGCCACGAAGTAGCGCATCGCGGCGCCGATGTGCGTGGCCCGCGCGGGCGGCCAGCCGGCCCGGACCAGTGAGCCGTAGACCGCGTCGGCCATGGCGAGCGCGGCGGGACGGCGGCCCGGCCCCTGCGCCAGGTACGGCACGATGTTCGGGTGCGCGGCCAGCGCGGCCCGGTACGAGCGCGCCCAGCGACCGAGCGCGTCGAGCCAGTCGTACTCCTCGAAGACGCCGATGTCGACAGTTGCCGCGACGCCGTCGGCCACCGCGTCGAGGATCTCCTCCTTGGTGGCGAAGTGGTTGTAGAGCGAGGGGCCGCGGACGCCCAGCGCGGCGGCGAGCCGACGGGTCGAGAGCGCGTCCAGCCCGTCGGCGTCGATCAGCGCCAGCGCGGTCTCGACGATCCGGTCGCGGGTGAGCAGGGCTTGTCGGGGTCGGGGCACCTGGTCATCATCCTCCTTTCGACATCGGGTCTGGACGCGGCAAAACTTCCAGCGCTAGTTTATAGCCAGTCGACCTGAGGGGGCACCGTGGACTTCGCACTGTCAGACGAGGAACGCGCGATCCGGGACACCGTTCGCACGTTCGTCACCCGCGAGGTGATGCCGCTGGAGGCGGAGGTGCTGCGCCGCGAACGCGCCCACCAGCCCGGCCTGGACCGCTCCGAGCTGCGCGAACTCCAGCTCAAGGCCAAGAAGTTCGGCTTCTGGGGGCTGGCCACGCCCGAGGAGTACGGCGGCATGGCCCTGCCTGCGGTGATGCAGTCGCTGATCTGGACCGAACTGGGCCGCAGCTTCGTGCCGTTCCGCTTCGGCGGCGAGGCAGACAACATCCTGTTCCACGCCACCGAGGAGCAGAAGCGCGAGTTCCTCATCCCCACCATCGAGGGCGAACGGATCTCCTGCTTCGCCATCACCGAGCCCGGCGCGGGCTCCGACGCGGCGAACATCAAGCTGCGCGCCCGCCGCGACGGCGACGACTGGGTCCTCGACGGCGAGAAGACGTTCATCACCAACGGCAACGACGCCGACTTCGCCATCGTGGTCGCGGTCACCGACCCGGAGAAGGGCGCCCGCCGCGGCGGCGCCACCGCGTTCCTGGTGGACCGCGCGATGGGCTGGCGGTCCGAGTTCATCCAGACCATGGGCGAGGGCGGCCCCGCCTCGCTGATCTTCGACGGCGTACGCGTGCCGCACCGCAACATCCTCGGCGAGATCGGGCAGGGCTTCACGCTCGGCATGGAGTGGATCGGCAAGGGCCGCTACACCATCCCCTCGCACGCCATCGGCATCGCCGAACGCGCCCTCCAGATGGCGATCGACCACGCCAACACGCGCGAGACGTTCGGCGCGCCGATCGGCACCAACCAGGCCATCCAGTGGATGATCGCCGACTCGGAGACCGAGCTGGAGGCGGCCCGCTGGCTGATCCTGCGCTCGGCCTGGACGGTCGACCAGGGCCTCGACCCCCGGCACGCCTCCTCGATGGGCAAGCTCTACGGCGCCGGCATGGTCAACCGCGTGGTGGACCGGGTGCTCCAGATCCACGGCGGCATGGGCTACACCCGTGAGCTGCCGATCGAACGCTGGTACCGGCAGGTCCGGCTGTACCGGATCTTCGAGGGCACCGACGAGATGCAGCGGCTGATCATCTCCCGCGACCTGCTGCGCGGGTACACGAAGATCGGCGGCCACCTGGCCTGACGCCTTGTGTCTCGACTCTGACTCTGCGCAACCGGCTACGGGCGCCAGGTGTGTCCCCGGCAAAGGCACCACCAGCCGGAGGAGATGCACATGCGTACTCGAATCACGGCCGTCGCGCTCACGACGGCCGCCGCCATGCTCGGAGTCCTCGCGGTCTCGGCCGCACCGGCCTCGGCGAGCGTGAGTCAGGGGTACATCACGGGTTCCGGCGACTGGCGGGACGACTGGGGCGACGAGGGCCCGATCTCGGCGTCGACACGCTCGTACAGCAACGTCGTCGCCATGTGGCAGATGATCCTGTGGGCCGACGGCTACCTCACCCACTCCGACGTCGACTGCCGGTTCGGGCCGCAGACGACGGCGGCCACGAAGCGGTGGCAGAGCGCCCGGGGCCTCGTCGCCGACGGCGTCGTCGGGGCCAGGACCCTGTCCCGGGCGGCCACCCGGCTCGTCGTCTGGGAGGGCGAGGGCTGGTACGCCTACGACGGAACCACCGACTACTTCCAGCTCGGTCGCCGGACCGACGGCAGGTGGGACATGACCCTCGGACCGGACCGCGGATGGAAACTGCTCTCCTACACGTCCGCGACCTTCGACGTCTGCTGAGCGGTTCGGGACGGCCGGCGCGCAGTGACGCGCCGGCCGTTCTCGCCGCCTACGGGCCGCTCCCGGCCGCTCTCCGGTTGCGGGGTCAGCCGGTCAGGGCCTCGACCGCCCGGTCCACGTCCGCCTCGGTCGTGTAGAGGTGGAACGAGGCGCGGACCCGGCCGGCCCGTACCGCCGCGCGCACCCCCGCCCGGGCCAGCCGCTCCTGCGCGTCCGGCACGTCCACTGTGACGATCGCGCTGTCGCCGGGCGGCCGGCCCAGCCCGGCCAGGAACCGGTTGGCCAGCCCCACGTCGTACGCGCGCACCGCCTCCGGGTCCAGGTCGGCGAGCAGTTCCAGCGCCGGAGCCGCCCCGGCGTAGCTCATCCAGGCCGGGGAGATGTCGAAACGCCGGGCGTCGTCGGCCAGGCGTAGCGGCGGTCCGTAGTAGGAGGCGTGCGGGTCGCTTCCGGCGTACCACCCGGCCGCGTCCGGGCGCATCCGCTCGCGCAGCGCCGGGGCCAGGTAGGCGAAGGCCGAGCCGCGCGGCGCCATCAACCACTTGTACGCCGCCACCACCACCGCGTCGGCCCGGTCCGCCGCGAACGGCAGCCACCCGCACGCCTGCGTCGCGTCGGCCACCACGAACGCGCCGTGCGCCCGGGCCGCCGCGACGATCTCGTCGTACGGAGTCACAGTGCCGTCGGCGGACTGCACAACGCTGAACGCCACCAGGTCCGTGTCGGCGTCGATCGCGTCGACCAGGCCGGCCAGCGGCACGGTGCGTACCCGCACGCCGCGCTCCTGCTGGACCAGCCACGGGAACAGGATCGAGGTGAACTCGGTCTCGGGCACCACCACGGTCGCGCCCGCCGGCAGCCCGGCCGCGATCGGCGCGACGAGTTGCGACGCGCTGGCGCCGACGCTCACGTCGGCGACGTCCACACCGGTCAGCCGGGCGAAGGCGGCCCGGGAGCGGTCCACCGACTCCTCCCACACCTCGAACGACACCCGCCCGGTCCGCCAGTCGGCGAGCACCCGCTGTACGGCGTCCCACACCGGCTCCGGCGGCAGTCCATAGGTGGCCGTGTTCAACCAGCCCGGCTCGGGCTGCCACAACTTCTGCGCCTGCTCCAGCTCCATGGCCCGACGCTAGCCACCCCCTCCCCCACCCCGACACCGCCAATCCCACCCCCGTGGCCCCGGCGCCGCCCCCACCCCCGGCTCCCATGCCCCGCGATCTTGCACTCTCGGCCCCGACAAATGGTGCAAAGCCGCGAAACGCAGGGCCGAAACCGCAAGATCGCGCAGCGGAGCCGGCGGAGTCGGGCAGGAAGTGCAAGATCGCGGGGTGAGGCGGCGAGCGGGAGCCCGGGGCGCGCCACACCAGCGCCTCCGCCGGACGATCATGAAGTTAGCGGCGACAAATCGGACCGCAGGCGCCGCTAACCTCATGATCGTCGCGGCGGGGCGGGGCGGGGCCGGGCCGGGTGGGGCGTCAGGGGGGTGGGGGGAGGTCGGTCAGGGCGGCGGCCATCTCCGATCGCACCCTCGGCAAGGGCCAGGCGGCCAGGTCGCGTAGGGTGTGGTGGCGGCGCAGGCGCCGTACCGCGGTCAGGCCGACCAGGTAGCCGCACCGTTTGGGCAGGTCGCCGGCCAGCGGCGAGTCCCGCATCAGGAAGTACGGGGCGTGGTGCTCGGCGTCGGTGGCGTCGAGGTCGGCGCGTACGCGCCGCAGGATCTTCGGCCACCGGCGGCGGCACTCGTCGAGCCAGGGGCGGTGGCCGGGGCGGCCGAACCAGAGGTACGCCTCGTCCGGCCGTCCGGCGTCGAGTTCCGCGGTGACCTGCGTGGCGAGCCCTTCGGTGAACAGCGCGTTCGCCACCCCGTACTCGGGCCAGTCGCGGATCGCGACGCGGCGGTCGTGCACCACGTGCGCGGCCTCGTGCCGCACCAGCAGGTCGAGGTCCTCCGGCGGCCCGAGTTGTTCCACGGCGAGGAAGAGCGCGTATCTGCCGTTCAGCTCGCCGGCCCAGCCGTTGGCCTGGTTCAGCCCGACCAGCACGACGCACTCGACCGGCCCGCCGTCGCCGGACCAGCCCAGCGCGCCGGCCACCGCCGCGACGCCGTGGGGCAGCGCCACGCGTACCGTCTCGGCTCTTGCCGCCAGGTCGGCGGCGCGGTCGCGGAGCCCGTCGAGGACGGCGGCCACCCGGGCGGCGTCGGACCAGTCGCCGTCGCGGCGCAGCGCCCGCGCCACGTCCGGATGCCCGGCCGGGTAACGGGAGGCCGGGAGTTCCGGCGCGCCGCGGCCGGCGCAGGCGAGGAAGTCGGGCACCAGGTCGCGGACCCGCAGCAGGTCGGTGGGCGGCATCCGCACGATGCTGCCCGGCCGTGGCGCGCCGGGCAAGACCGCGACGGTACGGGGCCGGCCCCGCATCTGAAGGAAGTCTTCATCAAAGAGAGCGTTGATGCAAGGTATCGACATAGACAAACGTCACGCTATAGGGTGCGGCGAACCGGCGACGTGAGCGCAGTCGCCCCCCTGTAGTGGACGAGGAGTGCCTGTGACGATTCGGAGACCCTCGCGTCGGATGAGCCACCTGCTCGGCGGCGCCCTGATCCTCATGATCGGCCTGACCGGCCAGCCGGCCCAGGCCGCGCCACAGCACGGCGCGCAACCGCTCGCCGCCGCCTTCGACCGGGCCGCCGCCGGCTCCGACGTGCCGCGCGACCTGCTCGCCGCGCTCGGGTACGCCGAGACCCGCCTGGACGGTCACGGCGGCGAGCCCAGCGCCTCCGGCGGATACGGCGTGATGCACCTGACCAGCAACCCGAAGGTGCGCACGCTCGACGAGGCCGCGCGCCGGACCCGGCTGGACCGCGCCGAACTGCGTACCCGGGACGCGGCGAACGTGGCCGGCGCGGCGGCGGTTCTGCGCTCCTACGCCGACGAGGCCGGGCTGACCGCGGCGCAGCGCGACGACGTCAACCAGTGGTACGGCCCGATCGCCCGCTACGGCGGCTCGGCGGACGCGGCCACCGCCCGGCTGTACGCCGACTCCGTGTACGACCTGCTCGCCCGGGGCTTCATCGCGTCCACGGCCGGCGGCGAGGTCAGCGTGGACGGCCGCCCGGTCGCGCCCCAGCGGGGGCGGTACGCCGACGTGGCGCCGCTGGGCACCGGCGACTTCGGCACCCTGAGCACCGACTACGGCCCGGCGGCCTGGGTGCCGGCCAACTCGTCCAACTACACGGTCTCCAGCCGGGAGTCGGCGTACCCGATCAACTACATCGTCATCCACACCATGCAGGGCAGCTACGCCGGCTCGATCAGCTGGTTCCAGAACGCCGCCGCCGGCACCAGCGCGCACTACCTGCTCCGCTCCTCCGACGGCGCGGTGACGCAGATGGTGCGGGACAAGGACATCGCCTGGCACGCCGGCAACTGGACCTACAACACCCAGTCGATCGGCATCGAGCACGAGGGGTACGTCGACAACGCCTCCTGGTACACCGACGCGATGTACCGGTCGTCGGCGGCGCTGACCCGGTACCTGTGCGACAAGTACGGCATCCCGAAGACCCGCACCAACATCATCGGGCACAACCAGGTGCCGGGCGCGACGCACACCGACCCGGGTTCGAACTGGAACTGGACCTACTACATGCAGCTCGTCACCGGCGGCACCACGCCCCCGCCGACGGCCTGGTCGACCATCGTGGACAACACCACCGCCGGCCGGTTCACCGCGAGCGCCAACTGGAGCACCTCGACGTACTCGGCGCAGCGCTACGGCGCCGACTACCGGTACGCCAACCCCGTCGCGGCCAGCGACACCGCCTGGTACAAGGTGAACATCCCGGCGACAGCCACCTACCGGGTGGAGGTCTGGTATCCGGCAGTGGCCGGCTACAACACGTCCACGCCGTACATCGTCGCGACGACGAGCGGCAACCAGACGGTCTCGGTGAACCAGACGGCGAACGGCGGCGCGTGGCGCTCGCTGGGCACCTTCACCCTGGCCGCCGGGGACGCCAACAAGGTGGGTGTCAGCCGGTGGTCCGGCAGCACCGGGTACGTGATCGCCGACGCCATCCGCGTCACCCGCGTCTAGCGGTACGTCCCCGGCGTCGCGCCGGAGGCGCTCGGCCCGGTCAGCTCACGTTGGCCGGGCCGAGGACGCTCTTCAGGTCACCCATCAGCGCGGTGGTGGGCGCGACCCGGAACGGGCCGAGGCGCAGCGTGGTGACCTTGCCGCCGTTGAGCAGCTTGACGTGCACCTCGGTGTCGCCGGGGTGCAGCACGAGCGTCTCCTTGAGCCGTTCCACCAGCGGCGGCGTGCAGCGGTGCACCGGGATGGTCAGCGTGACCGGCTTGTTGGCCGGGTTGCTGGTGACGTCCGGCATGGACATGTCCATCGCCATGATGCGCGGGGTGTCGTCGCGCCGGTCGACCCGGCCCTTGACCACCACGATGGCGTCCTCGGCGATGTACTGCCCGATCACCTCGTACGTATTCGGGAAGAACAGCGTCTCCACGCCGCCGGCGAGGTCTTCGAGCGTCGCCGACGCCCACGCCCGGCCCTGTTTGGTGACCCGGCGCTGCACGCCGGAGAGGATGCCGGCCAGCGTGACCACCGCGCCGTCGGGCACGGTGCCCTCCTCGGACAGCGCGGCGATCGTGGTGTCGGCGGCCGCCCCGAGCACGTGTTCCAGGCCGAACAGCGGGTGGTCGGAGACGTACAGGCCGAGCATCTCGCGCTCGAACGCGAGCTTGTCGCGCTTGTCCCACTCCCCCTCGCCGATGACCGGCATGACAGTGGTGGTGCCGCCGGTCTCCGCCTCGCCGAAGCCGGCGCCGAACAGGTCGTACTGGCCGACCGCCTCCTTGCGCTTGACGTCGGCGTACGCGTCGATGGCGTCGGCGTGCACGGCGAGCAGGCCCTTGCGCGGGTGCTTGAGCGAGTCGAACGCCCCGGCCTTGATCAGCGATTCGATGGTCTTCTTGTTGCAGACCACCGCGTCGACCTTGGACAGGAAGTCGTAGAAGTCGGCGTAGTCGCCCTTCTCCTCCCGGCACCGCATGATCGAGGCGACCACGTTCGCGCCGACGTTGCGCACCGCGCCGAGACCGAAGCGGATCTCCTTGCCGACCGGCGTGAACGGCCCGGCCGAGGTGTTCACGTCCGGCGGGAGCACCTGGATGCGCATGCGGCGGCACTCGGACAGGTACATGGCCATCTTGTCCTTGTCGTCACCGACCGAGGTGAGCAGGGCGGCCATGTACTCGGCCGGGTAGTGCGCCTTGAGGTACGCGGTCCAGTAGGAGACCAGGCCGTACGCGGCGGAGTGGGCCTTGTTGAACGCGTAGCCGGCGAACGGCACCAGCACGTCCCACACGGCCTGGATGGCCTCGTCGGAGTAGCCGCGCTCGCGGCAGCCGTCCCGGAACGGGATGAACTCCTTGTCGAGGATCTCCTTCTTCTTCTTGCCCATCGCCCGGCGCAGCAGATCCGCCTGGCCGAGCGTGTAGCCGGCGAGGATCTGCGCGGCGCGCTGCACCTGCTCCTGGTAGACGATCAGGCCGTAGGTGGGCGCGAGGATCTCGCGCAGCGGCTCCTCCAGCTCCGGGTGGATCGGGGTGATCTCCTGGAGCCCGTTCTTGCGCAGCGCGTAGTTGGTGTGCGAGTCCACGCCCATCGGGCCGGGCCGGTAGAGCGCCAGGACGGCGGAGATGTCCTCGAAGTTGTCCGGCTTCATCAGCCGCAGCAGCGAGCGCATCGGCCCGCCGTCGAGCTGGAACACACCGAGCGTGTCGCCGCGGGCCAGCAGCTCGTACGCCTGCCTGTCGTCCAGCGGCAGGCCGAGCAGGTCCAGCTCCCGGCCGTGGTTGAGCTGGATGTTCTTCACCGCGTCGTCGATGATCGTCAGGTTGCGCAGGCCGAGGAAGTCCATCTTCAGCAGCCCGAGCGACTCGCAGGTCGGGTAGTCGAACTGCGTGATGATGACGCCGTCGGAGTCGCGCCGCATCAGCGGGATGTGCTCGATGATCGGCTCGGCGGACATGATGACGCCGGCGGCGTGCACACCGGTCTGCCGGATCAGGCCCTCGATGCCCTTGGCGGTCTCGATGACCTTCTTGACGTCCGGGTCGGACTCGTAGAGGCCGCGGATCTCGCCCGCCTCGGCGTAGCGGGGGTGCTTCGGGTCGAAGATGCCGGACAGCGGGATGTCCTTGCCCATCACCGCCGGGGGCATGGCCTTGGTGATCCGGTCGCCGACCGCGTACGGGTAGCCGAGCACCCGGGCCGAGTCCTTGATCGCAGCCTTCGCCTTGATCGTGCCGAACGTGGCGATCTGCGCGACCTTGTCCTCGCCCCACTTGTCGGTCACGTACTTGATGACCTCGCCGCGCCGGCGCTCGTCGAAGTCGATGTCGACATCCGGCATGGAGACGCGCTCGGGGTTGAGGAACCGCTCGAAGATCAGGCCGTGCGGGATCGGGTCGAGGTCGGTGATGCCCAGCGCGTACGCCACGAGCGAGCCGGCCGCCGAACCACGCCCGGGGCCGACCGCGATGCCCTGGCTCTTGGCCCACTGGATGAAGTCGGCGACCACGAGGAAGTACGACGGGAAGCCCATCTGGATGATGACGCCCAGTTCGTACTCGGCCTGGACGACGTGGCCCTCGGGGATGCCGTCGGGGAAGCGGCGCTTGAGCCCGGCGAAGGTCTCCTTGCGGAACCAGGACTCCTCGGTCTCGCCCTCGGGGATCGGGAACCGCGGCATCAGGTTGTGGAACGTGAACATGCCCGCCGGGTCGACCTTCTCGGCCACCAGCAGCGTGTTGCGGCAGCCCTGCTGCCACAGCTCGGAGGAGTCGACGGCGCGCATCTGGTCGGCGGACTTGACGAAGTAGCCGCCACCCTCGAAGCGGAACCGGTTCGGGTCGGCGACGTTGCTGCCGGTCTGCACGCAGAGCAGCACGTCGTGCGCCTCGGCCTGCGCCTCGTGGGTGTAGTGCGAGTCGTTGGTGACCACCGGCGGGATGTCGAGCTTGCGGGCGATCTCGGTGAGCCCTTCGCGGACCCGGCGCTCGATGTCGAGGCCGTGGTCCATGATCTCCAGGAAGTAGTTGTCCTTGCCGAAGATGTCCTGGTACGCGGCGGCGACCTTGAGCGCCTCGTCGAACTGGCCCAGCCGCAGCCGGGTCTGCACCGCGCCGGACGGGCAGCCGGTGGTGGCCATGATGCCCTCGGCGTGCTCGGCGATCAGCTCCATGTCCATCCGGGGCCACTTCACGTAGTGGCCCTCCATGGAGGCGCGCGAGTTGAGCTTGAACAGGTTGTGCAGGCCGTCGCGGTTCTTCGCCCACATGGTCATGTGGGTGATCGCGCCGTTGCCGGAGACGTCGTCGCTCTTCTGCTCGGGGCGGCCCCACTTGACCCGCGCCTTGTGGAAGCGCGACTCCGGCGCGACGTACGCCTCGACGCCGAGGATGGGCTTGACCCCGGCGTCCATGGCCTGCTTGTAGAAGTCGTTCGCGCCGTGCATGTTGCCGTGGTCGGTGATCGCCACCGCCGGCATGCCGAGCCGCGCCGCCTCGGCGAAGAGGTCCTTGAGCCGGGCCGCCCCGTCGAGCATCGAGTACTCGGTGTGTACGTGCAGATGCGCGAACGAATCGCCCATGCGTGGCGCCCCCCGGGTTGTGGATCAAGCTGCGTCGGAGTCGACCGACCCACCCTACCGAGGTGATCGTGCGGGCTCCACCGTCCGCGCCGAGGGTGGCCCGGGTCTCTCCGACCGGCTGGCGTACGCCACGCGATGTTCTTCTCTATTGCAATGGTGTGTGACACACACTATCGTGTTGGACATGGTCAGCGAAGAGGTCCTCCGGACCCACCTCCAGGAGCTACGACGCGGCACTGTCGTGGTGGCCAGCCTGGTCGCCCTACGCCGTCCCGACTACGGATACGCACTGCTGCAACGGCTGGCCGCGCACGGCTTCGCGGTCGACGCCAACACGCTCTACCCGCTGCTGCGCCGGCTGGAGGACCAGGGCCTGCTGACCAGCGAGTGGAACACCGAGGAGAGCCGGCCGCGCAAGTTCTACCGGACCAGCGACGACGGCCAGGACGTCCTGAACCGCCTGCTCGACGACATGACCGCGGTGCGGTCGTCCGTCACCGAACTGATCGAAGGAGCGGAACGATGAGTTCCCTGACCGACCGTTACGTCGCCGCCACCATGCGTTCCGTGCCCGCGCAGCGCCGCCTGGAACTCGCCGAGGAGCTGCGCGGCTCCATCGCCGACATGATCGACGACCGGACCTCCGGCGGACAGGACCACGCCTCCGCCGAGCGCGAGGTGCTCACCGAGCTGGGCAACCCCGAGCAGCTCGCGGCCCGTTACAGCGACCGCACGCTGCAGCTCATCGGCCCACGCTACTTCCTGATGTGGTGGCGGTTGCTGCGGCTGCTGCTCACCTGGATCCCGGCGATCGTCGGCGTGCTCGCCGGCGTCACCAAGGCGCTCGTCGACGGCGAGCCGGGTGCGGCGATCGGGGCGGCCGTCGTCGCGGCGATGCAGACGGCGGTGCAGATCGCGTTCTGGGTCACGCTGGTGTTCGCCGTGCTGGAACGCACCCGGACCCCGCTCGGCCTGCCCGAGTGGACCGTCGACCAGCTTCCCGAGGAGACCCGGGAGCGGCAGATCAGCCACTCCGACAGCATCGCCTCGGTGGTGTTCCTGCTCGCCACCGTCGGTGGCCTGATCGGTCAGCACTTCCAGCGCTGGACCACCGACGACGGTTCCCGGATGGCGGTGCTCGACCCGGCTCTCTGGAGCTTCTGGCTGCCGGCCCTGATCGTGGTGCTGCTGGCCACCGTCGGCCTGGAGATCGCGAAGTACCGGTCCGGGCGGTGGACCTGGCCGCTGGTGGCGGTCAACGCGGTGCTCGGCGTGGCCTTCGCCGCCCCGGTGCTCTGGCTGCTCGCCACCGACCGGCTGCTCAACCCGGAGCTGGTCGACCGGTTCGCCTGGCTGCGCGAGGGCGGCACGGACCAGGTCGCCCGGGTGGCCGCCGCGGTGGTCGTGCTCGTCACGATCTGGGACGTGGCCGACAGCGCGGTCAAGGCCGCCCGCGCCGCCCGCTGACGCACGGCTCCGGTCCGGCGGCCGAGAGGCCGCCGGACCGGATCCCCTTCTCGCCCCGGTGCCGTCGGCGCCGGGGCGGGACGCCGTCGGCTGCCCGACTCAGCCGGGGCGGCACCGCCTCCCGGGGCATAGCCTGGTGGCAGGACCACCGGCGAGCACTGGGACGCCCTGATGCCCCTCCCCGACGGCACAGACGAGCTGGCCCGGTCGGCGGCACGCGGCGACCGCGAGGCCCTCGACGCCCTGCTGGCCGCCGTACGGCCGGAGGTGCTGCGACAGTGCGCCCGGCTGCTGCCCCACCGGCAGGACGCCGAGGAGGCCTGCCAGGACGCTCTGCTCGCGCTCGCCCACGGGATCACCGGGTTCGAGGGCCGCTCGTCGTTCGACACCTGGCTCTACCGGGTCACCGCCAACCGGGCCCGCTCCACCTACCGCACGTTGCGGCGACGGTGGCAGCGGGAGGCCGGCGGCGTCCCGCTGCCGGACCGGCCCGACCCGCGCCGGACCAGCGTGGTCGCCGGCACCCGGCTCGACCTGCTCGACGCGCTGGACGCGGTCCCGCCGGACCTCGCCGAGGCGGTGACCCTGCGCGACGTGCTCGGGCTGAGCTACCGGGAGATCGCCGGCCTGCTCGACGTGCCGGAGGGGACCGTGAAGTCCCGCATCCACGAGGCCCGCCGGCAGCTCCGGGCGCGGCTGTCCGATGCGTGACCCGGCCCGCCGCCGGCGCCGCCTCGCGGTCGTCGCCCTCGTCGCCCTCGCCGGGGCGCCCGCCTGCGCCGACCGTCCGGTCTCGCCGCTGCCGGTACGACCGGCGGTGACCAGCACCGTCGCCGTCGCGCCACCCACCGCCGCGACCCCGCCCGGCCCCACCCCGGCTCCGCGGGGCGCGAGCACCCCGGTCCCGGCACCGTCGAGGGCCGCGCCGACGAGCCCGGGTACGCGGTCACGACCGCCGGTCGTGCCCCCGGCCACCCGGCCCACCCCGTCGGTACGCACCACGGCCCCGGCCGCGTGCTTCGGCCCGGTCCGCTACGACCTGGTGCTCGCCGAGACCGAGCTGGCACTGCTGAAGTCCCTCTGCTTCGCCGCCGGCGGGATCCTGCGCATCACGGGGATCGGGCCGGGTGAGGTCACAGTGGACCGCGAGGACCTGGTCTCGCGCAGCTACGAGGCCGGTGTGGTGGACATCCGGTTCGTGCGCACCGGCACGGTGGTGGTCACCGTCCCGCAGGACGGCCGCGCGTACCCGATCACCGTGGTGGTGGTCTGACGGCGCCGCCTACCCGGCCCGCACCCCGGCGAGCACGTGGTCGACGAAGTCCGCGCCCACGTCCGGCGGCGGCACGAGCTGGACGTAGAGCAGACCGGCCCGGCCGGTGGCCGGCGCGGCCGCCTCGACGATGACCGGGCGGCCGGTGGGGCAGGTGTACGTGACGACCGTCCACTCCACGCCACCCGGCCGGCTGCGACGTGGCGCAGCCGCGGCACAGTCCTCGTGGGCCCGTCCGGCGAGGAAGGCCGCCGGACCGGACCGGCCCTCCGCACCGGTGGAGAGGCCGACGAACGCGCCGGGCAGCGCCGGGTCGGCCGCCCAGTCCCCCGGGTCCGGGGAGATCACCAGCGCCGGTTCGAGGTCGCCGTCGTCGCCGTACCGTCCCGCCCAGCCGGTCCCCTCGGCCCGCCAGCCGACCGGCAGGACCACTGTCAGCGGCCCGCTGCGGCCCACCGCACCGGCCGGGGCGGGGCGGACCGCGTCCGCCGCGCACGTGGCGGCGACGGCGAGCGCCAGCACGACCGCCGCCGCGGCGGGGACCAGGCGTGGCCGGGATGCGCGCCGCGCGCCGCCACCCGCGGGTGCGTCTGCCACCGCGCGCCGCGCGCCGCCACCCGCGGGCACGCCTGCCACCGCGCGCCGCAGCGCCTGCCGGAACGCGTCCGCGTCCGGGTAGCGGTCGGCGGGGCGCACGGCGGTGGCGGTCCGCAGCACCGTGTCCACGGCGGCGGGGACCCCGGCACGCAGCCGCGAGCCGGCCGTCCGGCCGTCGGCCGCACCGACCGGTGGACGTTCCCGGCCGAGCAGCCGCAGCCCGAGGCGGCCCAGCCCGAACACGTCGGCGCGGGTGTCGACGACGGCGAGCGGATCGTCCTGCTCGGGCGCCATGTAGCCGGGCGTGCCGGCCCGCGCGGTCAGCCCGGAGGCGGAGGCGAGCGCCTTGGCCAGGCCGAGGTCGGCGACGAGCACCCGGTCGCCGCCGGGCGCCGAGTGGAACAGGACGTTGCTCGGCGTGAGGTCACGGTGCACCACCCGGTGCCGGTGCAGCACCGCCACTCCCGCCGCGATCTCGTCGAGCACCGTCAGCGCCCGTCCCACCGGCAGCGGACCGCGGGTCAGGCGGTCCCGCAGGCTGCCGCCGTCCGCCCAGGCCAGCACGGCGTACGGGCGGCCGTCGGGCAACTCCCCCAGGGCGTGCACCCGGACCAGGCGGTCGTCGTCCAGCCGCCGCAGCAGCCGCGCCTCGTCGAGGAACCGTTCCCGCACCCGCAGGTCGTGGCTCCAGTTCTCGGCCAGGACCTTGACCGCCACCCGGTCGGCCAGGGCCGGGTCGTACGCGAGCCAGACCGTGGCGAAGGACCCCGTCCCGAGCAGACGCTCCACCCGGTACGCCCCGATCCGCGCCGGCGTGATCATCCGCATCACCTCCGGGACCGCCACCACGGCCGCCGTCACGTCGACGGTAGACGATCCACCGAACCGAACCGAGCCGGCCGGAGACCAACAGGACAGGAGAACCCGATCGAAGGAGATCCACCATGAACCGTCTCCCGTCCACCATCCTCGCCGGTCTGCTGGCGCTGGCCGGGATCGTCCCGGTCACCGCCGGCGCGCCGGCCGCCTCCGCCGCGCCCGCGCACCCGGCGACCGCGGGCCACGGCGACGGCACGCCGGCCCGCGTCCGGTCGACCGTCGCGGAGAACGAGGTGCTCAGCGTCCGTGGCGCCGGGCCGTACCGGATCGGCGTCCGGCTGGACCGGCTCGTCGCGGCCGGGCTGATCGACTGGACCGCGCCGGGCTGTCCCGGAATCGTGCACGCCGGCGTCACCGGCTCCTGGGCCGGGGCGATCATGCTGACCTTCCGGGACGGCCGGCTCGTCTCGGTGGGCACGGCCACCGCCCCGCCGCGCTCACCGGCCGGCGGGTCGGTCGGGATGTCCTTCGCCGAGCTGGAGCGCATCTACGGGCCGCGCGGCAGCATGATCCGCAACGACGCGGGTGACGCCGAGGCGTACCTGGTCCGGTTCGGGTCGCGGGTCGAGCTGTTCAGCGACCACCCGATCCGGCCCGGCGTCGGCTTCTACTCCGCCGGTCTGGCGTCGTACGTCGAGCGGTCGTTCCGGCAGGGCTGCTGCTGCTGAGGAGTGGCGGGCCCGGCCGTCGCGCCGGGCCCGCCTCCGCCCGCTCAGGCCGCCGCCCGCCACTCGCGGGCCAGCAGCGCGTAGACCACCTCGTCGGTCCACTCCCCCTTGACGAACTCGTTCTCCCGCAGGTGCGCCTCCCGGCGCATGCCGAGCCGCTCCAGCACCCGGGCCGAGGCGGTGTTGCGGGCGTCCAGCCGGCCGACGATCCGGTGCAGCCCCAGCCCCTCGAATCCGGCGCGCAGCATCTCCCGGGCCGCCTCGGTGACGTACCCCCGGCCGGTGTGACCGGGGTGCGCCACGTACCCGATCTCGCCCTGCCGGTGCTCGCCGCTGGTCCAGCTCAGCAGCACGTCGCCGACGAACTCGCCGGTGTCCGCCAGCGTCACCGCCAGGTTGAGCACGTCGCCAGGAGCGCGCAGCGCGGTCCGCCGGACCAGCCGGTCGATCGCCGCGCGGGCGGCGGCGTCGTCGTACGGCTCGTGGTAGAGGAACCGGGTGACCTCCGGGCGGCCCCGGTAGTCCCGGAGCACCGCCAGGTCACCGGCGGTGAAGGCGCGCAGCAGCAGCCGCTCGGTGCGTATCGGCAGATCGGGCACGAACACCCCGGCAGGCTACGTCGTGGCTGTCGTCCGGCCCACCCGATTACGCCCCGGGCACCACGGCGGCCCGGCCGGTGGCATGGTCGTACGGTGAGCACCGCACCCACCACCGCCTGGCGCCGGCCGGCTCCCACGGCCGCGCAGTACCGCGCCGACCTCTGGGTCGGGCTCGCGGTCACCGTGCTGGCCCTGTTCGAGCTGACCCTGGCGTACAGCACCGGGGCCTTCCTGCTCGGGCCGCCGCCGAGCGTGGCCGAGCAGGTCTGGTGGACCGTCGCGGTGACCGCCCCGCTGGCCGTGCGGCGGCGGTGGCCCGCCACCGTCGCGGTGATCGTCGCCGTCGCCTTCGTCGCCGGGCAGGCGCGGGCCGTCCCGCTGGCGCAGCTCCCGTCGGGCGCGCTGTTCGCCGCCCTGTTCACGCTCGGCGCGTGGGGCACCGACCGGCGGCTGGCCGGGCGGCTGCGGGCGGGGATCATCGTCGCGATGTTCGCCTGGCTCTGGCTGTCCCTCGCGCTGCGGGCCGACCAGATCTCGGCGGCCTCCTTCGCCGACGCCGCCGGCCCGGTGCCGCCGGTGCTCGCCGCCGTGGTCAACGGCGTGCTCTACAACGTGCTGTTCTTCGGGTTCGCCTACTACTCGGGGCAGACCGCCTGGGTGGCCGCGCGCCGCCGGTACGAACTGCGGGAGCAGGCCGAGCAACTGCGCCGCTCACAGGTCGAGGCGCGCGAGCGCGCGGTGATGGGCGAGCGGGTCCGCATCGCCCGCGAGCTGCACGACGTGGTCGCCCACCACGTGTCGGTGATGGGCGTGCAGGCCGCCGCGTGCCGGCGCGTGTTCGACCGGGACCGGGACAAGGCGCGGACCGCCCTGGCCGCGATCGAGGAGACGGCCCGCACGTCAGTCGACGAGCTGCGCCGGATGCTCGGCGTGCTTCGCGACCCGGACGCCGCGGCCGGCGCGGCCGCCGCCCCGGAGGACACCGCCGGCATCGACCAGGTCGCCGCGCTCGTCGACCGGGCCCGGGACACCGGGCTGCGGGCCGAACTCGGGGTGTACGGGGAACCGGCGCCGCTGCCCCGCTCGGTGTCGCAGGCGGCGTACCGGATCGTGCAGGAGGCGGTGACGAACGTGGTCAAGCACGCCCACGCCACCACGCTGGACGTGCGCATCCGCTATCTGGCGAGGGAACTGGAGATCGACGTGAGCGACGACGGACACGGTGGCGTACCGGCGGCCGGGGCCGGGCTGGGCCTGATCGGCATGCGGGAACGGGTCGCCGCGCACGGCGGTGAGGTGGAGGCCGGGCCGCGCCCCGGCGGCGGGTTCCGGGTCCGGGCCCGCATGCCGCTGCCGGTCGAGGCCGCCGGGCGGGCCGCGTGAGCGCGCCGGTGCGGGTGCTGCTCGTCGACGACCAGCACCTGGTCCGGACCGGTTTCCGGGTGATCCTGGAGGTCGAGGACGACATCGAGGTGGTCGGCGAGGCCGCCGACGGGCAGCGCGCCGTGTCGATGGCGTCCGCGCTGCGGCCGGACGTGGTGCTGATGGACGTGGAGATGCCGGTCCTCGACGGGCTGGAGGCCACCCGCCGGATCACCGGCGACACGACGCCGGGCGGACCGGCGGTGCTGATCCTCACCACGTTCGACAGGGACGACTACCTGTTCGCCGCGCTGCGCGCCGGGGCGAGCGGCTTCCTGCTCAAGAACGGCACCCCGGAGGACCTGGTCGAGGCGGTCCGGGTGGTGGCGCGCGGCGAAGGGCTGATCGCGCCGGCGCTCACCCGGCGGGTGATCTCCACGTTCGCCCGTCCCGGCGCGGCACCGCCGGACCCCCGCCACGACGCGGCGACGGCGGATCTGACCCCGCGTGAGCGGGAGGTGCTGGAGCTGGTCGCGAGCGGTGCGAGCAACGCCGAGATCGCGGACGCCCTGCGCGTCGGCGAGGCGACGGTGAAGACCCACGTCAGCCGCGTGCTGGCCAAGCTCGGGCTGCGCGACCGGGTGCAGGCAGTGGTGTTCGCGTACGAGCACGGGGTGGTGCGACCGGGCGGATGACGCCCGTCCGCCGTGCGACGGACCCCGTGATCGCCCCGTGGTGGGACGACGGGGGTGAGGACCGGCCGTAGCGTCGGGATCATGACCAGCGTGCTCCGCCTCGACGGCGTCGACCGCAGCTTCGGCGGCCGTCAGGTGCTCAAAGACGTCTCCTTCGACGTGACCGCCGGGCGCATGACCGGATTCGTCGGCGGCAACGGCGCCGGCAAGACCACCACCATGCGGATCATCCTCGGCGTGCTCGCCCCGGACGCGGGCCAGGTGACGTGGCGGGGGCAGCCGCTCAGCCGCGAGGCCCGGGCCCGGTTCGGCTACATGCCCGAGGAACGCGGCCTCTACCCGAAGATGACGCCCCGCGAGCAGGTGGTCCACCTCGGCCGCCTGTACGGGCTGGACGCCGCCGGAGCCCGCCGGCGTACCGACGCGCTGCTGGAGCGGGTCGGTCTCGGCGAGCGGGCCGACGACCTGCTGGAGACGCTGTCGCTCGGCAACCAGCAGCGCGCGCAGATCGCCGCCGCGCTGGTGCACGACCCGGAGGTGCTGATCCTGGACGAGCCGTTCTCCGGGCTCGATCCGCTCGCCGTCGACATGGTGGTCGCCGTGCTGCGGGAACGCGCCGCCGCCGGCGCGCCGGTGTTGTTCTCCAGCCACCAGCTCGACGTGGTGGAGCGGCTCTGCGACGACCTGGTGCTCATCGCGGGCGGCACGATCCGGGCCGCCGGCGCCCGCGAGGAGCTGCGCGCCGCGTACACGCTGCCCCGGTTCTCGCTCGTGGTCGACGGCGACGCCGGCTGGCTGCGGGACCAGCCCGGCGTGCGGCTGGTCGACCTCGACGGCGCGCGCGCCGTGTTCGAGGTGGACCCGCCCGCCGACGACCAGTCGGTGCTGCGCGCGGCGCTGGCCCGCGGTTCGGTGCGCGCCTTCGGCCCGGTCACCCCGTCCCTCGCCGAGATCTTCCGAGAGGTCAACCAGTGAACACGTTCCAGGCTGCCCGGCTGGTCGCCGCCCGCGAGATCAAGGTCAAGGTCCGCGACAAGACGTTCCTCTACAGCACGCTGATCTTCCTGCTGCTCGCCGTCGTCGCCACAGTGGTGCCGGCGATGCTGAGCAGCGGCCCGTCCACAGTGGCGGTGACCGCCGCCGGCGCCGAACCGCTGCGCGCGGCCGGGCTGGACGTCGTGCTGGTCGCCGACGACGGCGCCGCCGAGCAGGCAGTACGCGACGGCGACGCGGACGCCGCTGTGGTGACCGGTCCGGTCGTGGTCGCCGACGAGCGGGCCCCGGACGACGTGGTCTCCGCGCTCAGCGCGGCACCGCAGGTGAAGCTGCTGGACCCGGACGCGGTGGACCCGCTCGTCGCCTACCTGGTGCCGTTCGCGTTCGCGTTCGTCTTCTTCTTCATGTCGCAGACGTTCGGGTTGCAGATCGCGCAGAGCGTCACCGAGGAGAAGCAGACCCGGATCGTGGAGATCCTGGTCGCCGCCGTGCCGGCCCGGGCGCTGCTGGCCGGCAAGATCCTCGCCGCGGGCGCGCTGGCGCTGGGGCAGATCACCCTGATCGCGGCCGCCGCGCTGATCGGGATGCGCCTGACCGGCGGCGGTGACCTGCTGGGCCTGATCGCGCCGGCGGTCGGCTGGTTCGTGCCGTTCTTCCTGTGCGGCTTCCTGCTGCTCGCGGCGATGTGGGCGGCCGCCGGGGCGCTGGTGAACCGGCAGGAGGACATCGCCGGGGCGTCCACGCCGGTGCAGCTCGCGGTGATGGCGCCGTTCTTCGCCGTGGTGTTCCTCAACGACAACGCCGCCGCGATGCGGATCCTGTCGTACCTGCCGATCTCCTCGCCCACCGCGATGCCGGTGCGGCTGTTCACCGGCGACGCGGCGACGTGGGAGCCGTTCGTGTCGCTGGCGCTGCTGCTGCTCGCGGCGGCCGGGTTCCTGCTCGCCGGGGCGCGCGTCTACGAGGGCTCGCTGCTGCGCACCAACGGGCGGACCTCGGTGCGGGCGGCGTGGCGGCAGCGCGAGCCGATCGGCTGACCGCGAGACGGCGAGCGCCGGCCACCCGATGGGGGTGGCCGGCGCTCCGCGCGTCGGGGCGGGTTCAGCCGACGGCGGCCATCACCTCGTCGGAGACGTCGAAGTTGGCGTAGACGTTCTGCACGTCGTCGCAGTCCTCCAGCACGTCGATCAGCTTGAAGATCTTGCGCGCGCCCTCCTCGTCCAGCGGCACGTTCACGCTGGGGATGAGGGAGGACTCGGCCGACTCGTACTCGATGCCGGCGTCCTGCAGCGCGGTGCGGACCGCGATCAGGTCACCCGGCTCGGAGACCACCTCGTACGCCTCACCGAGGTCGTTGACCTCCTCGGCGCCGGCGTCGAGCACCGCCATCATCACGTCGTCCTCGGTCGTGCCGCCCTTGGGGACGATCACCACGCCCTTGCGGGAGAACATGTACGACACCGAGCCCGCGTCGGCCAGCGAGCCGCCGTTGCGGGTCAGCGCGGTACGCACCTCGGTGGCGGCGCGGTTGCGGTTGTCGGTGAGGCACTCGATCAGCATCGCCACGCCGTTCGGGCCGTAACCCTCGTACATGATCGTCTGCCAGTCGGCGCCGCCGGCCTCCAGGCCGGAGCCGCGCTTGACCGCGCGGTCGATGTTGTCGTTCGGGACCGAGTTCTTCTTCGCCTTCTGGATGGCGTCGTAGAGAGTCGGGTTGCCGGCCGGGTCGCCGCCGCCGGTACGGGCCGCCACCTCGACGTTCTTGATCAGCTTGGCGAACATCTTGCCGCGCTTGGCGTCGATGACCGCCTTCTTGTGCTTGGTCGTCGCCCACTTTGAGTGGCCGGACATCTGTTACCTCCGTTGCTACCCGCCGTCTGCATCGACCGCACCGCACACGCCCCGCTCCCAAGGCGGCGCACGTCGAGGTGCCGTGATCTTCGCTGGGAGCCGCGGCGGGCTGATGGCCCTGCCGAATCTCCGCAATCCTACCGGCGGGAGCCGGGGCACTGTCACGCACCGCACGGCAGCGGCCCGTCCCGGCCCACCCGAACCGGCACAACCGGGGACGGACCGGCCGCTCAGGAAGCGGCCCGGACCAGCTCCACGAAGAGGCGGTGCAGCCGCAGGTCGCCGGTCAGCTCGGGGTGGAACGACGTGGCCAGCAGGTTGCCCTGCCGCACCGCGACGATCCGGTCCGCGGCCGGGCCCTCGGTCACCCGGCCGAGCACCTCCACGTCCGGGCCGACGCGCTCCACCCAGGGAGCCCTGATGAACACCGCGTGGAACGGGCCGCCGTCGACGCCGGTGAGCGCCACCGGCGCCTCGAACGAGTCGACCTGGCGGCCGAACGCGTTGCGCCGCACCGTCATGTCGACGCCGGCGAAACCGCGCTGGTCGGGGCGGCCGTCCAGCACCTCGGCCGCCAGCATGATCAGGCCGGCGCAGGAGCCGTAGACCGGCATGCCGGCGGCGATCCGCTTGTCGATCGGCTCGCGCATCTCGAAGATGTCCACCAGCTTGCTGATCGTGGTCGACTCGCCGCCGGGCACCACCAGGCCGTCGACCGCGTCCAGCTCGCCCGGCCGCCGCACCGGCCGGGCGTCCGCGCCCGCACCGGCCAGCGCGGCGACGTGCTCGCGTACGTCGCCCTGGAGGGCGAGCACGCCGATCACGGGTCCCGTCACGCCCGGCTCACCAGCCGCGCTCGGCGAGCCGGTGCGGCTGGGGGATCTCGTCGACGTTGATGCCGACCATCGCCTCGCCGAGGCCGCGGGAGACCTTGGCGAGCACGTCCGGGTCGTCGTGGAACGTGGTCGCCTTGACGATCGCGGCGGCCCGCTGGGCCGGGTTGCCGGACTTGAAGATGCCCGAGCCGACGAAGACGCCCTCGGCGCCGAGCTGCATCATCATGGCCGCGTCCGCAGGGGTCGCGATGCCGCCGGCGGTGAACAGCACGACCGGCAGCTTGCCCTGCTCGGCGACCTCCTTGACCAGCTCGTACGGGGCCTGGAGCTCCTTGGCCGCGACGTACAGCTCGTCGTCGGGCAGCGACTGGAGCCGGCGGATCTCCTGCCGGATCTTGCGCATGTGGGTGGTCGCGTTGGAGACGTCCCCGGTGCCCGCCTCGCCCTTCGAGCGGATCATCGCAGCGCCCTCGGTGATCCGGCGCAGCGCCTCGCCCAGGTTCGTCGCCCCGCACACGAACGGCACGGTGAACGCCCACTTGTCGATGTGGTTCGCGTAGTCGGCCGGGGTCAGCACCTCGGACTCGTCGACGTAGTCGACGCCGAGCGCCTGGAGGATCTGCGCCTCGACGAAGTGGCCGATGCGGGCCTTGGCCATCACCGGGATCGAGACGGCCGCGATGATGCCGTCGATCATGTCCGGGTCGCTCATCCGGGACACGCCGCCCTGCGCGCGGATGTCGGCCGGTACGCGCTCCAGGGCCATCACGGCGACCGCGCCGGCGTCCTCGGCGATCTTCGCCTGCTCGGGGGTGACCACGTCCATGATCACACCGCCCTTGAGCATCTCGGCCATGCCGCGCTTGACGCGGGCGGTGCCGACGGCGGTGGCGGTGGTCGGGGCTGCGGATTCAGACACGGGACATCGCTCCTCGGCGTGCTCGGGAGGTGACTGCGCAGGAATGCTACGACCGGCGCGACGCCGATCCGAGCGCCAATCGAACCCCCGGTGGCCTGCCGTGTGGCCCCCGTCACGGCCGGTGGCGATCAGCCGGTGGTCACGTCCGCGTGCGAGGCCAGCGTGGGATCGTCGATGTCGAAGTAGCGCGGCCACTCCCGGCCGCGCCCCATCCGGAACAGCCGTACCACCGGACGCCCTCGCGCCGAGCGGGCGTCCCGGACCAGGTCGGTGTGCACCTGCCGGGCCAGCGCCAGCCGCCGGCTGGCCGCGATCACCGCCGCGCACGCCGGGTCGTCCGGGTCCAGCCGCACCCCGCGCAACTGCCGGGTCAGGTCGTTCTCGGCCGCCTCGCGCTCCTCCGGAGCGGCGTCCAGCGCGATCCGGGCGGCGGCGTACAGCTCCACGCCGTACCGCTGCTCGGCCAGGACCGCGGCGGCGGCCGCGCGGCGCAGCAGGTGCGCGTCGAGCGCGCGGGCCGCCGAGTCCGCGCGGACCTGCAGCCGCTGCACGCGGCCGGAGGTCCAGATCAGGTACGCCGAGAGCAGCCCGAGCACCGCGACCGCGCCCACCACCCACCACATGCCCGGCATCGTAGTGCTGCTCCTCATCCCGGCCGGCCGGCGCGGTGCACCGGTCGACGCGCTCGTCACAGCGGCCGCAGCGGCCACAGCGGTCAGCCCAGACCCGCCCACTCCTGGTCCATGACCCGGCCGTCGGTGGCCTCGATCGCGGCTGCGTATACCTCCAGAACGCGGCGGGCAACCACGGGCCAGTCGAAATTCGCCACCACCTGGTCGCCGCAGGCGGTGAGCCCGGCGCGGCGGCCGTCGTCGTCGAGCAGTTCGGACAGCGCGGCGCCCAGTGCCACCGCGTCGCCGGTCGGGAACAGCCGCCCGGCCCGCCCGCCGTCGAGCACCCGGCGGAACGCGTCCAGGTCGCTCGCGACCACCGTGGTGCCGGCGGCGAGCGCCTCGGTGAGGATCATCCCGAAGGACTCCCCTCCGGTGTTCGGTGCGACGTAGAGGTGCACGCTGCGCAGCATGCGTGCCTTGTCCGCCTCGGAGACCAGGCCGAGGAACGTGACCCGGTCACGCAGGCCGGCCGGGAACCGCCCGTACAGCTCGTCGGCGTCGCCCGGCCCGGCGACCAGCAGGCGCAGCCCGGGCCGGTGCGCCGCCAGCGCGACGAACGCGTCCCGCAGGATCGGGAAGCCCTTGCGCGGCTCGGTGAAACGGCCCAGGAACCCCAGCGTGCCGCCGGTGCCCGGGGCGCACTCCCCCGGCCAGCCCGGCAGCGGCGGCACCCCGGCGAACTTCGCCACCGCCACCCCGTTCGGGATCTCCACCGCGCCGCCGTCCATGTGCTCGACCTGCACCTTGCGGGCCAGCGCGCTGACCGCGATCCGGGCGGTGATCCGCTCCAGCACGATCTGGAGCACGCCCTGCGCGGCCGACATCACCCGGGAGCGGGTCATCGCGGTGTGGAAGGTCGCCACCACCGGGCCGCGGGCGCAGAGCACCGCCAGCATCGACAGGCTCGGCGTCAGCGGCTCGTGCACGTGCAGCACGTCGAAGTCGCCGCGGGTGATCCAGCGCCGCACCCGGGCGACGGAGACCGGGCCGAACGCGATCCGGGCCACCGACCCGTTGTACGGCAACGGCACCGCCCGGCCCGCCGACACCACGTACGGCGGCAGCGCCGAGTCCTCGTCGGCGGGCGCCAGCACGCTCACCTCGTGGCCGAGCCCGAGCAGCGCCTCGGCCAGGTCCATGACGTGGTTCTGCACGCCGCCCGGCACGTCGAACGAGTACGGGCACACGATGCCGATACGCACTGCGCCCCCTAGACCGTCCCGGTGGTGGCCGGTGGCTGCGCCGACATGGGCGTACCGTCCCGGCCCTGGTCCAGCCACATCCGCTGCAACATGTGCCAGTCTTGCGGATGCCGGGCGATGCCCGCCGCCAGACCGTCGGCAATCCGCTGCGTCACCGCACGCACCCGCTCGTCGAGCGGCGCGCTGTCCGGGTCCGGCAGCGGCAGCGGGCCCTCGATCGAGGCGCACGCCGCGTCCGGTTCGTACCACATCGAGGCCACGTAGAGCGGGGCGCCGGTACGGATCGCCAGCAGCGCGGGACCGGCCGGCATCCGGGTCCGGCCGCCGAAGAAGTCCACCTCCACGCCGCGCGCGGACAGGTCCCGGTCGGCCAGCAGCGGCACCACGTGACCGGCGCGCAGCCGGTCCACCAGCACGTCGAACGCGGGACGCGGGCCGCCGGTGTTGGGCAGGATCTCCATGCCCAGCCCTTCCCGGAACCCGACGAACCGCTCGTAGACGCCGTCCGGCAGCCGCTCCGCCACCGTGGTCATCGGCCAGCCGGTGGCCGCCACCCAGGCGCCCGCGGCGTCCCAGTTGCCGGCGTGCGGCAGCGCCACCACGGCGCCGCGCCCGGCCGCCACGTCGGCGGCGAGCAGTTCCTGCCCGTCGAGGCGGAACCCGGCGAGGATGTCCGTGCGGCTCAGGCCGGGCAGCCGGAACGCCTCCATCCAGTACCGGGCGTACGAGCGCAGCCCGTCGCGCACCAGCGCGTCCAGTTCCGCGTCCGGCATCTCCGGGCCGACCACCCGGCGCAGGTTGGCGCGCAGCCGGCGCGTACCCCCGCCGTCCTTGCGGTGGGCGCGGTCGGCGCCCATCCGGAAGGCCGCCGCCGCGACGGGCCGGGGCAGCGCCCGGACCAGGCGCCAGCCCGCGACGAAGCCCGCCTCGGTCAGGTTCACTCGGCGCCGACCCGCTGGGCCTGGCGGTACACGTGGGCCATCCGCTGACCCACCGTGAAGATCGAGACGGCGGCGAGCAGCCAGAGCGCGATCTCCAGCGCCGGATCGACGCCGACGCCGGTGAGCAGGCCGCCGACGCCGACGATGAGCAGCCGCTCGGTGCGCTCGGCGATGCCCACGTTGCAGGTCATCCCGAGGCCCTCGGCGCGGGCCTTGACGTAGGAGACCAGCCCACCCGCGGCCAGGCAGATCAGCGCCGCCGCCACGCCCGAGTAGTCGTGCTCGGTGGCCAGCCAGTACGCGACCGCGCCGAACACCGCGCTGTCGGCGACCCGGTCCATGCTCGAGTCGAGGAACGCCCCGAACCGGGTGGACCCGCCGCTCATCCGCGCCATCGTGCCGTCGAGCAGGTCGGTGAGAGCGAAGACCGTGACGATCAGCGCGCCGGCGACCAGATGGCCGCGCGCGCCGAAGCCGAGCGCGCCGACGAGCACGCCGACGGTTCCGGTCACGGTGACCGCATTGGGGGACACGCCCGCACGCAGCAGCGCGCGGGCGATCGGCTCCACGACGCGGGTCATGCCCGCGCGGGCCGTCACTTGGAAGATCTTCGCCATGGCGGTCCCACGATAACGGCCCGCAACCGCCGGGGACACAGCCGGGCGTACGACCCGCCCGGCGGCCCTTGTGCGGGCACCCGTGCGGGTGTGAGATCGAGCCGGGAGGTGAGCCAGTTCACCGGATCACCGGTCCGCGTTCCCGTCCAGCAGGAGATCACCGGAAGATATCGCCGCGGCGCCCGTCCCGGGTCCGCTCCCCCGTCGCCCGCGGCGGTCGCCACCACCACCGGTTGAGGGAGGTGCGCCGCGATGGCGCAGAAGAACGAGAAGGGTGTCACCGGCGGCGCGCCGGTGGTGACCGAGCCCGGCAGGGTTCGCAACGTGGTGCTCGTCGGGCACTCCGGCGCCGGCAAGACGACACTCGTCGAGGCGCTGCTGGCCGCCGGTGGCACGATCGGCCGGGCCGGCGCCGTCACCGAGGGCACCACCGTCTGCGACCACGACCCCGCCGCCGTACGCCAGCAGCGCTCGGTGAGCCTGGCCTGCGCCCCGCTGATGCACCGCGACGTCAAGGTCAACCTGCTGGACACGCCGGGCTACGGCGACTTCGTCGGCGAGCTGCGCGCCGGGCTGCGGGCCGCCGACGCGGCGCTGTTCGTGGTCTCCGCCGTCGACGGGATGGACGCCGCCACCGCCGCCCTCTGGGAGGAGTGCGCCGCCGTCGACATGCCCCGGGCGGTCGCCGTCTCCCGGCTGGACCACCCGCGCGCCGACTTCGACGAGGCGGTCGCGCTGTGCCAGCGCGTCTTCGGCGACAACGTGCTCCCGCTCTACCTGCCCATGCTCGGCGACGACGGCGAGTCGGTGGCCGGCCTGATGGGGCTGATCACCCGCCGGGTGTTCGACTACTCCGACGGGCTGCCGGCGGCGGTGCGCGAGCCGGACCCGGAGCACCTGCCGGCCATCCAGGAGTCCCGCAACGAGCTGATCGAGGGGATCATCGCGGAGAGCGAGGACGAGACCCTGATGGACCGCTACCTCGGCGGCGAGGAGATCGACCCCGAGGTGCTGATCACCGACCTGGAGACGGCCGTCGCCCGCGGCCACTTCTACCCCGTGGTGCCGGTCTGCGCGGAGACCGGCGTCGGCCTGGACGCGCTGCTCGACGGCCTGGTCGCGGCGTTCCCGTCGCCGCTGGAGCACGACCTGCCCGCGGTGACCGGCGTGGACGGCTCGCCCCGCCCGCCGCTGACCTGCGACCCGGACGGCCCGCTCGTCGCCGAGGTGGTCAAGACGACAGTCGACCGGCACGTCGGGCGGGTCTCGCTGGTCCGCGTCTTCTCCGGCACGCTCCGCCCCGACCAGGTGATCCACGTGTCCGGCCACGGCATGGCCGAGCGCGGCCACCCGGACCACGACGCCGACGAGCGGGTCGGTCACGTCTACAGCCCGCTCGGCGCGACGCTGCGCGAGGTGCCCGCCTGCGTCGCCGGTGACCTGTGCGCGATCACCAAGTCGGGCAGCGCCGAGACCGGCGACACCATCTCGGCCAAGGACGAACCGCTGCTCATCGCGCCCTGGGAGATGCCGGAGCCGCTGCTGCCGGTGGCGATCGTGGCGCGCAGCCGGGCCGACGAGGACGCGCTGGCCCGCAACCTGTCCCGGCTGGTCGCCGGCGACCCGACGCTGCGGCTCGAACGCAACGCGGAGACCCACCAGCTGGTGCTCTGGTGCATGGGCGAGGCGCACGCCGACGTGGTGCTCGACCGGCTGCGCGGCGGCGGCGTCGAGCTGGACACCGAGCCGGTCCGGGTGCCGCTGCGCGAGACGTTCACCGCCGCCGCGCGCGGGCACGGCCGGCACGTCAAGCAGTCCGGCGGCCACGGCCAGTACGCGGTCTGCGACATCGAGGTGGAGCCGCTGCCCCGGGGCGCCGGCTTCGAGTTCGTCGACCGGGTGGTCGGCGGCGCGGTCCCGCACAACTACATCCCGTCGGTGGAGAAGGGCGTCCGGGCGCAGATGGAACGCGGCCTGGTCGCCGGCTACCCGGTGGTGGACCTGCGGGTCACGCTCGTCGACGGTAAGGCGCACAGCGTCGACTCCTCCGACGCGGCGTTCCAGACCGCCGGCGCGCTGGCGCTGCGCGACGCCGCCGAGAAGGGCCAGCCGGCGCTGCTGGAACCGGTCGACGAGATCACCGTACGGGTGCCGGACGCGTCGGTCGGCGCGGTGATGGGCGACCTGTCCGGGCGGCGCGGCCGGGTGCTCGGCACCGAGCCGGATCCGGATGCCGAGGGGCGCACGCTGGTCCGCGCCGAGGTGCCCGCGACTGAGTTGCTGCGGTACGCCGTCGAGCTGCGCTCGATGACGGCCGGCACCGGCACGTTCCGGCGCGAGTTCGCCCGCCACGAGCCCATGCCGGCCCACTTGGCCGACCAGGCCCGCAAGGAGTCCACAACCCGCTGACCCGCCCTCCCTCCCCGCGCCCCCTCGCCCCCGCGATCTTGCACTTGCGGCCCCCACAAGGCGGGCATTTCGGTCATCTCAAGAGCCGCAACCGCAAGATCGACGCCGAGAGGGCGGGGGCGGGGGGCCTTCGGGTCAGGGGCGGACGGCGGGGACGGGGGGCATCGGCCAGTGCGGGCGGTCGGCGTCGCGGAGGGCCGCCGACCGTACCGCCGCGAGCTGCCGCTCCACCTCGGCGAAGTGGTCCGGGGCGAGCGGGCCCCGGGCCAGCGCGGCGGCGTTCTCCTCGACCTGCGCGACCGTCCGGGCGCCGGGGATCGGCACGGCCCGGTCGCTGCGCGCCCAGATCCACCCGATCGCCCCCTGCGCGAGGGTGCGCCCGTCGGCGGTGAGCGCGTCGCGCACGGCGGCGACCCGGCGCAGCCACTCCGGCGCGGGCCGGCCGCTGCGGAACCACTCCAGCCAGGTCGGCCCGAGTCCGCGTACGTCGTCGCGGGGGAGCGTGGACTCCGGCGTGTACTTGCCGGTGAGCAGACCCATCCCGAGCGGCCCCCGGGCCAGGCTGGCCAGGTCGTGCTTGTCGCAGGCGTCGAGCATGGCCGGGGCGTCCCGGAGCACCGACAGCGCGTGCTGCACGGCGGCGGCGCCGCGGGCGACCTGGGCGAAGGCGGCAGCCCGGTCGGCCCGGTCGGTGCTCCACCCGTACGACCGGATCAGGCCGGCGCCGACCAGGTCGTCGAGCGTGCCGACGAGCGCCTCGGCCCGGGGCAGCGGCAGGTCGCCGAGGTGCAGTTGGTAGAGGTCGATGCGGTCGGTGCCCAGCCGTCGCAGCGAGTCGGTCACGGCCCGGCGCAGGTGGTGCGGGGAGGCGTTCTCCCCGGTGGCCTGCCGGGTGCGCTCGTCGAACGTGTAGCCGAACTTCGTGGCGATCACCGCCTCGTCGCGCCGGCCGGCGAGCGCCCGCCCGAGCACCCGCTCGCCGTGCCCGGCGCCGTACGTGTCGGCGGTGTCGAACAGGGTGACGCCCAGGTCGAGTGCGCGGCGGACGGCGCGTACCGACTCGTCGTCGTCGACCCGGCCCCAGCCCAGCGGCCGGGCGCCCTCGGCCCACGGGCCGCCGATCGCCCAGCACCCCATGCCGAGGGCGCTCACCTCGATGCCGCTGCGCCCCAACTGTCGTGTGTCGACTGCCACCGCCGCATCCTGTCACCTTCCCGGGGAGCGCGGGCCGGTTCGTAGCCCACGAGTCCCGCCACGGTCACGCCCCGTGACGCCGATCGGGAACAGTCGTGGTGGGGCGGAATTCGTCCCGGCCGGAGGGACGACCGGCCCGGCCCGCGCCGTCGGCCGGGCCGTCCGGGTGCCGGGCGCTCGGGGCGCCGGGCCGCTGCCTCAACGCGGTCCGTCAGCGGGCGTGGGCCAGCAGCACCGGCTCGTCCTGGCCCGGCCACGCACCGGTAAGCCCGCCCGCCGCCGGCACGTCGGCCGGGACGGGCCGCCGGACCACCGCAAGTTCGACGTCCCCCACCCGGACCACCGTCACGCCGCCGTCAACCGGACCAGCCGGAGCCGAAGCCGCTGACACCGGACCGGCCGGGACCGGACGGCCGGTACGGCTCCCCGTCAGCGTCATGCTCGCCGGGCGCACCTCGCGCTTCCCGTCGACCTCGAAGTACTCCTCGGCCTGACCGGCGTCGGCGAGCACGGCGGCGGCCAGCAGCGGCGGGTACACCGGGTCGCCGCAGGCGTCGTACACCCAGCGGCGGCCGAGCACCGAGTGCTCGACGAGGCCCACGAAGAAGTGGTCCGCCCCGTCCAGCGGCGCGCTCCGGTAGGTCAGCGGCACCTGGAGCACCGGGCCGTCACCGGCGCGCACGAGCAGCGTCTCGACGCCGACCTCACCGGCCGGGTCGTCGAACCGGTACGCCGCGACGCGGGTGACCTCCGCGCCCGCCTCGCCGGCGAACCAGGACCGGCCGGGCAGCCAGGGTACGAGCAGCTCCAGTTTCGAGGGGCGCAGTTCCGCGCGGTGCAGGAGGGCCATGCGCAAGATCGTACTGTCGGAACGGGCCGCCGTCAGGCCGCCGCCCACGCCTTGGCGAGCAGTTCCCGGGTGTCGGCGAGCAGTTGCGGCAGCACCTTCGTCCGGCCGATCACCGGCATGAAGTTGGCGTCGCCGCCCCAGCGCGGCACCACGTGCTGGTGCAGGTGCGCGGCGATGCCCGCGCCGGCCACGCCGCCCTGGTTCATGCCCAGGTTGAAGCCGTGCGCGCTGGAGACGTGCCGGACCACCCGCATGGCGGCCTTGGTGAACGCGGCCAGCTCGACCGTCTCCGGCTCGTCCAGCTCGGTGTAGTCGGCCACGTGCCGGTAGGGGCAGACCAGCAGGTGGCCGGGGTTGTACGGGTAGAGGTTGAGCACCGCGAAGACGTGTTCGCCCCGGGCCACCACCAGGCTCTCCTCGGCCGGCAGCCCGGGTGCGAGGCAGAACGGGCAGCCGGCCGGCTTCTCATAGCCGCCCTCGGGCCGGTCCTCGCCGGAGATGTAGGTCATCCGGTGCGGCGTCCAGAGCCGGTCCAGCCCGTCCGCCAGACCGTTGTCGCCGCCGTACCCGGTGTCCCGCTCCGCCCCTGTCACACAGGCGATCCTACGATCCGGGCCGGACCGCCGCCGAACCGCGCCGCCGCCCGGGCGGCGCGGTCGGCGGACCGCCTACTCGGCGGCGGTGGCGGTGGGGCCGGCGTTGGTGCGCGACTCCACCACCTCACGGACGTGCGCCACCGCCTCGTCGATCGGTACGCCGTTGCGCTGCGAGCCGTCCCGGTAGCGGAACGAGACGGTGCCGGCGGCCACGTCGTCGTCACCGGCGATCACCATGAACGGGATCTTCTGCTGCTGCGCGTTGCGGATCTTCTTCTGCATCCGGTCGTCGCCCAGGTCGACCTCGGCCCGGATGCCGTGCCGGCGCAGCGTCGCGGCGAAGTCGACCAGGTAGTCGCCGTGCTCGTCGCGGATCGGGATGCCGACCACCTGCACCGGCGCCAGCCAGGCCGGGAACGCGCCCGCGTAGTGCTCGGTGAGCACGCCGATGAACCGCTCGATCGACCCGAACTTGGCGCAGTGGATCATCACCGGCTGCTGCCGGGTGCCGTCGGCTGCCTGGTACTCCAGCCCGAAGCCCTTGGGCTGGTTGAAGTCGTACTGGATGGTCGACATCTGCCAGGTACGGCCGATCGCGTCCTTGGCCTGCACCGAGATCTTCGGGCCGTAGAACGCCGCGCCGCCCGGGTCCGGCACCAGGTCCAGGCCGGTCTCCAGCGCGCACTGCTCCAGCACGGCGGTGGCGGTCGCCCAGTCGGAGTCGGAGCCGACGAACTTGTCCGGCCGGGAGTCGTCGCGGGTCGACAGCTCCAGGTAGAAGTCGTCGATGCCGAAGTCGCGCAGCAGGCTGAGCACGAAGCCGAGCAGGTGCTTGATCTCGGCCGGCGCCTGCTCCTTGGTGCAGTAGGAGTGCGAGTCGTCCTGGGTGAAGCCGCGCACCCGGGTCAGGCCGTGGATGACGCCCGACTTCTCGTACCGGTAGACCGACCCGAACTCGAACAACCGCAGCGGGAGCTGCCGGTAGGACCGCCCGCGCGACCGGTAGATCAGGTTGTGCATCGGGCAGTTCATGGCCTTGAGGTAGTAGTCGCTGCCCTCCATCTCCATCGGCGGGAACATCGTGTCCTTGTAGTAGGGCAGGTGTCCCGAGGTGTGGAAGAGACCTTCCTTGGAGATGTGCGGCGTGCCGACGTAGTCGAAGCCCTCCTCGATGTGGCGCGCCCGGACGTAGTCCTCCATCACGCGCTTGAGCACGCCGCCCTTGGGGTGGAAGACCGGCAGGCCGGACCCGATCTCGTCGGGGAAGCTGAACAGGTCGAGGTCCGCGCCGAGCTTGCGGTGGTCGCGGCGGGCGGCCTCCTCCAGAAGCTTCAGGTACGCCTTGAGCTCGTCCCGGGTCGGCCACGCGGTGCCGTAGACACGCTGGAGCTGCGGGTTGCGCTCCGACCCGCGCCAGTACGCGGCGGCCGAGCGCATCAGCTTGAACGCGCCGATCAGCCGGGTGTTCGGCAGGTGCGGGCCGCGGCACAGGTCCGACCAGCAGACCTTGTCCTCGTTGGCGGCGAGGTTGTCGTAGATGGTCAGCTCGCCGCCGCCCACCTCCATCACCTCGGAGGAGTCCAGCCCTTCCCCCTTGACGTCGATCAGCTCCAGCTTGAACGGCTCGGCGGCCAGCTCGGCCCGGGCCTCGTCCAGGTCGGCGAACCGGCGGCGGCGGAACCGCTGGCCGGACTTGACGATCTCCTGCATGCGCTTCTCGAGCTTGGCCAGGTCGTCCGGCTGGAACGGCTTGTCGACGCCGAAGTCGTAGTAGAAGCCGTTCTCGATCGGCGGGCCGATGCCGAGCTTGGCGTCCGGGAAGACGTCCTGCACCGCCTGGGCCAGCACGTGGGCGGTGGAGTGGCGCAGCACGTTCAGCCCGTCCGGGCTGTCCAGGGTGACCGGCTCGACGGCGACGTCCTCGGCCGGGCGCCAGTCCAGGTCGCGGAGCTGGCCCTGCGGATCGCGGACCACCACGATCGCCTTCGGCCCGCTCATCGGCAGGCCGGCCGCGGCCACCGCGTCGGCCGCCGTGGTCCCGGCGGCGACGACGACGGGGTCGGCCACGACGGGGATACGGGGTGCGGACACGGTGACTCCTGTCGTCGACGGTACGGAAGGGCCGGTGACCGGCCCCTGCGATGCTATCGGTCGCCCGGACCCGGACCGCCGCCGACGCCGGTGCCCGTTCCCGGCGAGTTCCGTGCCGGGTTGAACCTTTTCGCCCCGCCGCCCGAACTACCAGGTGGGGCCGGAGCCGGTGCCGACCCCAGTCGACGAGGATGGGGACGACCATGAGGATGACCCGTCAGGGCCGGTGGGCGGCTGCGTTGCTGACGGCCGTACTCGCCGGGGCGGTGGGCTGGCCGGGCGCGGCGAACGCGGCCGGGGTGACGGTCACGACCTCGCCCGCCCAGGTACGCCAGGGCGACGCGATCGAACTCGCGGTGCTGGTGCCCGCGGACAGGCCCGGCACGCGGACCAACCGGATCGAGCTGACCATGCCCGCCGACGCCCCGATCGGCGAGGTGTACCCGCTGTCGGTGCCGGACTGGGCGCCGACCATCACCACCCGCACGCTCGACCAGCCCGTCCCCGGCATGCACGCGGCCGAGCTGAACCAGGTCACCCACGCGGTGAGCTGGCTGCGGATGCCCGGCACCGGCACCGGGCCGGCCCGGCTGCCGCTGGGCATGGGACCGATGCCCGCCACCGACCGGCTCACGTTCACAGTCGTGCAGACGTACGCCGACGGCACCGTGGTCCGGTGGGCGGACCCGGCGGGTGGCGCGCACCCGGCGCCGACGGTCGAGCTGCTGCCGCCGCTGCCGGGCACCGTGACGCACGACGGCGGCGCCGGTACGAACGGCGGCGCGCACGGCGGTCACGGCGCGGCGGGCGGCCCCGGCGCTGCCGGCGGGGCGCAGGGCGGTGCGGTGGGCGGCGCGGCACCGGCGGCCGGTGCGGCCGACGACGGGCCGAGCGCGGACCTGCTGCTCGGCGGCGGCCTGCTCGCCGGGCTGGCCGGTGGCGCGGCGATCGGCTGGCTGCTCAGCCGTCGCCGGCGCGACACCATGACCCTCCCGCCCGACGACAGCCCTTCCCCTGACGACAGCCTTTCCCCCGACGCGCCCGCCGCCACCGAGCGCCCGGAAACGGACCCCCGCTCCGACTCCCCCGAGCCCGCCCCCGCCGATACCCCGGCACCCGACTCGCCCCGCGGTGAGCTGGCGCCGGATTCGCCCGATTCGGGCAGCTCCGCGCGCCCGCTCGGCGAACCCGTCCCCGCCGGTGGTGCACGCCGGGACGCATGATCGACTCCAGATCGCCGAGGTGGCTGCATCCCACCCCCGCCGACCCCGCCACCTCCCCGAGGTGGCGCGTGCCCGGTCGAAACCGACCGTGATCCACACCAGCGCGGCGAGGTGGCGGCATCACGTCCCGGCCGACCCCACCACCTCCCCGAAGTGCCCGCACGCCCAGTCCGAACCGACCGTGATCCACACCAGCTCGGGGAAGTGGCGGCATCACGCCCCCGCCGACCCCACCACCTCCCCGAAGTGCCCGCACGCCCAGTCCGAACCGACCGTGATCCACACCAGCTCGGGGAAGTGGCGGCATCACGCCCCCGCCGACCCCACCACCTCCCCGAGGTGGCCGCGCGCACGGTCCGAACCAACCGTGATCCACACCAGCTCGGGGAAGTCGCCGCATCACGCACCCCCCCGACCCCACCACCTCCCCGAACTGGCCCGCGCGCCCGGCCGGAACCGACAAGGGAGAGCCGGCCAAAGAGGGCGGGCGGTCAGGCGGGGGTGGGGAGCCAGCCGGGCAGCGGCTCGCGGGCGGTCAGCCAGCCCTCCGGCACACCACCCGGCGCGCCGACCCCGGTGTACGCGGCCACGATCCCGCCCACGATGGCGGCCGTGGTGTCCACGTCGCCGCCCGCCTCCACGCAGGCGCGGATCGCGGCGGGGTAGTCGTGCAGCAGCGTGGCGGCGACCCAGAGCGTGAACGGCACGGTGTCCTGCGCGGTCACCCGGGAGCCGTTGCCGAGCGCGTCGGCCGCCTCGGCGGCGGAGTGTCCGAGCAGCGCGGCGGCCCGGCGTACCCCCCGGTGCACCTCACCGGCCGGGTCGAGCGCCCCGGCGACGGCGGTGAGCAGCCGGGCCGGGTCGGGCCGGCCGCCGTCGAGGCGGGCGCGGGCGGCGAGCGAGGCGGCGACCGCGACAGCCACCGCACCGGCGACGCCCTCCGGGTGGGCGTGGGTCACCTCGGCCGAGGCGCGGGCCTGCTCGGCGGCGCGGCGGGTGGAGTCGGCGTGCCAGGCGCCGAGCGGCGCGACCCGCATGGCGGCGCCGTTGCCGCAGGAGCCCTGCCCGTCGAACGCGGACGCGGCGGCCACCGGCCACGGCGTGCCGGTGCGGATCAGCCGCAGCACCGTCACCGCGCCCGGCCCGTACCCGCGGTACGGCTCGCAGCGCTGCGCGAACGCCAGCGCCAGCCGGTCCCGGTCGATGCGGCCCGCGACGGCCAGCTCGGCCACCACCGAGCAGGCCATCTCGGTGTCGTCGGTCCACTCCCACGGCGGCTCGGGCAGCCGCCCGGCGGCGAGGTCGTCCGGGTGCCGGCCGGGAACGAAGAACTGGGAACCGAGAGCGTCGCCCACCGACAGGCCGGCCAGCGCGTCGCGGGCGAGCGTGAGGCGGGTGTCGGGGAAGAGCGTGAACGTCATCGCCGTCCCAGCTTGCCCGGTTGGCCGGACCGCCGCAACGCGACCGGCTTGCCACGCCGAGTACGGTGCTGACGTGGCAACCGTCCTGCTGGTCGAAGACGACCACGTCGTGCGCGGCGCCATGCTGCGATCGCTGACCGACCGGGGGCACGCGGTGCACGCGGTCGGCACCGCGCTGGACGCGCTGCGCCGGGTCGCCGCGGAGACACCGGATCTGGTGGTGCTCGATCTCGGCCTGCCCGATCTGGACGGCTCGGACGCGCTGCGCATGCTGCGCGGCATCACCGACGTGCCGATCATCATCGCCACCGCCCGTGACGACGAGCAGTCGGTGGTACGGCTGCTGCGCGCCGGTGCGGACGACTACATGGTCAAGCCGTTCACCGGTGCGCACCTGGACGCCCGGATCACCACTGTGCTGCGCCGGGCGGGCCGGGCCAGCCGTACCGTCGCGCCGGCCGTGCACACGGTCGGCGGCCTGCGGGTCGACGTCGGCGAGCGCAGCGCGGTGCTGGACGGGGAGGCGCTGGCCCTGACCCGCAAGGAATTCGACCTGCTGGCGTATCTCGCCGCACGTCCCGGCCGGGTAGTGTCCCGGCGGGAACTCTTGGAGGAGGTATGGCGGCAGCCATCGGTCGGCGAGGACCAGACCATCGACGTTCACCTGTACTGGCTCCGCCGCAAAATGGGCGAGTCCGCGGCGAAGCCGCGCTACCTGCGCACCGTGCGGGGGGTCGGCTTCCGGCTGGTGGCGCCGGACTGAGGCTCACGCTCGCCGGGCTCACCGCCGGCCTGTGCGGCCTGATCGCGCTCGCCTTCCTCGTCCCGCTCGGGCTGACCCTCGCCGACCGGACCCGGGAGGCGGAGCTGGCCGACGCCGCGCGCCGGGCCGCGCTGGTGACCGGCGCGCTGGCGGTCAGCACGGACACCGCGACGATCGAGCGGGCGGTGGCCGCCGCGGCCGGCGACGATCCGGCCAAACGACCGGTGGTGCACGGCATCGGCGCGGACGAGTCGGCCGGCCGTGCGAACCCGCGGGTGCTCGCCGACGCCGCCGCGCAGCGGCGTTCGGTGGTGACCGAGGTGGACGGCGGGGTGCTGCGGCTGGACCCGGTGGTGCTCGGTGACCGGGTCGCGGTGGTGGAGGTCTTCGTCCCCGACGAGGTGCTCGACTCCGGCGGCGACGGTCGGTGGCTGCTGCTGCTCGCGATCGGCCTGGCGCTGGTCGGCGCGGCGGTCGCGGTGGTCGACCGGGTGGCGGCCCGGGCCGTGGACGCCACCGGCGACCTGGTCAAGGCGGCGCTCGCGGTGGGCGACGGCGAGCTGGGGGTACGGGTCGAGCCGACCGGCCCGCGCGAGCTGGCCGAGGCCGGGCACGCGTTCAACCGGATGACGGAACGGCTGGTGGCGCTGCGCGCCGACGAGCACGAACTGGTCGCCGACCTGTCGCACCGGCTGCGTACGCCGCTGACCGCGCTGCGGCTGGACGCCGAGGCGCTGGAGTCCGACGACACGAGCATCGGCACGTTCAGCGAGGCGGAGCTGGACCGGCGGCGCGGCATCCGGCGTATCCGGCAGGCGATCGTCACGCTGGAGGGCGAGGTCGACCAGCTCATCAAGACGACCCGCAAGGCGGTCGCCCAGGAGTCGGCGCCGGCGTCGTGCGACGTGAGCGAGGTGGTCCGGGACCGGATGGTCTTCTGGTCGGCGCTGGCCGGGGACCAGAACCGGCCGCACCGGGTGGTCGGGGCCCAGTTGCGCATCCCGGCGCCGGTGCCCCGCGCCGAGCTGGCCGCCGCGCTGGACGCGGTGATCGGCAACGTGTTCCGCTACACGCCGCAGGGCACCGCGTTCGAGGTGGCGGTGAGCCGCCGGGACGGCTGGGTGGCGATCCGCATCGACGACGCCGGGCCGGGCATCGCCGACCCGGACCGGGCGTTGCGCCGGGGCGAGAGCGACAAGGGCTCCACCGGGCTCGGGCTGGACATCGCCAAGCGGGTCGCGTTGCAGGCGAACGGTTCGGTGAGCATCGACCGGGCCCGGCTCGGCGGCGCGAGCGTGGTGATGCTGCTGGCCGACCCGGACGCGGCACCCCGGCCGGTGAACCGGTTCGGGCTGGTCGGGCGGATGGCCCGGGAGGCACGCGAGCCACGTCCGGGGCGGCGCTGGCCGCGCCCGCGCTGACCCGTGGCTGTGTACGGGCGCAAGTTCTCCTTAAAGGTGGTTTAACGACGGCCGCGAAACCGGCGTGAACTGCCAGGATCGTTGACAGAACCCATCAGTTCCGTCGGCCGGGACGCCCCGTAAGACCTTCCGGCCGACGGATCATGCGCGCGGCGGGAGTCCGGTCCCCCCACACCTCGCTCCCGTCGCGCGCGCTCTCCCGTCGATCCCGGGCGCGAGGTGACCGTCATGCCACCGGCCGTCAGTCGTCTGCTCCGCTGGGCCGCCGTCATCGGCCTGGGTATCGCGCTCACGCTCGCGGTGTGGCAGGACCCGGTGCTCGCGCACGGTCCCGTCCGGCCCGCGCCCGTCGCTCCCGGTTCCGCCACCGCGCTCACCGCGCTGGCGCTGGCCGGGCTGATGCTGACCGTGCGGCGCCGGCCGCCCCGGATGTCCCGGCGGCCGGCGCCCGTACGGCCGCTCAGCCCGCCGCGCTCCCCAGGTACGCGTCGATCTCGGCGGTGATCCGGGCCTGCTCGGCGGGCGCCAGGAACGCCGCGGCGACGGCGTCGCGGGCCAGCGCGGCCACCCCGTCCGGGCCGAGTCGCAGCAGCCGGGCGGCCACCGCGTACTCGTCGTTGAGCGTGGTGCCGAACATCGGCGGGTCGTCGGAGTTGATGCTGACCGGCACGCCGGCCTCGACCAGCCGGGGCAGCGGGTGCGCGTCCAGGCTCGGTACGGCCCGCGTGCGCACGTTGGACGTCGGGGAGATCTCCAGCGGGATGCGCCGCTCGGCGAGGTGGGTCAGCAGCGCCGGGTCCTGCGCGGCGGAGATGCCGTGGCCGATCCGCTCGGCGCCCAGCTCGCGCAGCGCGTCCCAGATCGTCTCCGGGCCGGTGGTCTCGCCGGCGTGCGGCACCGAGCGCAGCCCGGCCGCCCGGGCCTGGTCGAACCAGGGCTTGAACTGCGGCCGGGGCACCCCGATCTCGGGGCCGCCGAGGCCGAAGCTGATCAGCCCGTCGGGTCGTTCGTCGAGCGCGATCCGCAGCGTCTGCTCGGCGGCGGGCAGGCCGGCCTCGCCGGGGATGTCGAAGCACCAGCGCAGCGAGATGCCGAAGTCGGCCTCGGCGCGCTTGCGGGCGTCCTCGATCGCCTCGCAGAACGCCGGCGCCGGGATGCCGCGGTTGACGTGCGAGTACGGCGTGACGGTCAGCTCGGCGTAGCGGACCTGCTGGCGGGCCAGTTCCCGGGCGACCTCGTGGGTGAGCAGCCAGACGTCGTCGGCGTCGCGGATCAGGTCCACCACGCTGAGGTAGACCTCGATGAAGTGGGCGAAGTCGCGGAACGCGAAGTAGTCGGCGAGCGCCTCCGGGTCGGCCGGGACGGGGCTGCGCCCCTCGTGCCGGGCGGCCAGCTCGGCGACGATCCGGGGCGAGGCCGAGCCGACGTGGTGCACGTGCAACTCCACCTTGGGCAGTCCGGCGATGAAGGTGGGCAGGTCGGTCACGAGTTCTCCTCTGGGCGGGCGCCGGTGCGGGCCACCATGAAGATCCGGCGGAACGGGAAGTACACCTGACCATGCCGCACCGGGTACGCCTGCGCGAGCCGTACCCCCAGCTCGGCGCGGAAGGCGGCCCAGCCGGCGGCGTCCAGCGCGGCGCGGACCGGGCGCAGCGCGGTGCCCTCCATCCAGGCCAGCACCGGGTGGTCGGCGCCGGCGGCGGGCAGCAGATGCACGTACGTAGTCTCCCAGGCGTCGACCGCGCAGCCCGCGTCGGTCAGCAGCGTGGCGTAGCCGACCGGCTCGTCGACCGGTGCCTCGCGCAGCTTTCCGGCGAGCGCGTCGCGCCACCGGTCCCCCGCGGCGACGGAGCGCAGCAGCCGGTGCGAGGGCGCGTCGAAGTTGCCGGGCACCTGGAACGCCATCCACGCGCCCGCCGGCAACGCGTGTGCCCAGCGACGGAGCAGGTCGCGGTGTTCCGGCACCCACTGGAGCACGGCGTTGCCGACCAGCACGTCCACGTCCGGCTCCGGCCGCCAGTCGCGGACGTCGCCGACCGCGTAGGTGACCGGACCGCCCTCGGCGCCCGCCCGGTCGATCATCTCCGGGGAGGAGTCGAGGCCGGTTACCCGGCTGGCGGGCCACCGGCCGGCGAGCGTGGCGGTGAGGGTGCCGGGGCCGCAGCCGAGGTCGACCACGGCGCGCGGGTGCTCGGCGCCGACGCGGGCCAGCAGGTCGTGGAACGGCCGGGACCGCTCGTCGCCGTAGCGCAGGTAGGTGCGTGGATCCCACATGACAGCCTCCAAACCGTACGTACGTCTTGTTAGACCGTACGGCCCGCCGCGCGCAACGGCAAGCGGCTCACTAGGCTCGACCGGGTGGAACAGCGCAGCTTCGACCGGCTCGGCCGGCACGTCGGCATCATCGGACTCGGCGCGTGGCAGCTCGGCGCGGACTGGGGCGAGGTCAGCGAGGACGACGCGCTCGCCGTGCTCGCCGCCGCCGTCGACGCGGGCGTCACCTTCCTGGACACCGCCGACGTGTACGGCGACGGCCGCAGCGAGGCGCTGATCGGCCGGTTCCTGCGCTCCCGCCCCGGGCACGGGCTCACCGTGGCGACCAAGATGGGCCGCCGGGTGGAGCAGACGCCGGAGGCGTACACGCCGGAGAACTTCCGGGCCTGGACCGACCGGTCCCGGGCCAACCTCGGCGTCGACACGCTCGACCTGGTGCAGCTGCACTGCCCGCCCACCGCCGTCTTCGCCGACGACCGGGTCTTCGACGCGCTCGACACGCTCGTCGACGAGGGACGCGTGGCCGGGTACGGCGTCAGCGTGGAGACCTGCGACCAGGCGCTCACCGCCATCGCCCGGCCCGGTGTCGCCAGCGTGCAGATCATCCTCAACGCGGTCCGGCACAAGCCCTTGGAGCAGGTGCTGCCCGCCGCCGCCGCGGCCGGGGTCGGGATCATCGCCCGGGTGCCCCTGGCGAGCGGTCTGCTCTCCGGCCGGTACGACGAGAACACCACGTTCCCGGCGAACGACCACCGCACGTTCAACCGCCACGGCGAGTCGTTCGACGTGGGCGAGACGTTCTCCGGCGTCGACTACGACAGCGGCCTGGCCGCGGTGCGCCGGCTCGCGCCGCTGGTCGGCGACGACCGCACGATGGCGCAGTTCGCGCTGCGGTGGGTCCTCGACCAGCCCGGCGTGACGGTGGTGATCCCCGGCGCCCGCTCCCCCGAGCAGGCGCGGCGCAACGCCGAGGCGGCCGGGCAGCCGGCACTGACCGAGGTGGAGCTGGCCGCGGTGCGGGCCACCTACGACGAGCTGATCCGCCCGCAGGTGCACGACCGGTGGTGAGCCGGCCGGCCGGCGCGGCGCCGCCGGGCGCCGGCGGCGGCGGGCATGCTGGAGCGGGACTGTCGTCGTCGGAGGGGGAACGATGAGGGGTTGGTTCCGGCTCACCCTGGGGCTGCTCGCCGTGGTGCTCGGTGCGCTGTGGACGGTGCTGGGCCTCGGGTACGTCGAGGGCAGCGTCATGAGCGACCAGCGGATCTGGGCGACGGCCGGCCCGGTGCTCGTCCTGATCGGACTGGCCGGGCTCTGGTGGGGCATGCGGGCGCGGCGCCGCTGAGGCGCCGGGCACGGTGAAGCCCCGCCTCCCGTGCGGGATGCGGGGCTTCCGGCACCGGCCGGCGCGGCCGGTGCGGTGAGACTCAGATGGGGCGGACCTGCTCGGCCTGCGGACCCTTCTGACCCTGGGCGATCTCGAACTCCACCCGCTGGTTCTCCTCCAGCGTGCGGTAGCCGCTGGTCTGGATGGCCGAGAAGTGGACGAACACGTCAGCACCCCCGCCGTCGACGGTGATGAAGCCGAAGCCCTTGTCAGCGTTGAACCACTTCACGGTTCCCTGCGCCATGTGTATCTCCTTCTAAAACTGGCGGCCGAGCACGCCGTGCGGCCGATTGGCCGTTTTCGAGCAGCGGCGCCTGAGGCGGCCCCCAATGCAGGAGACTTCTCTCAACCCACGCGTCTCTCAACAGCGTGAGACAGCAAACCACGTACGCAAAAACTTCGCACAGCCTAGCGGACGAAATTCTCCGACATGTGACCTGAAGGTCGCGCGGACGGCGCTACGCGGCCCCGCCGGGGCCATGCGAAAGGCCCCTTCCCCGCGCTCGGGAAAGGGGCCTTTCCGGCCTTTACGTCAGTCCGGCCAGCGACCGGTCAACCGGCGTACGCCCACCGCTCCGCCCCGGTCGACGGCGGCCCGCACCACCGCGAAGATGGCCCCCTGCAGGGCCGCGGCGGCGAGCACCTCGCCCCAGCGGCGGTCCTCGTCGGTCGCGCTCGGCGCCTCGCCGTCGCCCGCCGTCACCTTCCAGACCTGGCGGAAGATCGCGCCGGCGACGGTACCGGCGGCCAGGCCGAGCAGCACCCCCACCGGCCTGTACGCCGCCTTGCCGATCTTCCCGCTCACCTGCGCCTCCCTCGGACGATCACCAGCACCACCGCGGTCACCAGCGCGCCGGCCGCGATGGCCGCCCACGGCAACGGGTTGCGCCCGACCGCCTCACCCTTCTCGTACGCCTGCGCCCGGACCAGCCGGGCCCGCTCCGCCGCCCGCCCGCGCACCCGGGCCGCGGTCAGCGACGCCTGCTCACGCATCCGCGCCTTCGCCGCCTCGGCGGAGTGCCGCACCAGCGCCTTCGGATCGGCCCTGGCGGCGAGCAGCTCCATCGTCTCACCGAGCTCCACCCGGGTCCGGCGGATCTCCTCCCGGAGCGCCGCCACGTCCCCGGTCCCGTTACCGGTCATGCCCGCCTCCCGTCCTTCACCGCGGCGGTGACCGTGTCGACGTCCGCCCGGACGCTGCGGACCGCCGCCTGGGGCACCGGCGGGACGGCACGGCTGACCTGCTTCTTGCCCACCAGCGCCAGGATCCCGGCGAGCAGGAACAGCGCCACCGCCACGATCAGGGCGGCCAGCCACGCCGGCATGACAAGTGCCAGCAGCAGGATCACGGTGGCGACCAGGGCACCGGCGCCGTAGAGCGCCATCACCCCGCCGCCGCCGAACAGACCGATCCCGATCCCGGCGTGCTTGCCCTTCTGGGTCAGCTCCGCACGGGCCAGGGCCAGTTCGTCCCGCACCAGGCGGGTGACCTGCTCGGTGGCGCGCTGTACCAGTTCGGCGGTGGACGGTTCGCTCCCGGTCCGCGACGTGCTGCGACTCGCGACGTCAGCCATGCTGTCCTCCTTTCGTCATCACCGCGCTGTATGCCCGGAGTCGCCGCCCGTCAATCCTGCGCGGCGCGGCCGGTCCGCCCGGCCGCGCGCCGCCGCAACCCGGTGCCGGGCACCGGATCCGGGGCGTGCGCACCACGTCCCCCGCAACCGCCCGGCCAAACCCGTCCGGCCGGAAAGCCGCCCGAACGCGGGAACCCCCGGCGCCGTGGGCGGCCGGGGGCTCCGATCGGGGTACGGGGTCAGCGACGCGCCTCGGCGTGCTCCTCCCGGCCCACGAACACCTCGCTGCGGGCGTCGCCGTCGTCGCTGCCGCCGAAGACACGCGCGTCGTCGGGCGCCTCGGTGCCGATCGGGCGGCGTACCGGGCGGCGCGGCTGCACCGCCTGCCAGGGCAGCGGGCCGGTGGTGTCGCCGACCTCGGCGCGCAGCCGGGGCAGGGCGGTGGGACGCTGGTCGCGTACCCAGGTCACCAGGTGCTCGCGGACCAGGCACCGCAGGTCCCAGAGGCTGCCCGCGTCGGCGGCGCTGACCAGCGCGCGGACCTTGACCATGCCGCCGGTCGCGTCGGTCACCTGGAGCACGCAGACCCGGCCGTCCCACAGCTCGGTGCCCTCGCACAGGCGGCGCAGCTCCTCCCGCATCGCCTGCACCGGGACGGCCCAGTCCAGCTCGAACTCGGCCGTGCCGAGCACCGCCGCCTCGGTACGGGTCCAGTTCTGGAACGGCCGGCTGGTGAAGTACGAGGTGGGCAGGATCAGCCGGCGGTCGTCCCAGATCTGCACCACCACGTAGCTGAGCGTCAGCTCCTCGATCCGGCCCCACTCCCCCTCGACCACCACCACGTCGTCCAGGCGTACCGCGTCGCTGAACGCGAGCTGGAGACCGGCGAAGACGTTGGCGAGCAGGCTCTGTGCGGCGAGCGCGGCGACCGCGGCGATCACACCGGCGGAGGTCAGCACACCGGCGCCGACGCCGCGTACCGCCGGGAACGTCATCAGCATGACGCCGACCGTGAGGATCACGATCACCGCGATGGTGAGCCGGCGCAGCAGCACCACCTGCGTACGCACCCGGCGGGCGTGCCTGTTGTTCGGCACGTCGACCCGGAACCGGGCCAGCGCGGTGTCCTCCGCCACGACCAGCAGCGAGGCCACCAGCCAGGCGGCGGCAGCGATCGTCGCCAGCACGAGCGTGTGCAGGACGAACTGCCGCCACGGGCTGCCGACCGCGTACGCGGTGGTGAACCGGACCGCGAACTGCACCGCGGCCACCGTGACCGCGACCTGGAACGCGCGGTGCGCGTGCTCGGTCAGCTCGGTCATCAGCAGCGAGCGGCGGCCGAGACGGCGGGTGACCCGGTGCACCACCTGGGCCAGCACCAACGCGATCGCCGCCGCGGCGAGCGCGGCGGCGACGGTCACGACGTAACTCTGCACGAACTCTCTCTCCCTCCGACGGGCGGGCATCGGGCAAAGGCCCAATGGTGCCCGGCGGCCCGGGTATCGACCAGGATCAGACCTTGCGGTACCGGGACTGGAAGAAGCAGTAGACACCGAACGCGGCGATGCCGAGCGCCATGAGCGCCAGCAGCCACGGCCCGTACGCCTGGTCGCGCAGCGTCCGCAGCGCGGCGTCGAGGCCACGCGCCTTCTCCGGGTCGTAGTTCACGGCGGCGATCACGACCAGCACGCCGGCGATGGCGAACACGGCGCCCCGGGAGGCGTACCCGGCCATGCCGAGGCGACGGGTGAGCTGCCGGGTCTTCGGGCTCATCTCGCCGGTCTTGAGGTTGCGCTCGAACTTCTTCTTCAGGCCGTAGACCACCATGCCGATGCCGAGCGCGGCGAGCGCCAGGCCGGCCAGCCCGACCAGCCACCGGCCGCCGTCGGAGGCCATCAGCTTCTCGGAGAGCTGCTGCTGCTGGTCCGAGGCGTTGGAGCTGGCGTCCTGGAAGACCTTGATCGCGGTCCAGCCCAGCCAGACGAACACGACGACCCGGAACACCGAGGCGATCCGTTCGAACAGCCGTTCCTTGCCGGTCTTGGACACGTGGCCGGAGATCGCTTCGAGGGCCTGCCAGATCGCCATGGCGAACAGGCCGACCGCCGTCGCGATCAGGAGGAACTTCCCGAGCGGCTGTTCACCGAGGGTGCGCAGCGCGCCGTTCTGGTTCCCCTCCTCGCCCGAGCGGCCGAAGGCGATCTGCAGCGCCAGCCAGGCGAAGAGAAGGTGCACGATTCCGTAACCGATGAAGCCGGCACGGGTCAACAGTTCGAGCCACCGGCTGTTTCGAGCCTGGGCGGCGGTGGCTCCGGCGTTCCGGGTGAGAGACATGAGCCCTCAATCTCCCGGCGGGCGATTTTCCAAACGTCGCCGCCCGCCGGGACGGCCGAAACGGATCAGGCGCTGAGGTCGCGCGCGACCCGCACCACCACCTGCTGCTCGGTGACGCTGTCCAGGCTGACCTGGAAGCCGGCGACCTCGGTGGCCTGCTGGCCCACCGTGAGCGAGAGCTGTTCCCCGGCGACCTCGACCGTGACCTGGTCGCCGTCGGCGCCGATCAGCTTCGCCTCGACGCCGAGGATCCGGGCGCTGGCCTCCACGCCGCGGTCGAAGGTGATCGTGCAGGCGTCGAGGCCGCAGTCGGTCTCGGCGCCCTCGGAGCTGCATCCGGCGAGCAGTGCGGCGCCGAGGGCGAGGCCGGCGAGCAGACCGGCGGCGCGGCGGGCGGGGGCGGAGGTGGCGCGTCGGATCGTCACCCGTCCAAGGATAGGCGGCCCGTTCCACAGCGACCGAGCACGCGGGTGCGCCCGGCCACGCCGGGCGGGGTGTCCGGGGTGCGCGCTAGGGTGCCGGAATGGCTTTCGACGTCGCCCGGGTCCGGGCCGCCTACCCTGCCCTGGGCGAGGGATTCGCCCACTTCGACGGCGCCGGGGGCACCCAGACCGCCACCGCCGTCGTCGAGGCGGTGGCCGGGGCGATGCGCGCCGCGACGGGCAACCGCAGCACCGCCTTCCTGCCCGGCCGCCGCGCGCTGGATCTGGTCGCCGGGGCACGGGCCGCGGTCGCCGACCTGCTCGGCGCGCAGCCGTCGGGCGTGGTGCTCGGGCCGAGCGCCACGGCGCTGACGTACACGCTGGCCCGGACGCTCGGCGCCGGCTGGCGTCCGGGCGACGAGGTGGTGTTGTCCCGGCTGGACCACGACGCGAACGTCCGCCCGTGGGTGCAGGCCGCGCAGGCGGCCGGGGCCACCGTGCGCTGGGCCGCGTTCGACCCGGCGACCGGCGAGCTGCCCGCAGGGCAGTACGCCGACCTGGTCACCGAGCGCACCCGGCTGGTGGCGGTGACCGCAGGCAGCAACGCGATCGGCACCGTGCCGGACGTGGCGGCGATCGCCAAGACCGCGCACGCCGCCGGCGCGCTGGTGTGCGTGGACGGCGTGCACTCGGTGCCGCACGGCCCGACCGATGCGGCCTCGCTCGGCGCGGACTTCCTGGTGACGAGCGCGTACAAGTGGTCCGGGCCGCACCTGGCGGCGATGGTCGCCGACCCGTCGCGCTGGGCGGCGCTGCGCCCGGCGAAGCTGCTCCCCTCCGCCGACGGGGTGCCGGACCGGTTCGAGTACGGCACGCCGAGCTTCCCGCTGCTGGCCGGCGTGACCGCCGCGGTGGACCACCTGGCCGGTCTGGATCCGGCCGCGACCGGCGACCGGCGGGAGCGGGTACGCGCCGGCCTGGCCGCCGCGCAGGCGCACGAGGAGGCGGTCTTCGACCGGCTGCTCGCCGGGCTGGCCGACCGCCCGTTCGTGACCGTGTACGGCGCGCCGGCCCGGCGCTGCCCGACTGTCTCGTTCCGGGTGGCCGGCCTGACCCCGGCGCAGACCGCGGCGGCGCTGGGCGAGGCGGGCCTGTGCCTGTCGCACGGCGACTACTACGCCTACGAGTACTTCGAGGGCATGGGCCTGCGGGGCAGCGGCGGCGCGGTGCGGGCGAGCGTCTACCACTACAACACAGTCGACGAGGTGGACCGGCTGCTGGCCGAACTGGACCGGCTGGCCGGGCCCGGAGGGAGAATGATCCGGTGAGTTTTCTGGTCGAGGAGAACGCCGCGAAACGCCGTTTCGAGATCCTGGTGGACGACGCGCTGGCCGGGTTCACCGCGTACACGCTCCGGGGCGAGACGCTCGTCTTCACGCACACCGAGGTCGACGACCGGTTCCAGGGTCAGGGCGTCGGGGCCGCGCTGGTCCGGGGCGCGCTGGACCAGGTCCGCGCCCGGGGCGGCCGGGTGGTGCCGCAGTGCCCGTTCGTGGCCTCGTTCATCGAACGCCACCCGGAGTACGCCGACCTGGTGGCCGGCAAGCCGTGAGGCCCGGCCCGGCCGGGGGACCTCCCCACCCGGCCGGGCCGGGAGTCAGCGCGCCCCGGTCAGCACCTCGGCGGCGGCTCGCGCCGCGGCGGCGGTGGCGCCGTGGGTGGCCAGGTGCACCGCGCCGGTGACCAGCTCGGGCACGCCCAGCTCGACCACCACCGCGTCGGGGCGGGCGGCGAGCGCCCGGCGTACCGCGTCGCGCATCCAGTCGTGGCGGTGCAGGTCGCGTACCACGAGCACCAGCGGCCGGCCGGCGGGCGTCGCGCCCGGGTCGGCCGGTACGGCGTCGGCGGCGTAGCGGGCGGTGGTGGTGCCGGGCGCCAGGTGGGTCAGCGGCGCGGCGATGCCCCACGGCGTCTCCTCGCCGATGGCGATGTTGCGCGGCGGCGCGAACTCCACCACGTGGGCCGGGCCGGTCAGCGGCAGCAGCCCGGCGTCGCCGGTGACCCGTACCGCGCGGCGGGCGGCTGTCAGCCCGATCGGTGAGCCGTCGGCGGACGGCGGGCCGGCGACCCGGCGGGCGCGGGCGGCGACGCTCCACGCGGCGAGCTGACCGACCCGCTTGGCCGCCTCGGCGAGGCGCTCCTCGGGCAGCTCCCCGCTGATCACCGCCGCGACGATGGCGTCGCGCAGCTCGCGGGCGTCCGCCTCGGTCGCCCGTTCCCCGCCCACGCAGATCGCGTCCGCGCCGGCCACCAGCGCGCGCACCGCGGCGCCGGTGAAGCCGTACCGGTCGGCGACCGCGCGCATCTCCACCGCGTCGGTGACCACCACGCCGCCGAAGCCCATCTCCTCGCGCAGCAGGCCGCCGAGCACGCGCGGGCTGAGCGTGGCGGGCAGCTCCGGGTCGAGCGCCGGCACCAGCAGGTGGCCGGTCATCACCGCCTGCGCCCCGGCCGCCACGGCGGCACGGAACGGGGCCAGCTCGACCGCGTCGAGGCGGGCCCGGTCGCCGCCGATGCGGGGCAGGTCGTGGTGCGAGTCGACCCGGGTGTCGCCGTGTCCGGGGAAGTGCTTGGCGCAGGCCGCGACGCCGCCGGACTGCAGGCCGCGTACCCAGGCGGCGGTGTGCCGGGCGACCAGGTCCGGGTCGGCGCCGAAGGAGCGCACCCCGATGACCGGGTTGGCCGGGTTGGAGTTGACGTCTGCGTCCGGGGCGTAGTCGAGCGTCACGCCGACCGCTGCCAGTTCGGCCCCGAGGTCGCGGGCGACCTCCTCGGTCAGGGCCGGGTCGTCGACCGCGCCGAGCGCGTAGTTGCCGGGACGGGAGCTGCCCCGGGCGGACTCGATCCGGGTGACGTCGCCGGCTTCCTCATCGATCGCCACGATGACGTCGGGCCGCTCGGCGCGCAGGTTCGCGGTGAGCGTGGCGACCTGTTCGTGGTCGACGACGTTGCGGGCGAACAGGACGACCGAGCCGAGGCCCTCGCCGAGCCAGCGGCACACCCACGGCGGCGGTGTGGTGCCGACGAACCCCGGTTGCAGGACGGCGGCGGCGAGCGCCGCCAGGTCTCCGGTCGATCCCACGGTCCGCTCGCTCATGTGCTGTCGTACCCCCGTCTCCCCCACGGACCCGCCAGGGCCGGCGGGTGCTGACATGGTCACACCGCGCAGCTAAATAGTCAACAATCCTTACTGTTAGCCGCTGGCGCCCCGGGACGGCCCGTGGGAGAGTTCCCACATGCCCGCTCTGCCGCTCGCCGACGCCACCAGCGCCGCCGACATCCCCGGCGTACGCCTGCTCGGCCTGGTGGTCGGCGGCCTGTTCCTGCTGATCGCGATCCGGGCCATGTTCCGCCGCTGATCCCGCGCCGCCCGGGTTGGAGCCGCCCGCCGGGGGTAGGGCTTGCCCTGTCCGGACACGACGGAGCCGTCCGGGCACCGGCGGACCCGCCGGTCACCGCGGAGAGGGCACATCATGAAGATCGGCTACTTCCTGTCCAGCGAGGAGTACACCCCGGCGGAGCTGCTGGCCCAGGCGCGCGGCGCCGAGCAGGCCGGCTTCGAAGCACTGTGGATCTCCGACCACTACCACCCCTGGGTCGACGCCCAGGGCCAGAGCCCGTTCGTCTGGTCCACCATCGGCGCGCTCAGCCAGGTCTGCCGGCTGCCGGTGACCACGGCCGTCACCTGCCCGACCATGCGCATCCACCCGGCCGTCATCGCGCAGGCGGCGGCCACCAGCGCGGTGCTGCACGAGGGCCGCTTCGTGCTCGGCGTGGGCACCGGCGAGGCGCTCAACGAGCACATCTTCGGCGACGCCTGGCCGCAGACCGACGTACGGCTGGAGATGCTGGAGGAGGCGGTCGAGGTGATCCGCGAGCTGTGGCGCGGCGAGTTCGTCAACCACCACGGCAAGCACTACACGGTCGAGCACGCCCGCATCTACACCCGGCCGGACACTCCCCCGCCGATCTACGTCTCCGGGTTCGGCCCGAAGTCGATCGAGCTGGCCGGCCGGATCGGCGACGGCTACGTCAGCACCATGCCCGACGCCGACATGGTGCGCCGGTTCCGCGAGTCCGGCGGCGGCGACAAGCCGTGCCAGGGCGGGTTCAAGGCGGCGTACGCCGACACCGCCGACGAGGGCGCGCGGATCGCGTACGAGCGCTGGCCCAACGCGGGCGTGCCGGGCGAGCTGTCCCAGGTGCTCCCCTCCCCCCGGCACTTCGAGCAGGCCGCCGAACTGGTCCGGCCCGAGCAGGTGCGGGAGGCGTTCGTCTGCGGCCGGGACGCCGACGCCCACCTGGAGATGATCGACGAGTACGCCAAGGCCGGCTTCGACGAGGTCTACGTGGCGAACACCGGCCCGCACTGGCAGGGCCTGTTCGACCTGTACCAGCGCGAGATCCTGCCCCGGCTCCGGTGACGGGCCGGACGGTTTCGCGCGGGATCACCGGGGGTAGCTGAGGCGCTTGATGAAACTGACCACGCACTCCTCCAGCCTGCGCCGGGCGGCGCGGAACCTGTTCGGCTGGACCGCGCTGCGGCCCAACCAGCTCGCCGCCATGCGCGCCGTGATGAAGCGCCGCGACGCCCTGGTGGTGCTGCCCACCGGTGCCGGCAAGTCGGCGATCTACCAGATCCCGGCCAGCCTGATCCCCGGCCCGACGGTGGTGATCTCCCCGCTGCTGGCGTTGCAGCAGGACCAGATCGCCGCGCTCAACGAACGGCAGCGCCCGGAGCTGCGCGCGGTACGGATCAGCTCGGACGAGAGCGCCGCCCAGCAGGCCGAGGCGATCGAGGACATCCGCGCCGGGCGCGCGGAGTTCCTGTTCATCACGCCGGAGGCACTGAGCAACCCGGACCGGCTCGCCGAGGTCCGCGAGCTGAAGCCGGCGCTGGTGGCGATCGACGAGGCCCACTGCATCTCGGCGTGGGGCCACGACTTCCGGCCGGACTACCTGGCGCTCGGTCACCTCATCGACGGCCTGGGCCGGCCACCCGTGGTGGCGCTCACCGCGACCGCCTCCCCGCCGGTACGCGACGACATCATCGCCCGGCTGCGGCTGCGCGAGCCGGAGGTGGTGGTCTCCGGGCTGGACCGGCCGAACCTCTTCCTGGAGGTGGCCTACTGCCCGACCGAGGACTACCGGTGGCGTCGGCTGATCGCGCTGCTGAGCGACGACGAGCGGCCCGGCATCATCTACGTGCCGACCCGCCGGGCGGCCGAGGAGCTGGCCGAGCGGCTCACCGACGCCGGTTACCCGGCCGACTTCTACCACGGCGGCATGCCCACCGCGGCCCGGCACGAGCTGCACGAGGCGTTCCTGGCCGACCGGGTGCCGATCATGGTGGCCACGTCGGCGTTCGGCATGGGCATCGACAAGCCGAACATCGCCTGGGTGGTGCACATGGCGCTGCCCGACTCGCCGGACAGCTACTTCCAGGAGATCGGCCGGGCCGGACGCGACGGCTCGCCGGCCCGGGTGCTGCTGCTGTGGCGCTCCGAGGACGTCGGCCTCCAGCGCTACTTCAGCGGTGGCCTGCCGGACTCCAAGGAGCTGACCGAGCTCGCCGCGGTGCTGCGCGGCAAGGCCCGCAACCGCAAGGAGCTGCGCGAGCTGACCGGCCTCGGCCCGCGCAAGCTGGGGCAGTACCTGTCCCTGCTGGAGCAGATCGGGGCCGCCGAGCCACGCGCCAAGCAGCGCATCGGCGCACCCCGGTACGCGCCGGCGGCCGCCGAGTCCGGCCGCGCCGCGCTGGCCGAGGCGGAACGGCAGCAGACCGTGACCCGGTCGCGTACCGACATGATGCGCGCGTTCGCCGAGACCACCGGCTGCCGGGGCCAGGCCCTGCTGGCGTACTTCGGCGAGCAGATGAACGAGGTCTGCGGGCACTGCGACAACTGCCACGCGGGCACCAGCGTCGCGGGTGACGGCGCGGTCGGGCCGTTCCCGGTGCACAGCCAGGTACGCCACCCGGAGTGGGGCGCCGGCCTGGTGCTCAGCTACGAGGAGGACCGGATGACCGTGCTCTTCGACGAGGTGGGCTACAAGACGCTGTCCGTGCGCGTGGTGTCCGAACAGGGCCTGCTGGAGCTGGACTAGCCTGACCCGGGCGCCGCGGGGGCGCCCGTCGACAACGACGACCACGGCGAAAGGGGCCTGATCGTGATCGAGCAGCCGGCGTACACCCGGTTCGGCGTCTCCGACGAGGAGTGGGGACTGCTTGTGGGGCTGCCGCAGTCGGTGCTCACCGCGGCGGCCGCCGCCGAGTCCGACGGCACCCGCCGCACCATGGCCGAGAACGCCGCCGGGCTGGAGACCATCGCCGCCGGCCGGGAGTCGGCCAGCCCGCTGGTCGCCGCCGTGGCCGGTGAGGTCGTCGACCGGGTGGGCGACCCGGAGACCGGCGCGGAGCTGCCGGTCATCACGCCGCAGGACCCGAAGGCGATGATCGAGGACGTGCTGGCCCGGGCCGGGCAGGCGTCCGCGCTGCTCGCCGCGCGGGTGGACGAGGGGCAGGCCGGTGCGTACCGGCACTGGCTGGTGGACATCGCCGAGCAGGTGGTGGGCGCGGCCTCCACCGGCGGCATCCTGGGCCTCGGCGGCGACGCGGTGACCGATTCCGAGCGGCGGTTCCGCGACCGGCTGTCCCAGGTGCTGAACGACTGAACGGACTCCTAACAGAACGTGCGCAGATCCGTCAATGACGGACGTCACGGCCCCACGGGTGTCGTTTTTCGGCCCCGTGGGGCGTCCTGTTTGTGCAGGGTGTGACGAACACGGGGAGTCGTTGATGGACGGGAAGCTGCACCGGCAGGTCCTCGACACGCAGGCGCTGCCGCCGCGGGAGCGCTTCGGCATGTGGCTGGACACGATGGCGAGCACCCCGACGCCGCTGCGGGTGTACAGCGCGCACGCCGACGACTTCGTGGCGCGGGCCGAGTTCATCGACCTGGGCCCGATGCAGCTCATCCGCCACCGCTACCCGTCGGTGGACTGCGTGCGCACCGCGAAACTGATCCAGCGCTCCGACCCCGACTACTACATGCTCGCGTTGACGCTCAGCGGCACCAGCCAGGCCGACCAGGAGGGGCAGCGCGCCCGGTGCCGCCCCGGCGACCTCACCTTCTACGACTGCTCCCGGCCGCACGAGCTCAGTCACCACGCCGACCCCGCCGGACCCGAGTTCGCCCGCTCGATCGCGGCCCTGGTGCCGTACGACGCGCTGCCGTTGCCGCCCCGCCGGCTCGCTCCCCTGTTCGCCGGCCGGATGTCCGGCTCCGAGGGCATCGGCGGGCTGGTCGCCGACTTCCTCACCCGGATCACCGCGAACCCCGAGCAGTACCACGCGGCCGACGCGGAACGGCTCGGCGCCGTCGGTCTCGACCTGGTCGCCACGCTGCTCGGCCGCAATCTCGTCTCCGAGGACGAGATGCCCACCGAGGTCCGGCGCCGGGCACTCCAGGCCCAGGTACGCGCGTACGTGCGCCAGCACCTCGGCGACGCCACGCTCGATCCGGGCGCGGTCGCCGACGCGCACCACATCTCGGTGCGTTCGCTGCACCGTCTCTTCGAGGACGAGGAGACCACAGTGGCCGCGTACATCCGGGACGAGCGGCTGGCCCGGTGCCGCCGCGACCTCGCGGACCCGGCGCTGAGCGACCGCCCGATCCAGGTCGTCGCCGCCCGCTGGGGCTTCCGGGACAAGGCGCACTTCAGCCGGGTCTTCCGGGCGGCGCAGGGCGAGACACCTCAGGAGTACCGGACCCGTCACCTGGAACCGGCACGGATCGTCAACAGCACGGCATCCACCGTCAACCTGTCCCGTACATACTGAAACCCGGGCCCGTGCCGTTCGTGGCGGGCCCACGGATATCGGGGGGCCGGGCGCGGCGTCCGCGGCGGTCCCGGCCGCGGGCGGCCCCGCCCGGTGTGGCCCCCGAGACCGCAACTGGCGGCCGAGATTTCCGGCCCCGTCGCGCTTCCCCCCAGGACCGGCGGGGCCGGTCGGCGTCAGCCGGCCTCCTCCTCCAGCAGCGCCAGCACCGACTTCTCCACCGCCTCGCGCGGCATCTCCGGCTGCACCGGCGCCAGCACCCCGTCGTGGTAGAGGTCGACCACGCGCGGGTCCACGTACGAGGTCCGGGCCACCGTGGGGGTGTTGCCGAGCAGGTCGGCCACCGAGCGCATCACCGCCGCCACGGCGCGCTTGCGGGCGGTCGCGGAGCGCTGCGGACCCACAGTGGCCAGTTCGGCGGCGGCCAGCACCGTCGCGTGCCAGGTGCGGAAGTCCTTCGCCGTCATCTCGCCGCCGCTGGCGTCGCGCAGGTAGTCGTTCACCTCGTCGCTGCGCACGTCGCGCCAGGCCCGGCCGTCCCAGTAGCCGAACAGCCGCTCCTGGGCGCGCCGGCGGCGGCGCAGGTTGAGCAGCACCCGGCACAGCTCGGCGTCCTCGATCCGGCGGACCTGGTCGATGCCGCCCTTGGCCGGGAACTCGAACACCACGCAGCCGCCCCGGGAGCGGGCGTGCTCGGGACGCAGCGTGGACACCCCGAACGTGGGGTCGTCGCCGGTGGCGTACTGGTCGCTGCCGACCCGGAACGCGCCCATGTCGAGCAGCCGGGCGACGGTGGCCAGCACCCGCTCCCGGCGCAGTCCGCGCAGCGACAGGTCGTGCGTGACCCGGTCGCGCAGCGCGGGCAGCCGGTGGGCCACCTCCAGCACGTGGTCGAACTTGGCCTCGTCGCGTTTCTGCCGCCAGTGCGGGTGGTAGAGGTACTGCTTGCGGCCCGCCGCGTCGATGCCGGTGGCCTGGATGTGGCCGTTCGGGTACGGCGAGATCCAGACGTCGCGCCAGGCGGGCGGGATCACCAGCTCGCGCAGCCGGGCCAGCTCCCCGGTGTCGCGCACCGGCTCGCCGGCCGGGTCGAGGAACAGCCAGCCCTTGCCACGTCGCCGGCGCGCGTACCCCGGCCGGCCCGGATCGCTACGCCGCAACCGCACCGGAGACCCGTTCCACGTCGGCCACCGCAGCCACCACCTCGTCGATCCCGATGGCATTCAATGTCGGGTGGGTTCCTACCCGGCCCGACCCGGTCGAATCCCGGTTGACGGGGGTGTGCTCGAGCGCACCCAGCGCCCGGTGCCGGGGCCGGTCCGGCGGTGGGCCCCAGTGCGCGGCCGGCACCGGCCCGAACAGCACCACCGACGCGGTGCCGTAGCCGGTGGCGAGGTGGGCCACGCCGGTGTCCCCGCTGACCACCAGCCGCGCGCCCGCGACGAGCGCGGCCAGCTCGGCCAGACCGGTCCGGCCGGCCAGCACCGCCTCCGGCGGCAGCCCGGCGTCGCGGGCGACCCGCTCGGCCAGCGCCCGCTCGTCCGGCGAGCCGGTGACCGCCACCCGGTGCCCGCGCGCGGCCAGCTCCCGGGCCAGCCGGGCGAACCGGTCCGCCGGCCAGCGCTTCGCCGGGATCTTGCCGCCCGGGTGCAGCAGCGTCACCCCGGCCGGTACGCCGGTCACCGCCGGACGCCGCAGCGCCAGGTCCCCCGGGTCGGCCGGCAGCCCGTACGCGTGCAGCAGCCGGCACCAGCGGCGGACCTCGTGCTCGTCGTCGTCCCAGGCCGGGCCGTCCGGGTGGCCGGCGTCCGGGTTGCGGTGGGCGAGCAGCCGGCCGTGGCGGACGGCGGCCAGCGCCCGGTGCGACAGCGGTCCGCGGCCGTGCAGGTTGACCGCCACCTCGGGCGGCGGGCCGGTCCAGGCGATCCGGTCCGGCCCGGTGGTGGGCAGCACCCGGTCGACCGCCCCGGTCAGCTCCGCCAGCGGCGCCAGCCAGGCCGGGGCGGCGAGCACCAGTTCCCGGCCCGGCAGGCCGGCGCGCAGGCCGCGCAGCGCCGGCACGGCGGTGGCCAGGTCGCCGACCCCGAGCGCCCGCAGCACCAGGATCACGGGTACGAGGACTCCTGCGCGGCGCAGACCACCATCTCGCGTACCGCGCAGCCGGCCGGCTGGGACAGCGCGAACATGACGGCGGCGGCGGTGTCGGCCGGCTCGTTGAGCACCGCGTCCGGGCCGGGGCGGTACTGCGCGTCCCGCTCGTCGAAGAACGCGGTCCGCATCCCGCCGGGGATAAGCAGCGTCACGCCGACCGCGCCGGCCAGTTCGGCGGCGAGCGCGCGGGTGAAGCCGACCACCCCGAACTTCGCCGCGCAGTACGCGGTCGCGTCGCCGACCGCCTTCACCCCGAGCGTCGAGGCCACGGTGACGATGCTGCCCCGCGACGCCTCCAGCCAGGGCAGCGCGGCCCGGATCACCGCGGCGGTGGCGAGCAGGTCCACTGTGACGATCCGCTCCCAGGTCTCCGCCGGGATGTCGGCCAGCTTCCCGGGTACGTCCATCCCGGCGGCGGTGACCACGGCGTCCAGCCCGCCGGAGCGTTCCGCGAGGTCGCGGGTGGCGGCCTCGGCGGCGCGGGTGTCGGCCAGGTCGCACTCGACCCAGGGCACCCCGTCGGCGGGACGCTGCCGGTCCAGCACCAGCGGGCGCCCGCCGGCGCGGGCCACCGCGGCGACCACCGCCGCGCCGAGCCCGCTGGAGCCGCCGGTGACCAGGACGGTCGGCCCGGCTCCGGGCGCGCCGGCGCTCACGCCGCCACCATCGCACCGGCGGGCGCGACCGCGCCGGGTCGGATGCGTCGCTCGTTCATCGTGCTCCCTTCGCCGTGGACCGGACCTGCGCGGCGGCCTCGGCCGGGTCGACCGGCACGGCCGGCCAGCCGCCGCTGCCCCGCCCGGCCCGCGCCGCCGCGATCATGTCGGTGGTGGAGCGCCCGTCGAGGTACGGCACGACCACCGTGTGACCGCCCCAGCGGGCCAGGATCTCCGTCTCGGGCAGCGTCTCCGGGCCGCCGCCGCTGGCGTAGTCGCCGCCCTTGACCCAGATGTCCGGGCGCAGCCAGGACAGCACCGCCTCCGGGGTCGGCTCGTCGAAGATCAGCACCGCGTCGACGCAGCCGAGCGCGGCGAGCAGCCGTCCCCGGTCGCCCTGCGGCACGACCGGACGCTCCGGGCCCTTCAGCCCGGCCACGCTGGCGTCGGAGTTGAGGCAGACCACCAGGCAGTCCCCGAGTTGCCGGGCCGCCTGGAGCGTCGCCACGTGCCCGGCGTGCAGCAGGTCGAAGCAGCCGCCGGTGGCCACCACCGTGCCGCCGGCCGCGCGTACCCGGGCCACCACCTCGCCGGCCGCCCCGGCGCCGATCCGGTCCCCGCCGCCGGTGACCGCCGCCGGGGCCACCGCGCGCACCGGCGCGGGCAGCGCGGCTGCGACGCCACCGCCGGCCACGTACGCCGACGCCTCGGCGACCGCCTCCTGCACCGCCTCGGACACCAGCGCGCCCCGGGCCAGCGCCAGCGTCGCGGTGGACGCGAACCGGTCACCGGCCCCGCAGGTGTCCCCCTCGGCGGGCGGCGCCGGCACCACCAGGGGCGTGGACCCGGAGTGGCTGAGCAGCGCGCCGTCCCCACCGAGCGTCACCGCCACCGCGCGCGCCTGCCAGCGGCGGCGCAACGCGTGCGCGCTGCGGGACGCGACGGCCAGGCGGGACCCGCCCGGCGGCGTCTTGGCCAGCTCGCGGGCCTCCGGCTCGTTCGGCGTGGCCAGGTGCACCCCGGGTACGGCGGCCGGCCCGCGCGGATGCGGATCCCAGACCACCGGCGCGCGGGTGGCGGCCAGCGCGGCGCGCAGCGCCGGATGCCCCGCCACGCCCCGGCCGTAGTCGCTGACCAGCACGGCGGACGCGTCGGCGAGCAGCCGCAGCACGGCGTCGCTCGGCTGACCCGGCGCTCCGGCGGTCCCGCCCCGGTCGTGGCGCAGCAGCACCCGGCCGCGCACCCGCAGCCGGATCTTCTCCGGGGTGGCGCCGGCCAGCGGCAGCGCGTACAACCGGACCCCGGCGGCGGCGAGCAGCGTGCCCAGCCGCGCCCCGCCCGCGTCGTCGGCGACGGCGGTGACCAGCGCGACCTCGGCGCCCTGCGCGGCGGCGAAGACGGCGGCCAGCCCGGCGCCGCCGGGCCGGTCGACGGATACGGTCTCGTCCAGCACCGGCACCGGGGAGTCCGGGCAGAGCCGGTTCACCAGACCTTCGACGTCGCGGTCCAGCAGCGTGTCACCGAGCACCACCACCGGTCCCCTCATGCCGGGCCTCCCCGGCCGGCCGGCGCCGTCGGGTCCGGCTCGGTGAGGTCCGGCTCGGTGAGGTCCGGCTCGGTGAGGACGACCTCGACACCGGCGCGTACCGGCCCGGCCGCCGGCTGGGCGGCGAGCGCTGCGGGCAGCGCAAGTTCGACGTACTCGCAGAGCACGTGCGAGGCCACCAGGTGCAGTTCCTGCACCACCTGCCCGTCCGGCGAGTCGATCGCCAGGTGCTCGTGGCAGAGGTCGGCGAGGGGGTTGGGTGCGGGTCCGGTGAAGGCCCAGCAGCGCAGTCCGGTCTGGTGTGCGGCGTGGGCGGCGGTGAGGAGGTTGGTGCTGGTGCCGCTGGTGGACAGGAGCAGGAGGATGTCATGGGGCCGGCCGTGGGCGCGGACCTGCCGGGCGAAGGTCTCGTCGTATCCGTAGTCGTTGGCGATGGCGCTGAGGGCGCTGGTTTCGGCGTGCAGTGCGATCGCGGACAGGGGTTGGCGGTCGTGGCGGAGTTTGCCGACGAGTTCGGCGGTGAGGTGCTGGGCCTCGGCGGCGCTGCCGCCGTTGCCCGCCACCAGCAGCCGGCCACCGGCGGCCAGCCGCTGCGCCAGTTCCGCACCCCAGCGGGCCAGCATCTGTTCCGCCTCCCGCAGCGGCAGCAGCGCGGCGGCCAGCAGGCTCAGGTGGTCCTCCAGCACCGTCGCGCCGGCGGCCGGCGTCCCGGCCGTCATCAGGCGACCACCCGGGTCGGACGGCGCACGGTGGCCACCTCGCCGTACAGCTCGGTGAGGCGGTCGGCGGTGGTGGCCCAGGAGTAGCGGGTGCGGGCCCGCTCCAGCGCGGCGGTGGCGTAGGCGAAGCGGCGGATCCGGTCGCCGAGCAGGCCCCGGATCGCCGCGCCGAGGGCCGCCGGCTCCCGGGGCGGCACCAGGTCGCCGGTGCGTCCGGCCACCACCGTGTCGATCAGCCCGCCGACCGCCGTCGCGACCACCGGTACGCCGCAGGCCATCGCCTCCAGCGGGGTGAGCCCGAACGGCTCGTACCAGGGGGCGGCGACGAGCACGTCGGCCGACCGGTACCAGCGGCCCATCTCCTCCCGGGGGACCGCGCCGACCAGCCGTACCCGGTCGGCGACGCCGAGGGAGTGGGCCAGCGCGCGCAGGCGCAACGCGTACGGGTCGGTCTCCAGCAGCCCGGCCGGCGGCCCGCCGACCACCACACACTCGGCGTCCGGCACCTCGGCGACGGCCCGGATGACGTCCTGGAAGCCCTTGCGCTCGACCAGCCGGCCGACGGTGAGGATGCGGGCCCGGCCGCCGTCGCGGTCGGCGACCGGGCCGAGCGGGGAGAACGTCGTCAGGTTCACCCCCGACGGCACGACTGTCATCCGGGACCGGGGCACGCCCATCCGGACCAGTTCGGCGACCTCGTCCTGGCACTGGGCGACCACCCGGTCCACCGAGCGGCCCAGCTTCCGCTCGTGCTCGACCCGGCCCGGTGGGCTGGTGTCCTGCACACCCTGGTGGCGGCGCTTCACGGTGCCGAGCGCGTGGTACGTCTGCACCACCGGCACGCCGGCGCGGCGGGCCGCGGCGAGACCCGCCAGCCCGCTCATCCAGAAGTGCGCGTGCACCACCTCGGGCTGCCAGTCGCCGGTGCGCCACCGGTCGGCCAGCCACTGCCCGAACGCCGGCATGTACGGCAGCAGGTCGTCCTTGGCCACCGGTTCGGCCGGCCCGGCCGGTACGTGCACCACCTCGTACCCGTCCGGGGTGCGGACGCTCACCGGCAGGTCCACCGCGTCGAGGCGGGTGTAGACGCGCACGTCGTGACCGGCGGCTGCGAGCGCGGCGGAGAGCTCCGCGACATGCGTGTTCTGGCCACCGGCGTCCTCCCCGCCGAGGACGGCGAGCGGGCTGGCATGCTCCGAGATCATCGCGATGCGCATACTTCCTCCTCCAGCAGCCGGTCCCAGTCGGCGAGGAATCGCTCCAGGCCGTAGCGGTCCCGGGCGGCGGCCCGGGCCACGGCGCCCGCCCGGCGGGCGGACTCCCTGTCGTCCAGCAGGCCACGGGCGGCGTCGACGAGCGTGTCGACGCGGGTGGACAGCGCGCCCGCGGCCGGCGGCACCGCCTCCACCGCCTCGGTGGTGGCCAGTGCCACCACGGGCATGCCCATGGTCATGGCCTCGATGAGGCTGAGGCCGAGTGAGGTCCAGCGGCACAGGTGCAGGTACGCGCGCCGTTTGGCGAGTTCGGCGTGCATGGCGTGCTGGGGTACGTCGTCGTGGCTGGTCAGCCGGTCCTCCGGTAGGCCGAGGTGGGCGGCGAGACCGTCCACCTTCATCCCGTAGACGTCCAACGGCGCCAGCGCGGCGAACCGGGCGAGCAGGTCGGTGCCGGTGACCCGCCACCGGCGTACCGGCTCGTTGATCACCACGGCGAGGCGGTCGAGTTCCCCGGTCCACTCGACGGCGGGCGGTACGACGCCGTGGTCGACGACTGTGGTCCTGGTGGCGCCGTTGTCCCAGAACAGCTGGTTGAACGAGGTGACGTGGGTGAGCAGCAGGTCGTCGCGGTCGGCCATCGGGTGGCGGGTGTTGGGCACGTCGCCCTTGGGGGTGTTGTGTTCGACGTAGATCGCCGGCACGTCGCGGCCGGGCCGGCGGCCGAGCCATTCCGCGGCCAGGTCGATCTCCTCCGGGCGTTGCAGGATCACCAGGTCCACGTCGGTGTCGCGCAGTTCCTCGGGGGTGACCTCGACGGCGCTGTCCGGCCACGGGTAGGTGCGCGCCCGGCCCAGCCCGTACGGACCCCGGTCCGGCGTGACCGGCACCAGGTAGCGGTGCTTGCCGTGCACGAAGGACGTCGTCCACGACCCGTGGACGTGCCACAGCAGGATGTTCATCCGGCCACCCCGCCCGCCACCGGCGCCGGTACGCGCAGCAGCCGCAACGCCTCCAGCACCCGTCCCGGCTCGACCGCCGACAGGCACGGGTGCCCGGGAACCGGGCAGACGGTGGCGCGGGTGTCCCGGCACGCGGCGCCCGCGTCACCGAGGCGCACCGTCGGCACCCGGTACGGTCCCCACTGTCCGAACGGCACAGTGGGTGCGAACAGGCTCACCACCGGCACGCCGAGCGCGGCGGCCAGGTGCGCCGGGCCGGTGTTGCCGACCACCAGCGCGCCGGCCCCGGCGATCACCGCGGCCAGGTCGTCCAGCCCGGTCCGCCCGCCCAGGTCGACGCCGCCCGCCGCGGCGACGCGTGCGGTCAGGTCCCGCTCGTCCGGCCCGCCGGTGACCACGACCCGGTGACCGGCGGCGCCGAGCACCCGGACCACGCGGGTGGCCAGTTCCTCCGGGCAGGCGCGGGTCTCCACCGAGGATCCGGGGTGCAGGACCACGTAGCCGGGCGCCCCGGCGTCGGCAGCGGGCGGCGGAAGCCGGTCGGTGCGGATGCGCAGCGCCGGTTCGTCGTGGTCGGGCAGCGCGAAGCCGGCGGCGGCGGCGAGGGACAGGGCGCGTTCGGGTTCGGGTACGCCGGCCGGGACGCGGTGGCGCACGTCGAGCAGGCTGCCCGGGTAGTCGTCGCTGATCGCGCTGATACGGGGTACGCCGGCCAGGCGTAGCAGCAGGGCCAGGGGCAGGGCGGACTGGTGGAATGAGGTGAACACGACCGCCTCGTCGGCGCGTACCGCCGCGAGCCGGTCGGTCAGCGCGCGCACCGCGTCGGGGTCGACAGGCGGGGCGGGCGCGTCGATCCACGGCAGCGGGGCCTCGATGATCTCGTCGACACCGGGGAGCAGTTCGGCGGCGGCCCGGCCGCGCGGCCCGCACAGCAGCACCACGCGACGCGCGCCGGCCGCTACCGCCCGGATGCCCGGACCGGTCACCAGCACGTCTCCCGCCGCGTCGCTGCGCACCGCCAGCACGGTTCCCCGGCGCGACCGGTGCGTTGGCCGCGGCGCCGCCGTCAGGCGCATCCGGGCCAGCACGATGCCCACCGCGTCCGGCAGGTCGGCGGCGACTGTGGGCGCGGCGGCCACCTCGGCGGCCCGGGTGGCCGGCGTGGGCACCATGATCGCGGCGGCGCCCGCAGCGGCGGCGGCTGCCGTGTCCGCGCCGATGTCCCCGATCAGCACGCACCGGGTCGGCGTGGTCCCGAGCGCGGCGGCGGCTTCGTGTACGAGGCCGGGCGCGGGCTTGCGGCAGGCGCACCCGTCGGCCTCCGCGTGCGGGCAGATCGCCCAGTGGTCGAAGGGCCCGAGCAGCTCCTCCACCCGGGCGTTGACCAGGCGCAGGTCGTGCGCCGTGAAGCAGCCCCGGGCCAGGCCGGACTGGTTCGTCACCACCGCCAGCCGCAACCCGGCGGCCCGCAACCGGTCCAGCGCCTCCCGGGCGCCGGGCACCGGCCGTACCTTCTCCGGGTCGCCGTTGTACGGCACGTCCTCCACCAGCGTGCCGTCGCGGTCCAGCAGCACCGCGTCGTACAGGCCGGACGGGAACCGGTCAGCACCCGGGTCAACCCGGGCTGACCTGCACTGATCCCGCTCCTGGTCCCGTCGCACGGGCGGCGGGTTCCCGACGCCCCGAGGAGTAAACGTCAACGTCGGCGCCTGGCCGCCCCGCCGGTGCCGCACAGCCGGGTGCATGCCTGCCACGACCGGCCCGTGTCCGGCGATACCCGCCGCCCCGGAGAAGCTAACCCGGATCGCCGTTAGCGACGGCCCGCGCCGGGGTACCGCTCGATGATGGCGGTTGTGGAGAAGGTAATCGACGCGCCCCCGGAGCAGGTCTTCGAGGTGCTCGCGGACGGGTGGACGTACAGCGACTGGGTGGTGGGCACCGCGCACGTGCGGGACGTGGACGACACGTGGCCGCGCGTCGGCAGCAACCTGCACCATCGGGCCGGGCCCTGGCCGTTCTCGCTCCAGGACAAGTCGACGGTGCTGGAGTGCCAGGCGCCGCACCGGCTCGTGCTGCGCGCCGGGCTGTGGCCGGCCGGGGAGGCGATCGTGGCGTTCGCCCTGGAGCCGCTGGAGGACGGCCGGACCCGGGTGACGATCGGCGAGGACTTCGCCGCCGGGCCGCTGCGATGGGTCCGGACCAAACTCAACGACCTGGTGCTGCACCTGCGCAACCGGGAGACGCTGGCCCGGCTGTCCGACATCGCGACACGGCAGAAGCCGGAGCGGTGATCGATCGGTGGCGGGGCGTCTGTGCGGCTGCCGCGCGAGGGACTGGCTACCCTCTCAGGTGAACCTGTCGGCTGACCGAGGATGTCCGTGATGATCGAACCCGTGCAGTTACCCTCCCCGTGGGGGGATGCGCGCCTGACCGTCGTCGTTCCGACCTACAACGAGGCGGGCAACCTCCCGGTGCTGGTCGAGCGCCTCCTCGCGCTGCCGCTGCCGGGGCTGAAGGTGCTGGTCGCCGACGACAACTCCCCGGACGGTACCGGCGAGGTCGCCGACAAGCTGGCCATCGAGCACCCGGACCGGGTGACGGTGCTGCACCGCCCGGGCAAGGAGGGTCTCGGCCGGGCGTACGTGGACGGCATCGGCCGGGCGCTCGACGACGGCGCGGACTTCGTCGCGCAGATGGACGCCGACCTGTCGCACCCGCCGGAGGCGCTGCCCGGCATGCTCGGCGCGCTGCTGTCCACCCAGGCTTCGGTGGTCATCGGCTCGCGTTACGTGCCCGGCGGCGAGCTGGACGAGAACTGGCCGCTGTACCGGCGCGCGCTCAGCGGCTGGGCGAACCTGTACGTGCACACGCTGCTGCGGGTACGCATCCGCGACCTGACCGCCGGCTTCAAGATCTGGCGGTCCGACGCGCTGCGCGCGATCGGGCTGGACCGGGTGCAGTCCAACGGCTACAGCTTCCAGGTGGAGATGCACTACCTCGCCACCAAGCTGGGTCACACGATCCTCGAGGTGCCGATCCGCTTCGAGGAGCGCCGCGACGGCGACTCGAAGATGACCACCGCCACGAAGATCGAGAGCGCGCTGATGCCGTTCAAGCTGCGCAGCCGGCACCGCAACCTCGACACCTGAACGCTCCCGCAGCTCCACCGCGCCCTCACGCCCCATCGTCACCGGGCGTGAGGGCGCGGTCGTCCCGCCACTTCCCCCGTCGGCCCCTTTGCTCTGCAACCATCGGCGCAGCACCGCTCTGAGCAGGGGCGAACCTCACGGCACCGTTCCGCCCGACTCCCGGTGCGGGCACGGTGCGTGACCGATGCGTATGCGGCTGCAGAGCAAAGGCGGCGTTGCAGTTCTACCATCGCTGCAGCGCCGAACACGCAGCGTGACGCATCGTGGACGGCCGTCAGCCGTCGAGTGCGCGGCGGATATCAGCCGTCGGCTCGGTCGGCGCAGTCGGCGATCAGCGATGCCGCTTGAGCACCTCGTCGCGGGCAGCCCGTAGATCTTGGTAGGAAACGGCCCCCATAGGGGCACTTTCGTACCAAGATCTACGGCTGCATCCGGGTGGAGATGCGGTCGGGTCAGCGGTAGACGGTGCGGTGGGCGGCGGCGATCGTCCGGGCGTACACCGCGCCGGTGACGGCCCGGTCGCGGGCCAGCGCGGCGCGCGCCGCGTTCGCCCCCGGCGCGCCGTGGACGCCGCCGCCGGGATGCGCGGAGGCGCTGGCCAGATAGAGCCGGTCCACCGGGGTGTCGGCCCGGCCCAGGCCGGGGATCGGGCGCAGGAACAACTGCTGGTACGCCGCGGCGGTGCCGCCCCCCAGCGCTCCACCGACCAGGCTCGGCTCGGCGGCCTCCAGGTCGGCCGGGCCGGCCACGTGCCGCCCGACGATCGACGCCCGGAAACCCGGCGCCGCCGCCTCCAGCACCTCCTCCATCCGCTCCACGTGCCCCGCCACTTCCTCGGCCCGCCAGTTCCGGCGGAACGGCAGGTGGGTGTAGGACCAGAGCGACTCGGTGCCGGGCGGTGAGTGGCTCGGGTCGGCCACCGACATCTGCCCCACCAGCAGGAACGGATCCCGCGGCAGCTCACCGCGGGCCAGCTCGGCCGCGTACGTGGTGAGGCCGTCGAGGTCTGCGCCCAGGTGCACGGTGCCGGCGCCGGCCAGGTCGCGGTTCTTCCACGGCACCGGCGCGGACAGCGCCCAGTCGACCTTGAGCGTCGAGCCGTCCCACTTGAAGTGCGCCAGGTCCTCGACCATCCGGGGCGGCAGCGCCGCCGCGCCGACCAGGTCGAGGAAGAGCGCCGGCGCCGGCACGTCGGCGAGCACCGCGCGCCGGGCCCGCCAGTCGGTGCCGCCAGCGGTGCGGACGCCCATCGCCCGACCCCGGGCGGTGAGCACCCGCTCGACCCGGGCGCCGTACGTGATCCGCCCGCCCCGCTCGACCAGACGGGTCACGAGCGCGTCGGTGATCCGCTGGGCGCCGCCGACCGGCACCGGCCAGCCGACCTGCTGGCCGAGCATGGCGAGCAGCCAGCCGTAGACGCCGGAGCCGGCCTCCTCCGGGGACAGGTCGGTGTGCAGGGCGCACCCGGCCAGCAGCACGGTGCCGCCCTCGCCCTCGAACAGCTCGGCGCCGAGCTTGCGGACCGGGAGCACGAGGCGGCGGCCGAGCCGGAGCGCGCCGCCGACCCGGAGCTGCCGCAGCAGGCCCAGCCCGCCGCGTACCGGCGGGAACGGGGTGGTGATGGTCTGCAGCATCGGCTCGGCGACCTGGCACCAGTCCGCGTACGCGTGCCGCCAGCGCTCCCCGTCACCGGGGGCGAACGCCTCCAGCGAGGCGGCGGTGACGTCCAGGTCGCGGTTGACCACCGCGGCGCGGCCGTCGGGCAGCAGGTGTGCCAGCACGTCCGGCGCGTGCGTCCAGGACAGGCCGTGCCGTTCCAGGTCCAGCCCGTCGAGCACCGGGGAGGCGTAGCCGAGCGGATAGAAGGAGCTGTAGAGGTCGCTGAGGTAACCGGGCGCGGTCACGTACGCGGAGCGGACGGCCCCGCCGGGCGCCTCGGTGGCCTCCAGGACCTCGACGTCCCAGCCGGCGTCCACGAGCAGGTTCGCGGCCACCAGCCCGTTGTGCCCGGCCCCGATGACGACGGCGTCTGCGGTGGAGGTCATCGGATCCGCCTACCCGGCCGCTCACCGGGCGAAACGCGTTTGCCCCGCCCAGGCCGGGGCAAGCATGGCCGCATGTACACGGTTGCGCAGCTCATTGGTGGAGTGTGGGGCGCCGGCGGCGAGGGCGGCGAGCTGGTCGTCCACGATCCGGCGGACGGGTCGCCGGTGACGCGGGCGCCGGTGGCCACCGCCGACGAGGTGGCCAAGGCGGTGGAGGCGGCCCGGGGCGCGGCGGCGGAGTGGGCGGCGACCGCACCCGCGGAACGGGCCGCGGCGCTGCACCGGGCGGCGGACGCGGTCGAGGCGGCGGCCGGCGAGCTGGCCGAGGCGACCACGGCGGAGATGGGCAAGCCGCTCGACGACGCGCGGGGCGGGGTGGCTGCGGGCATCGGCACGCTGCGACAGTACGCCGAACTGGCCCCGCTGCGGGGCGGCCGGACGCTGCACGGCGCGCACGACGCCCTGGACTTCATGGCCCCCGAGCCGCGTGGCGTGGTCGCCGCGATCACCCCGTGGAACGACCCGGTGGCGGTGTCCTGCGGACTGCTCGGCGCGGCCCTGGTCACCGGCAACGTGGTGGTCTACAAGCCGAGCGAGCGGACCCCTGCCACCGGCTGGCTGCTGGCCCGCGCGCTGGACTCGGCGTTGCCGGCCGGTGTGCTGTCGCTGCTCACCGGCGGCGGCGAGGTGGGCGCCGCGCTGGCCGGGCAGGAGCTGGACGTGATCGCCCACGTCGGTTCCACGGCCACCGGCCGGGCGATCGCCGCCGCGGGCGCGCGCACCGGGGCGAAGGTGCTGCTGGAGAACGGCGGCAGCGACCCGCTCGTGGTGGACGCGGACGTCGACCCGGTCTGGGCGGCCGAACAGGCGGCGCTCGGCTGCTTCGCCAACGCCGGTCAGATCTGCGTGGCGGTGGAGCGGATCTACGTGCACCGCGACGTCGCCGAGGGTTTCCTCGACGCGCTCGTGGCGCGCGCCGAGGCGCTCACCGTGGGCCCCGGCCGTGACCCGGGCACGCAGCTCGCGCCGCTGGTCGACCGGCGGCACCGGGACCACGTACACGGGCAGGTCACCGCCGCGCTCGCCGACGGCGCCCGGGTACGCACCGGCGGTGTGCTGCCGGACGGGCCCGGCGCGTTCTACCCGGCCACCGTCATCGAGGGCTGCCGCCACGACATGGCGCTGGTCCGCGAGGAGACGTTCGGGCCGGTCGCCCCGGTGGTGGTGGTCGACTCGTTCAGCGAGGGGCTGCGCTGTGCGGCCGACTCGCCGTACGGCCTGGCCGCCACCGTGCTGACCGGTTCGATGAGCCACGCCCAGCGCGCCTGGCGGGAGCTGCCGGTCGGCACCGTGAAGATCAACTCTGTGTTCGGCGGGGCGCCCGGCGGCGCGGCCCAGCCACGCCGGGGCAGCGGGCAGGGCTTCGGGTACGGCCCGGAACTGCTGGACGAGTTCAGCACCGTGAAGGCGGTGCACCTGGAGGCGCCGGGCGGCGGCCACTGGTGAGACCAGACGACACGAGCCCGGACGACCCGAGCCCGGGACCGCATCGGTCCCGGGCTCGGGGCGTACCCCCAGGGGTCAACGACCCCCGCGGGCCTTGCGGGTCGCGTTGTTGTTGGCCTTCTCGATCGCCTTGACCAGTTCCGGCTTGGTCATCCGGGACCGGCCGCGCACGTCCAGCTTCTTCGCCACCTCCATGAGGTGGTCCTTGGTGGCGTTGGCGTCCACCCCGCCGGCCGTCGGCGCGCGCCGGGCCGGGCCGCCGCCCTCGGCCTGCTTGTCGCTGGGCCCCTTGCGGCCCTTGGGCTCCCAGTGGTCGCCCACCTTCTCGAACTCGTGCTTGACCGCGGCGAAGGCGGTGCGATGCGCCCGCTCCCCCTCGCCGTACGTCTCGACCGCCGAGTCGTGCGTCTTCTCCCAGGTCCGCTGCGCCTTCGCCGGGGAGCGCCGCAGCGTGCTGGGCAGTACCTCGCGCCCGGGCATCTCGTCCTCCTGGAGTCTCGATCGGGTGTCTGGTGTGTTTCCCTCCCGCCCGGCGGGCAAACCGGCACCCGGTTTGTCGATTTCCCCCCGGGGGTACCGCCCGCCCACGCCCGGTGACGGGGCCTGGAGGAGGCGGACATGACCGTGACGACACCACAGACGGTCGGCGGCCGGACACGGTCGCGTCTCCCGCGGCGGATCCGCCAGCTCAACTGGCGCACCTGGCGCGGTGTGCTGGTGCGCAGCGGCAAGGGTTTCGTCACGGACAACTGCGCCGACTGGGCCGCGGCGCTCACCTACTACGGCGTGCTGGCGCTGTTCCCGTCCACGATCGTGGTGGTCGCGCTGGTCGGCCTGGTCTCCGACGGCCCGCGCACCGTCGACACCGTGATCGACCTGGCCCGGGAGATCGGCGCCGGCTCGGTGGTCGGCAACGACGCGTTCGTGGGCGTGGTCCGCAACGTGGTCGAGCAGCAGGGCTCGGCGAAGGTGCTGCTCAGCTTCGGTCTACTCGGCGCGCTCTGGTCCGCGTCCGGGTTCATCGGCGCGTTCACCCGCGCCTCCAACGCGATCTACGGGGTACGGGAGGGCCGCCCGTTCTACCGGCTGCGCCCGTTGCAGATCGGCATGGCCGCGGTGACGCTGGTGCTGCTGGCAGTGGTCGCCACCGGGCTGATCGTCAGCGGCCCGGTCACCGACGCGGTGGGTGACCTGGTGAACGCCGGCGCGGTGGCCCGTACGACGTGGTCGGTGGCGAAGTGGCCGCTGCTCGCGGTGGTCGCCATGACGCTGCTGTCGCTGCTGTTCTGGATCGCCCCGAACGTGCGCCAGCCGCGGTTCCGCTGGCTCACCCCGGGCGGCGCGCTGGCGCTCGTGGTCTGGGTGCTCGCCTCCTTCGGCTTCGGCCTGTACGTGGCCAACTTCGGCTCGTACGACGTGACGTACGGCAGTCTCGGCGCGGTCATCGCGTTCCTGGTGTGGCTCTACCTGTCCAACTGCGCGCTGATGCTCGGCGTGCAGGTGAACGCCGAGCTGCAACGCGGGCGGGCGATGCAGGCCGGGGTCGAGGAACCGGACGACCCGGTGCTGCCGCCGCGCGCCGCGGCCGACGAGGACAAGGCGGAGAAGGCGGACGGGGAGAAGACGGCCGACCGGTTGCCGCCCGGATGACCGGCTCCCCCGGCCGGCACCGGTTTACCGGCGGCCCCCCGGGGCATCTCCCAAGGCATGGAACGAGGCAGCAGCAAGCACTCGCCCAGGGTCGACGACCAGATGAGCAACGAGGTCAAGGGGCTCGTCCAGGGACCGGGCACCGGCGGTGCGCGGGTCGACGAGTTCCGCCAGCCCGAACCGGCCGGCGAGGACCAGCCCGAGGCGACCACGGCCCCGGCGGGCGAGCTGCGTACCGGCGCCCCCAAGGGCATGAGCTCGGCGGACGTCGAGGAGCGCAGCCGTCTCGGCCGCTTCATCGGCATGGCCGCGCTGCCCGGCGACCGGGACACGCTGATCGCCAACGCACAGGAGAACGAGGCGCCGGCGGACATCGTCGCCGCCCTGGAGACCCTGCCCGAGGGCACCCGTTACCAGACGATCTCCGAGGTGTGGGCCGCACTCGGGCACAGGAACGAGACGACGCGCTGGTGAGCGGGCCGGCCCACGGCCCGTACGTAGACACCCAGCGGAACAGGAGGAACCCCGACATGAGCGGCGTTACCGAGCACGTGGACGTGGACGTCCCGATCCGGACCGCGTACGACCAGTGGACCCAGTTCGAGGAGTTCCCGCACTTCATGGAGGGTGTGCAGGAGGTCCGGCAGCTCTCGGACACGATGACCCACTGGACCGTCGAGATCGCGGGCGTGAAGCGCGAGTTCGACGCCGAGATCACCGAGCAGCTGCCCGACGAGCGGGTGGCCTGGCGCTCCACCGGCGGCACCCAGCAGGCAGGCGTGGTGACCTTCCACCGCCTCGACGAGGGGCACACCCGGGTCACGCTCCAGATGGAGTTCGAGCCGCACGGCGTGGTCGAGCAGGCCGGCGACAAGCTGGGCGTGGTCGACCGGCGCGCCAAGGGCGACCTGGAGCGGTTCAAGCAGTTCATCGAGCGTCGCGGTCAGGAGACCGGCGCCTGGCGCGGCGCGGTCGACCGGCCGACCCCCTGATCCATCCCCCGTACCCGAGTTTCGATGGCCGCCGGCGACGCCGGCGGCCATCGCCGTGCCCGGCCGTTTGCGATCATCCGGTCCGGGTACCGCAGGGGAATGACCGACAACGACCGCCAGTGGCGCGACGAGGACCGCACTCCCCTGCACGAGCTGGACCAGGCCGTCGCCCGGTCGGCCACGGACGGCCAGGGCGACGACGTCACCGCGAACGACGCCGGCGAGGAGGCCGCGTTCGGCCACGGCCCGGAGGCGGTGGACCGGGGCGCGGGCGCCGAGGCCGAGCGCCGTGAGATGACCGACGCGGACCGGGCCTACCGGCCGTCGACGATCGGCCGGACCGGCCCGGACAGCATGTGACTCCGCCGGCTGCGGGCATCAGTGCCGATGCCCGCGGCCGCCGGATTCATGCTCGGCCGAAACGACAAAAAGTGCGGTACGGACGGCCGGGAAAACGGACAGCCCATCTAGAATCGGCCGAACGGCTGACGGCACTCCCCCCGATGCGCGCAAGACTTTCGGGATGCAACAGGGCTCCGGTTTCCTCTCCAACCGTCAGCGCAAGCTCGCCTGGCTGGGCTTCCTGCTCGCCGCGATCCAGGCTCCGGTCTCGGCCCGGTTCACCGAGGACAGCTCCTGGCTGTTCAGCCTGGTGGTGGCGCTGATGGTCGCGACCGTGATCATCGCCGACGACGGCGCCCGGCGCCGTCCGGCCGAAGCACGCTCCTCCGACTGAGTCAGCGTGTGCCGGGGCGCGCCTCGTGCCCCGGCATCCCCCGGCTGCGGCGCCGCTCCTTCATCTCCGCCTCGTAGAGGTGCCGCCGGCCCTCGGCCAGCTCGTCGCGGGCCTGCCGGTCCAGCTCCCGGAAGAGCGCGTAGTAGCCGTCGTCGAAGTCCTCGACGATCTGGAACGTCCACCGCCCGGCGATGACGTTGCGGCCGAGCAGTTCCGTGTCGATCCGTTCGGCGAGCGCCGGATGACCGGCGGAGCGGAACATCTCCACCGCGTCGTCGAGCATCAGGTCGGCGTGGCCGATGAGCTGGTGCAGCTCGTACAGGTGGCCGCGGGCCCGCTCGACGCACTCCAGGGCCTCGCTGAGCTTGCCCAGCGCCTCGACGGTGGCGTCACTCACTCCGTCCGGGCGCCGGTGTGCCCGGTCCGGTCCATCGGCCCGCTGTCCCATCGTGTCCCTCCGTGACCCCGATCGTGTGGTCTGCGTACCGGACTTCTGCCCCCGCACGGGCGACTCAATCCCGGCGGACGAGGCGGCCGCTCCCCCGGACGACCCGGGCATCCGCCGCTCGGCCGAGGTCGGCCCGCGGTGACCGGCGATAGCCTCGGACACCATGCGCGTGCCGAACAACCGGGTCGCGACCCGCTCCGCGGCGATGGCCGCGCGGTCGACCCTCACCACGCTTACCGCCGCCGTCGGCACCGCCGGCCTCGCCGCGGCCCACGCCAACCCCGGGCTGCTCGCCGAGGTCGACCAGCACGCGGCGGGGGTACGTGACAGCCTCGACGGCGACCGCCGCCCGCTGACCGTGGCGGCGCTCGCCGGGTACGCCGAAGGGCTGCGCGACGCGGCGTCGGAGCACGGGTGGATGGCACCCACGGAGCCGGTGGACTGGTCCGAGCCGGACTGGGTGCTCACCCGCCTGCTCGCGGTCTGCCTGCTGGCCCGCGGGCTGGACCCGCGTCACCTGGCCTGACCCGGACACGGCTACGGGGCGCCCGCGATCGCCCCGCGGACACCCCGTCACCCGTTGCCGTCAGCCGCCCGGCCGACGGAACTGCTGCGTCTGGTCCCCTGCCTCGCCGGAGCGGTACGTGCCCGCGCCCGACATCGGCTGCGGTCCGGCCGGCGTGGGCTGCCCGCCCCGGTCGGCCTGCTGCCGTTCGTAGTCGCCACGACCGGCCTGCTGGGCCTGCCGCTGCTCCCGGAACGCCCGGGACTCCTCCGAGGCCCGGTGCAGCCACCCGTCCCAACGGTCCTGCATCGGCTTGACCAGACCACCACCGACACCGACGATCAGGATGCCGGCCACGGTGGCGAGGAACGCCACCAGCACCGGTGTGGTCACCGTGGTGGCGATGCCCACCTGGTTCAGCGCAGCGATCACGCCGAGCGCCAGGATGAAGATCGCCGCCACATTGGCCAGCACCCGGCCGTACGAGAGCCCGCCCAGCGCGCCGGACACCAGGTCCCGGACGGCGTTGGCGATGGCGGCTGCGATCACCACGATCACGATCGCCACGAAGGCCCGCGGCAGCCAGGACACCACCCCGCGGATCAGATCGCTGATCGCGTTCGGTCCCCACACCCCGAAGGCGAACTGCAGGGTGAACAGCAGGACCGCGTAGTAGGCCAGTCTGGCCAGGATGTCGCTGGCGTCGTACTTGGTGCGTTCCAGGGCCCGTTTGACGCCGCCGCGTTCGACGGCGCGGTCGAAGCCCACCCGTTCCAGTGCCGCGTCCACGATTTTGAGGACGGCTCGGGCGATGAGCCAACCCACGACGAGGATCGCGATGAACGCGATCGCCCGCGGTACGAAGAGCAGCACCGACCTCCAGAAGTCGGTCCAGGCCGCACTGATGTCGACCTGCCCGACCGCGAGGGTTTTCGGCATGATGTCCCTCCTGTCGCGTGAACTGCGCCGCCCGCATACCCCGTGACCTGGGCAGCACGCCGGGCCGGACCGGGGCAATTTCCCGACATGCCCCACCGAACCGCCCTGACCTGCCCGAACGTCCGCGCCACCCGGCACCCGCACCCGCCACGGGCGCATGATCGGAACCCCCCGGCCACGCTCCGGTTAGGCTGCGGTCATGCCAGGCACCGTCGGTCGGGTTCCCACACCGTCCGCCCCCGCACCGGGAGCGCCCACCGATCCCGTCGTCGGCGGGCCGGCGGCCGGGGCCGCCCACCCCTGGGCCGGCACGTCGCTGGGCGCCCCGCACACCTGGGACCCCGCGGTACGCGCCGTGACGGACGTGGTGCTCGCCTCCCCGGTGCCGATGGCCCTGCTCCTCGGCGACGACCTGGTGGTCTTCTACAACGACGGGTACGCCGAGCTGATCGGCGACCGGCATCCGGACGCGCTGGGCCGGCCGGCGGCGGAGGCGTTCGCCGAGGTGTGGCGCGACCCGGGCGCCGGTGAGGCGCTGGAACGGGTCTACCGGCACGGCGAGCCGTTCCTGCAGCGGGAGGCGGTGCTGCCGGCCGACCGGCAGGGCCCGGCCGAGCCGGCCGTGTTCACCCGGGGCCACTGCCCGGTACGCGACTCCACCGGCCGGATCGTCGGCGTGCTCACCGTCTCGGCGCAGACCACCCAGCTGACCCAGCAGTTGCAGAGCCTGAGCGACTTCGCGGCGGCGCTGGCCGGCACGCTCACGCTCGACGACGTCGCGCGAGTGACGCTGCGCTACTGCCTGCACTCCTTCGACGCCGACCGGGTGTCCTTCGCGGTGGACGAGGGCAGCGCCTGGCGGCTGGTCCGCCGCATCCGCGGCGAGCTGCTCGACGAGGCCGACGAGCGGCTGCCCCCGCTGTGGCGCCGGATGCCCGCCGAGTCGCCGCTGCCGGCGGTGGTGACCGCGCGCAGCGGCGTCGCCTCGTTCACCGCCGACGGGCAGCCGCTGCGCGGCGTCGCGGCGGACCGGCACGACGAGAAGATCCGCGCGCTGGCGGCGCTCCCCCTCCGTACGACGGCGGTGCGGGGCTCGCTGACGGTGGGCTACCGGGCGCCGCGCCCCTGGTCCCCGGCGGAACGGGCGCTGCTGGCCGCGTCCGCGGAGTTGATCGGTCAGGCCGCCGAGCGGGCCCGCCGTTTCGAGACCCAGCACGGCACCGCCCAGATGTTGCAGCGCAGCATGCTGCCGGAACGGCTGCCGGACCTGCCCCGGCTGCGCATCGCCGCGCGCTACGACCCGGGGGTGGACGGCAACGCCGCCGGCGGCGACTTCTACGACGCGTTCCTGCTGCCCACCGGCGCGCTGGGCGTGGTGCTGGGCGACGTGGCCGGGCACGACGTGCAGGCCGCCGCCCGGATGGGCCAGGTACGCGCCGCGCTGCGCGCGCTCGCCCTGGTCGACCCCCGCCCGGACGCGGTGCTCGACGGCCTGGACCGGCTGGTGGCCAGCCTCGGCGTCGAGGGCGGCACCCAGGAGCTGTTCGTGACAGTGGTCTTCGGCGTGGTCGAGGCGGAGCGGGAGCGGATCACGCTCGCCAGCGCCGGTCATCCCGCGCCGCTGATCCGGCGGGCCGGACCCGACGCGGCGGTGGCCGAGTTCGTCGACGTGCCGCCCGCCCCGCCGCTGGGCCTGGGCGGGCGGGCGCGTACCGCCACCGTGCCGTTCCGCCCTGGCGACACCCTGCTGCTCTACAGCGACGGCGTGGTGGAGCGGCGCTGGCAGGACCTGGCCGCCGGGATGGCCGGGCTGGGCGCGGCGGTGGCCGGGGCGGCCGGCGGCGATCCGCGCGCGCTGTGCGCGGTGGCGACCGCGTCGGTGCCGGGCGCCACCGAGGACGACGTGGCGGTGCTCGCGGTGGAGTACGCGGTGCGCCCCAGCCGGTCGGCGAGCATGGAGGTGCCGGCCGAGCCGACCGCGCCGAGCCGGGTCCGGCACTGGATGACCGCGCAGCTCGGCGAGTGGCAGGTGCCCGAGGCGGTGATCGGCGCGGCGGTGCTGTGCACCAGCGAGCTGACCACGAACGCGCTGCTGCACGCCGGCACCGCCGCCCGGGTCGAGGTCGACCTGTCCGCGGAGCGGCTGCTGGTGTCGGTGGCCGACTCGGGCACCCGGGGTCAGGTCACCCGGGCGCAGACCGACACGCTCAGCAGCCGGGGCCGAGGGCTCGGCCTGATCGAGGAGCTGAGCGACGCCTGGGGCACCGACCCGACCGTACGCGGCTCGACGGTCTGGTTCGAGATCCTCATTCCGGCGGGTGAGCCGCGCGTCGGCGACGCCCCGGGCGGGTAGGAGCCGGGCATGGCCGACGACAAGCGACGCGGTGTCCTCTTCGACGTGGACGGCACCCTGGTCGACACGACGTACCTGCACACGGTGAGCTGGTGGGAGGCGCTGCGCCAGGCCGACCACCGGGTGCCGATGGCGCGGATCCACAGGTCCATCGGCATGGGCTCGGACAAGCTCCTCGACCACCTGCTCGGCGCGGAGCGGGACCGGGACGCCGACGGCCGGCTGCGCGACGCGCACGACGCGCTCTACGCCGAGTACTGGGAGCGGCTGGCGCCGCTGCCCGGTGCGCGGGAGTTGCTGCGCGCCTGCGCGGAGCGCGGACTGCGGGTGGTGCTGGCGACCTCGGCCGCCGAGCACGAGGTGACCGCGCTGCGCGCCGCGCTGGACGTGGACGACGTGATCGACTCGGTCACCTCGTCGGCCGACGCGCAGGAGAGCAAGCCCGCGCCGGACATCCTGGTCGCCGCGCTGGAGCAGTCGGGGCTGGCCGCCGAGCGGGTGGTGTTCGTCGGCGACTCGGTCTGGGACGTGGCCGCCGCCGGGAAGCTGGACATCCCCTGCATCGGGCTGACCTGCGGCGGGACCGGCCGGGCGGAGCTGGCCGGCGCGGGCGCGGTGGCGGTCTACGACGACCCGGCGGCGCTGCTGCACGCCCTGCCGGACAGCGCCATCGCGACGCTCGGCTGACCGGCCGTCCGATCGGCCGGCGCGCGCAGGCTTAGCCGGGCCCGCTTCGGGGCACTGCTGGACTCCGCCGCCCGGCCCACGGGCGACCGAAGGGTGGTGTCGTGGAACCGGTCGATGTCGCGTTCGCTCTGCTGGGCGTCGGTGCGCTGCTGGCCGGGGTGCTGCCCCGGGTCCTGGAGAGACGGCCGCTGTCGATGCCGATCGCGTTCCTCGGGCTCGGCATGCTCGTGTTCGTGTTGCCCACCGGTCTGCCCACACCGGACCCGCTGCGCTGGCCGGAGCTGACCACACACCTCACCGAGGTCGGGGTGATCGTCGCGCTGATGGGCGCCGGCCTGAAGATCGACCGTCCGCTGAGCTGGGCCCGTTGGTCGTCGACCTGGCGGCTGCTGGCGATCGCCATGCCGCTGTGCATCGCCGCGGTGGCGCTGCTCGGCTGGTGGTGGGCCGGGCTGGTGCCGGCCGCCGCGCTGCTGCTCGGCGCGGCGCTCGCGCCCACCGACCCGGTGCTCGCCTCCGACGTGCAGGTGGGCGAACCGACCGATGTGGAGGACTCGGAGGACGAGGTGCGCTTCGCGCTCACGTCCGAGGCGGGCCTGAACGACGGCCTGGCGTTCCCGTTCGTGTACGCGGCCATCGCGATCGCCACCACCGGGCTCGCGCCGTCCGGCTGGCTGGGCGAGTGGTTCGCCGTGGACGTGCTCTACAAGCTCGCCGCCGGGGTGGGCGGCGGGCTGCTCGTCGGCTGGCTGCTCGGCAAGCTGTTCTTCCGCGCCCCGAGCAAGCTGCGGCTGGCCAAGCACTCCGAGGGCTTCCTCGCGCTGGCCGCGACGTTCCTCGCGTACGGGCTGGTCGAGGTGATCGGCGGGTACGGCTTCCTGGCCGTGTTCGTGGCCGCCCGCGCGATCCGGGCCGCCGAGCGTACGCACGAGTTCCACTCCGTGCTGCACGACTTCGCCGAGCAGGTGGAGCGGCTGCTCACCGTGCTGTTGCTGCTGCTGTTCGGCGGCGCCGTGATCGGCGGGCTGCTCGCGCCGCTGACCTGGCCGGCGGCGCTGGCCGGGCTGGCCCTGGTGCTGGTGATCCGGCCGCTGGCGGGGTGGCTGTCGCTGCGCGGGGCGCCGGGCAAGCCGGCCGAGCACTGGGTGATCTCGTTGTTCGGCATCCGCGGCGTCGGCTCGTTCTACTACCTGGCGTACGCCACCAGCAAGACCGACTTCCCGCAGGCGGATCTGGTCTGGGCCACCGTCGGTCTCGTGGTGGTGGTGTCGGTGGTGGCGCACGGCATCGCCGCGACACCGGTGATGCAGTTGCTGGACCGGGAGGGCGAGCGCACCGGCGAGGACACGCGGGCCGGCTCGGCGGCGCAGCCCGTGGGCGCCACCGGCTGAGCCGGGACGTTCAGGCCAGCCGGGCGGCGAGCGCGCGTCCCAGGTCCCGGCCGGAGCGCCAGGCGGTCTGCACGCGCGGGCGGCCGAACGCGTCACCGGCCAGGCCGATCCCGTCGTCGTCCAGGTGGAACGTGGCGTTCCCGGCGTGCGCGGCCGGCGTCGCGTACGTCCAGCGGTGCACGTGCGTCGACACGGCCGGCTCGGGCAGTCCGAGCAGGTCGCGGACCGCCTGCTCGATCGCCGGCCGGGCGGCGGTGGGCTGGAGCAGGTGCCCGGCGGCGAACTCGGCCGTGGTGTGCGCGACCAGCACCGGCGCGCCGTCGCCGCGCCGGTCGCCGTCGTCGCAGACCAGGCCGAGCACGGGGTGGTCGTTGACGAACGCGCCCCGGAAGTCCGCCCAGCGGCGGGCCGGGAAGTGCAGCACCCCGCTCAGCGCCGGCGACCACCGCTGCGCGGCCACCGCCCGGGTCGCCTCGGCCAGCGCCGGGTCCAGCAGCAGCGCGGCCTGCGGGCCGGGCATGGCGAGCACGACCGCCTCGGCGACGGTGCCGTCCACCCGAGGGCCGGGCTCGACCGTCATCACCAGCCGGTCGTGCGTCACCGGCAGGTCGCCGGCCAGGTGCTCGACGAGCGAGCGCAGCCCGCGCGGGGCGGCCCAGCGCATCGGGCCGGTGACCTGCTCGCGCCCGCCCGGCCCGTACGCGGCGAGCGTGTCGGTCCACTCCCGCGCCAGCCCGGCGGCCCGCCACCGGTCCACCACGGCGGCGAAGTCCGGGTCGTCGACGGTGAAGTACGCGGCGCCCAGGTCGGCCGGGCGGCCGTCGAAGCGTTTGCTGGCCATCCGCCCGCCGGTGACCCGGGCGCGTTCGCGCACCCGTACCGGCACACCGGCCCGCGCCAGCTCGGTCGCGCACGCCACCCCGGCGATGCCCGCACCGACCACCACCACGCCCGTCCGGTCCGCCGTCACCAGGTGATCGTAGGCGGCGGACGGCATGAACCCGCCTGACCGGGGGTAGTGGTACACCTGTTCGAGGAGAGGTGATCGACATGGCCGACCGCAACAACACCAGCGACAGGAACGTGAACCCGGACGCCGCCGTCAAGGACCCGGACGACTGGGTCACCGGCGACGAGCCGCCCACCGCCGCCCAGGAGTCGTACCTGCACACCCTGGCCCAGGAGGCGGACGAGCCGGTGCCGGAGGGCCTGACCAAGGCCGAGGCGTCCCGGCGGATCGACGAGCTCCAGGCGGAGACCGGCCGGGGCCGCTGAGGTCAGCGCGGGGGCAGGCGGTGCAGCTCGACCCGGTCGAGCCGCCCCGCCGCCACCCGCGCGGTCAGGTACGTGGCGTACGGCTGCGCCCGCCGGTCGGTGGGTGAGCCGGGGTTGAGCAGGCGCAGACCGCCCGGGGCGACGCTGTCCCAGGGGATGTGCGAGTGCCCGAAGACGAGCAGGTCGCAGTCGCCGTACGCGGCGGCGCAGCGCTCATCGCGGCGGGTCTTCGGGCCGGTCTCGTGCACCACGGCGACCCGCAGGCCGTCCAGCTCGACGCGGGCCACCTCGGGCAGCCGGGCGCGCAGCTCGGGGCCGTCGTTGTTGCCGTACACCCCGACCAGCCGGCGTGACCGCTCCTCCAGCGCGTCCAGCAGCGCGACGTCCACCCAGTCCCCGGCGTGCACCACGACATCCGCGGCCTCCACGGCCCCCCACAGCACCGCCGGAAGGTCCCGCGCCCGCTTCGGCACATGCGTGTCCGCCATCACGACCAGATCCACCCCCTCATCCTCCCCCACCCCGCTCGTCGACGCGTCGATCATGAGGTTGGCGGCACTCAGGGAGATCGACTTCGCCGTCAACCTCATGATCGACGGGAGGAAGGGGCGGTGGCGGGGTGGCGGGAAGCCTCGGCGCGGGCGGCGGCGTCCGTTATCCGGCCGGCGGCGATGATCAGGCCGATGTGCGAGTACGCCTGCGGGAAGTTGCCCATCTGCTCACCGTTGTCCGGGTCGATCTGCTCGGCGTACAGGCCCAGGTCGTTGGCGCGGGCGGCGAGGCGTTCGAACAGCCGCCGGGCCCGGTCCAGCTCCCCCGCCTCGGCCAGGCAGGCGGCCAGCCAGAACGAGCAGATCACGAACCCGGCCGGGTCGCCGTCCCAGCGCCGCAGCAGCCCGTCGCGGGACAGCCGCCGTTCCAGCACGTCCATCGTGGCGCGCATCCGCGGGTCGCTCGCGGGCAGGAAGCCGACCAGCGGCATGACCAGCACCGAGGCGTCCAGGTCGTCGGAGCCGAACACCCCGGTGTACGCGCCGACCCGCTCGTTCCAGCCGCGGCTGAGCACCGCCGCCCGCACCTCGTCGCGCGCCGCGGCCCAGCGTGCCACGTCGGCGGGTTCGCCGATGCGGGAACCGAACCGGACCGCCCGGTCCAGCGCGGTCCAGCACTCCACCTTCGACGACACGTAGTGCCGCTCCGGGCCGCGCCCCTCCCACATCCCGGCGTCGGGCCGGTGCCAGCCACGCTCGGCCTGGTCGGCGAGCGTCCGCAACAGGTCGCGGACCTCCGGTGACATGGGGTCGAGGTAGTACCGCATCAGCCAGGCGGCGTCGAGCACCTCGCCCAGCACGTCGTTCTGCCGCTGCCGCCACGCGTCGTTTCCGACGAGCACCGGCCGGCTGTGCTCGTACCCGGCCAGGTGGTCGAGGTCGTGCTCGGTCAGGTCCCGCTCCCCCTCGACGCCGTACATGATCGGCACCGGCTCGTCGCCGATCCGGCCCATCGCCCGGGCCACCCAGGTGAACTGCCGGTCCGCCTCGTCCGGGCAGGCCGCCCGCCAGAGCGCCTGGAGGGTGAGGCTGAAGTCGCGCAGCCACACGTAGCGGTAGTCGTAGTTGCGGTCGCCGCCGAGCCGCTCCGGCACCGAGGTGGTGGCCGCCGCGACCACGGCGCCGCTGGGCGCGTACGTCATGCCCTGCACCGCGAGCGCGCTCCGGCGCACCTCGTCGCGGTACTCGCCCTGGTAGTCGTGCAGCGCCGACCAGGACTGCCAGCCGGCGACCGTCTCCGCCACCACCTCGGCGGCGTCGGGCAGCGCCGGTTCGGCGCCGGCGTACGTCGGGGCGTACCCGAGGGTGAAGCGGTGCCTGCTGCCGGCGCGGGCGGTGAACCTCCCGATGGCGGCACCCCCGGCGATGGTCAGCGGGACGTCGGCGCGCAGCTCCAGCCGGCAGGCGCCGGCGGTGGCGGCCACCACGCCGTCGCGCTCGGTCAGGTAGGCGCCGACGCGGCCGTACTCGAACCGCGGCGCGTACTCGACGCGCATCGGTACCTCGCCGGTCAGCCCCTCGACCAGCCGGGCGAGCACCCGCGGCGAGCGCATCCCGATGTCGTGACCGCGCGCGCCGGGCTCCAGCGCCAGCGCGTCGGTGACGGCGACCGTGCCGGTCGCCGTGGTGAAGACGGTACGCAGCACCAGCGCGTCGTCCAGATAGGAGCGGCTGCTGGTGGCCGCGCCCTCGGGGCGGATGGTCCAGTGCCCGGCGTCCTCGTCGAGCAGGCGCCCGAACACCGACGGCGCGTCGAACCGGGGCGGGCACCACCAGTTGACCGCGCCGTCCCGGTCGACCAGGGCCGCGCTGCGCCCGTCGGCGAGGAACCCGTGCTCGCTGATCCGTCGGGTCGGCACGACTGTGGCTACCCGGCCCGGGTGCCGCCATGCCTGGCCACATCGGTGCCGCTCGCCGCGTTACCACTGTCCGGCGGCGGGAACGCGGCGAGTTGACGAAGGAGGATGCTCATGACCAGACCCTCGACTCCGACCGCGGCCTGGCAACCCGGAATGCCGGGCAGCGACAACCTCCCGTCCGGCCCGGGCGGGAGTCCGACGCCGCCGAGCGGGGACGGGCACGGTCCGCACGCCGGGGCGCCGACCGTCACGATCGGCTCGTACCCGGACTATCCGTCCGCCCAGCGCGTGGTGGACTATCTGGCCGACAACCGGTTCCCGGTGGAACGTACCTCGATCGTCGGTACGGACCTCACGCTCGTGGAGACCGTGATGGGACGGCTCACCACGGGCCGGGCGGCCCTGCTCGGGGCCGGCACCGGCGCCTGGTTCGGTTTGTTCATCGGGTTGCTGTTCGGCATCTTCACCGCCGGGAACTGGCTGGCGGTGATCCTGGTCGGGCTGGTGATCGGTGCGATCTGGGGTGCCGTGTTCGGCGCGGTCGCGCACGCCATGAGCGGCGGGCAGCGGGACTTCACGTCGGCCAGTTCGCTGCGGGCCGCCCAGTACGCGGTCACCGTGGACGCGGAGCTGGCCGGTCAGGCCCAGCAGATGCTCAGCCGGATGCACCTGACACCGACCGGCGCCACCGCCCGCTGACCGGCGGTACGTGACATCGAGGGAGGGCCCCGCCGGGGTCCTCCCTCGCCGCGTCAGTGGTACGCCCGCTCACCGGCCCGCAGCGGCACGTCCACCCGGTTCTCCGGCGGCGCCAGCGGGCAGGCCCACCTGTCGTCGTAGGCGCAGCTGGGGTTGTAGAGGTAGTTGGCGTCCAGCCGGACCCGGTCGCCCGGCAGCACGGTCAGGCCGCGGCCGAACGTGCCCTTGACCGTGTCGGTGAGGTACCGGCCCCCGCCGTACGAGCCGTCGCCGCAGGTGCCGTCGCGCAGCGGCAGGAACAGCCCGCCCCCGTACGCCTCGATCCACCAGAGCGTCAGCGGTCCCCACGGCGTCTCGGCGACCGCCACCCGCCGGTACGCGACCACCCCGTCCGGGCCGCCGGTGTCGATGCGCAGTTCCCCGGTTGCGGGGCGCAGCGGCGCCTCCACCACCGCGGACGGGTCGGGCGGGTACCAGCGCAGCCCGGTGAAGCCGGGCCGGTCGGCCGGCGGCACCGGGCTGCTCGGGTGGGTGCGGAACAGCTCGTCGCGCGCGGCCCGGAACCCGGCCAGGTCGAGGTCGGACAGGTAGAGCCGGGCCACCCGCTCCCGCCAGTCGAGCAGGTCGAGATCGTCCATCCCCCGACCCTAGCCGGGGCGTCTCTTCAGGTTTGAAAGAGGTACACGGCGCAGCGGAAGCCCCTGCGCCGGGAGGACTTGTTTAAATTTTAAATAGTGCTACTCTCGGAGCCATGACGGAGAGCCTGGACGCGGAGCGGATGGCCTGCTGGCGCGCGTACATCGAGTCGAGCCAGCGGCTGTTCACCCGGCTCGAGGACGACCTGCGCGCCGACAGCGACCTGAGCTTCGCCGACTACCACGTGCTGGTGCTGCTCTCCGAGGCGCCCGGCCAGCGGCTGCGCATGGGCGAGCTGGCCGACCGGCTGGTGTTCTCACCGAGCCGGCTGACCTACCAGGTCACCACCATGCAGAAGCGCGGCCTGGTGGCGAAGGAGGCGTGCCCGGCCGACCGGCGCGGCAGCGAGGCCGTGCTGACCGCGGCCGGCCTGCTCGCCCTGCGCGAGGCCGCGCCGCACCACCTGCGTTCCGTCCGCGCACACCTGATCGACGACCTCGACGACGCCGAGGTCGCCTGCCTCACCCGGGTCTTCGAGCGGCTCGGCCGGCGCCTGCGCGCCGACCGCACCGCGTCGTCCACCCCGGCCGACAAGTAAGGAGTCCCGCGATGCCCGCGATCACCGTCGACGACGTCCTCGTCCTGCCCCGCCTGCCGAAGCTCGGCGAGGCGACCGAATACCGCGCGGTCCGCCGGGTCACCACCGCGCCCAGCGGGTACGAGGGCGAGGGCTTCCCGGTCCGCCGGGCCTTCGCCGGGGTGCCGATGACCGAGCTGGACCCGTTCATCCACCTCGACCAGATGGGCGAGGTCGACTACGCGCCGGGTGAGCCGAAGGGCACCTCCTGGCACCCGCACCGCGGCTTCGAGACGGTCACCTACATGATCGACGGGATCATGGACCACCAGGACTCGACCGGTGGCGGCGGCACCATCACCGACGGCGACACCCAGTGGATGACGGCCGGCAGTGGTCTGTTGCACATCGAGGCGCCGCCGGAGCACCTGGTGATGAGCGGCGGGCTGTTCCACGGCCTCCAGCTCTGGGTCAACCTGCCCCGGGTGGCGAAGATGAGCGCGCCCCGCTACCAGGACATCCGCGGCCGGGAGTCGGCGCTGCTGACCACGCCCGACGGCGGCGGCCTGATCCGGGTCATCGCCGGGGAGGTCGCCGGGCACCGGGGCCCTGGTTCGACGCACACGCCGATCACCATCGCGCACGTCACGTTGCAGCCCGGCGCCGAGCTGAGCCTGCCGTGGCGGTCGGACTTCAACGCGCTGGTGTACGTGCTGGCCGGCCGCGGCACCGTCGGCACCGACCGGCGGCCGATCCACCTCGGCCAGCTCGCCGTGCACGGGCCCGGTGAGGCGCTGCGGATCACCGCCGACCGGGCGCAGGACTCCAACGCACCGGCGCTGGAGCTCTACCTGATGGGCGGCCAGCCGATCCGCGAGCCGGTGGCGCACTACGGCCCGTTCGTGATGAACACCCGGGCCGAGCTGATCCAGGCGGTCGAGGACTTCCAGGCCGGCCGGCTCGGGGTGGTCCCGTCCGGGCGGGTGCCGCACAGCGACGGCCAGGGCGACCGGCCCTGACCTGCTACGGGCGCCCCGGTTCGCCGGGGCGCCCGGCCGCGGTCTCAGGAGACGGCGAAGATCCCGGCCACCCCGAGGATCACCATCAACAGGACCGCCACCAGCGCACCCCGCTCCCCCTCCACCGCCTGCTCGCGGTCGGTCACGGTGTTCGTCGTCTCGGCGGGCATGTCGGTGCCTCCTCGGTTTCGCGGTCCAGGGGTCCGGCGCACCCCTGACGCGCGCACCGACGCCGACCTGCTGCTCGACGTGCGGGGCCCTGCCGGGGGTCCTACCGTGTGAGGACGTCGTCGACCTCGGGGGGTGGAACGTGACTCTGCGGGACTGGTTCCTCACCGCACAGGAACGCGCCAACCCGGGCTCTGAATTACCCGTCTGGACCGATGGAAACCTCGCCGAGCCGCTGATTCACGGTGCCGCGTACTTCGACCGCCTGATCAGCGAGGTGGAGTCGCTGTCGGCGGGCGATCACCTGTTCTTCACCGACTGGCGTGGCGACCCGGACGAGCGGATGCGCCCGGACGGCCCGACGGTGGCGCAGTTGTTCGCCCGGGCCGCCCAGCGCGGCGTGATCGTCAAGGGCCTGGTCTGGCGCTCCCACCTCGACACGCTCTCCTACAGCGAGGCGGAGAACCGCGACCTCAGCGAGGCGATCCGCGCGGCCGGCGGCGAGGTGCTGCTCGACCAGCGGGTCCGGCGCGGCGGCTCGCACCACCAGAAGCTCGTCGTGCTGCGCCGTCCCGGCGACCCGAGCCGGGACATCGCCTTCGCCGGCGGCATCGACCTGTGCCACAGCCGCCGCGACGACGCCGATCACGCCGGCGACCCGCAGCCGGTGGGCATGTCCCCCCGGTACGGCCCCACGCCGCCCTGGCACGACGTGCAGCTCGCGGTGCGCGGGCCGGTGGTCGGCGCGCTCGACACCACGTTCCGCGAGCGGTGGACCGACCCGATGCCGCTGGACTCGGAGAACCCGATGGCGTACCTGCGGGACCGGCTGCGTGGCTCCGACCTGCGCCCGGATCCGCTGCCCGAGCAGCCCGCCGACCCGCCGCCGTGCGGGCCGCACCACGTGCAGGTGCTGCGCACCTACCCGGCGGTGCGGCCCCGCTACTCGTTCGCCCCCGACGGCGAGCGCACAGTGGCCCGCGGCTACACCAAGGCGGTACGCCGGGCCCGGCGGCTGATCTACCTGGAGGACCAGTACCTCTGGTCGACCGAGGTGGCGGAGCTGTTCGCGCAGGCGCTGCACGAGCACCCGGATCTGCACCTGGTGGCGGTCGTGCCCCGGCACCCGGACGTGGACGGCCGGCTCGCGCTGCCGCCGAACATGGTCGGCCGGGAGCAGGCGCTGTCACTGTGCCACCGGGCCGCGCCGGAGCGGGTGCACGTGTTCGACGTGGAGAACCATGACGGCACACCGGTGTACGTACACGCGAAGGTCTGCGTGGTGGACGACGTCTGGGCCAGCGTGGGCAGCGACAACTTCAACCGCCGGTCCTGGACGCACGACAGCGAGCTGTCCTGCGCGGTGCTCGACGACACCCGTGACGAGCGGGCGCCGGCCGATCCGGCCGGGCTGGGCGACGGCGCCCGCGTGTTCGCCCGCGACCTGCGGCTGCGGCTGTGGCGCGAGCACCTGGACCGCGATCCCGGCGGCGCGCAGGACGACGACCTGCTGGACCCGGCGGACGCGGTGGCGGCGATCACCGCGGCGGCCGACGAGCTGGACCGCTGGCACGCCGGGGGCCGGGCCGGTCCCCGTCCGCCGGGCCGGCTGCGGCCGCACCGCCCGGAGCGGTTGCCGTGGCGTACGCGGCTCTGGGCGCTGCCCGCGTACCGGCTGGTCTACGACCCGGACGGCAGGCCGCTGCGGGCCCGGCGCGCCGGCACCTGGTGAAGGTCGGCCGGCTCGTCCGGCACGTTCGGACGGGCCGGGTACGCGAACGACACGCGCGGTGAGTAGAAGCCCCAGCACACGTGCAGCGGGTTGGCCGGACGCAGCGCGTGGACCGGGTGCTCCGGGGCCGGGAACTCCACCGACTCGACCTCGAACGGTGACACCGGCTCGGCCACGTACGGGTAGTCGGTGACGATCAGTTCGCCGTCGCTGCGGGTGAGGTAGCGGTGGTGGCCCATGTGCGCCTCGGTGCCGGTGTGCCCGACCCGGGCGGTGACCCGGATCAGCAGCGTGCCGTCGGCGGCCCGGGTCTCGGCGGTGAGCTGATCGCCCCGCAGGTCGAGGCGGGTCTCTCCGGCGGCGGCCGGCGCGCCTCGTGCGGCGGCGTACTGCCGGACCCGCTCGCTGGAGGCGAGGTAGTGCGTCCACCAGCCGCCCGGTGTCTCGCCGTCGGGCGGGTCCATGTCCGCCAGTGAGACACCCAGGTAGGTGAGCGAGTACGCGCCGAAGCCGGAGGTCTGCGTCTCGTCGTCGACCACGTACTGGTTGACGAACACCTGACGCTGCGGGTGCGGGCGCAGCCCGGCGGGCAGCAGCGTGTCGACCGCGCGGGGATCCGCCGGGAGCCAGCTGAACAGCAGCGTCCGGGCGTTGATGACGAGTTGCGGCGCGGCGGGATCGAGCACGGTGCCTCCGTTGACGTGTCGCTACGGACGCTACGGGCGGTCCCGTCGGCGGGACAACGACAGAAAGGCGACACTTCGCCCACGTGTCGGATTCCACGTTGACCGCTCGGGGTACGGCCGGGGCCGACCGGTCACCGCCACCCGCCACCTCGCCGAGCGCGATATCGACCGGCTCACACCTTTCATGGCTGCTTACACCTTAAGTACATCGTACTTTCGGCTAGATTTCCGCAGCACGATCGGGCTATGGTGGCTTCCGAACGTACGACAGAAACCTAAACCTAAGCGTCACGTCTTTTTTCTTCCGTGGACGAGGTGCAGGGAGGACCACCCATGACCGCTCCCACGATCAGCGCACCGGCGACCACGCCGGCCGCCGCCACGAAGCTCGACCCCCGCTCGCTCACCGACAGCGCCGCCGACCTGCTCGCCGCGATGGCCGCGCTGCCCGCCGACCACCCGTCGCGGCCCGCGCTGCGCGACCGTGCCATCGAGGCGTGGCTGCCGCTGGCGAACCACCTGGCCCACCGCTACAGCGGCCGGGGCGAGCCCAACGACGACCTGGCGCAGACCGCCGCGATCGGCCTGATCAAGGCGATCGACAAGTTCGACCCGTCGCGCGGCGTCGACTTCGCCGGCTACGCCATCCCCACCATCATCGGCGAGCTGAAGCGCCACTTCCGCGACCGCACCTGGGACATCCGGGTGCCCCGCCGGCTCCAGGAGCTGCGCCTGGCGATCTCCGACGCCAACAGCACGCTGCTCCAGACGCTCGGCCGCTCGCCGACTGTCGCCGACATCGCCGCCCACCTCAAGCTCACCGAGGAAGAGGTGCTGGAGGGTCTGGAGGGCGCCCGCGCGTACAACGCGGTGTCGCTGTCCACCCCGACCGGCGACGGCGAGCGGGCCACCGAGCTGGGCGACCTGCTCGGCGGCGAGGACGGCGAGTTCGAGCTGGCCGAGATGCGGGTCGCCCTCGGCCCGGCGCTCGCCACGCTCGACCAGCGCGAGCAGAAGATCCTCACGCTGCGCTTCTACGGCAACCTGACCCAGTCGCAGATCGCCGAGCAGATCGGCGTCTCGCAGATGCACGTGTCCCGGCTGCTGGCCCGGGCCCTGACCAAGCTGCGCGGTCAGCTCGACGGAACGTACTAGCAAGGGGGGCCGCAGCCGGGTCGGCGGACCCGGCGCGGCGGCCCACCCGGCCCGGTCGGCGGTGCGCCGGCCGGGCCGTTCCGCGTCCCGGGGGCGGCGCGGCCCGTCCGGCGGTGCGGTGCGAGAGTGGGTCGGTGCTCGCCGACATCCCGCTCGACCTGCCGGTCCGCCCGGTCCTGCCGGCGCTCGTCGACGCGCTGCGCGAGCGCGGCGCCGCCGTCCTGGTGGCGCCGCCGGGCACCGGCAAGACCACCACCGCGCCGCTCGCGGTCGCCGACGCGGTCACCGGCCGCGTGGTGATCGCCCAGCCCCGGCGGGTGGCCGCCCGCGCCGCCGCGCACCGGATGGCCGCCCTGCTCGGCGAGCGGGTCGGGGGCCGGATCGGGTACGCGGTGCGCGGCGAGCGCCGGGCCGGGCCGCGTACCCGGGTCGAGGTGGTCACCACCGGCCTGCTGGTCCGCCGCCTGCACCACGACCCGGAACTGCCCGGCGTGGACGCGGTAGTGCTCGACGAGTGCCACGAACGGCACCTCGACGCCGACCTGGCGCTGGCGTTCAGCGTCGAGGCCCGCGCGACGCTGCGCCCCGACCTGTGGCTGCTGGCGATGTCGGCCACCCCGCAGACCGACCGGTTCGCGGCGCTGCTCGGCGCCGGCGACCCCGCCCCCGTGGTACGCGCCGAGGCCGCGCTGCACCCGGTCGAGCGGGTGTGGGCGCCGCCGCCGCGCCCGGTGACGCCGCCCGGTGCGGGCCGGGTCGATCCGGCGCTGCTCGACCACGTCGCCGCCACCGTGCGCCGGGCGCTGCGCGAACGCGACGGCGACGTGCTGGTCTTCCTGCCCGGCGCGGGTGAGATCGCCGCCGTGGCCGGTCGGCTGGGCGGCCTGCGCGAGGTCGCGGTGCTGCCGTTGCACGGACGGCTGCCCGGGCCCGCCCAGGACGCGGCGCTCACCCCGGCCGCCGGGCGGCGCGTGGTGCTGGCGACGGCGGTGGCCGAGAGCAGCCTGACCGTGCCCGGCGTCCGGGTCGTGGTGGATGCCGGACTGAGCCGGGTGCCGCGCACCGACCTGGCCCGAGGGCTGGGCGCGCTGGTGACTGTGCCGGTGTCCCGGGCGGGGGCCACCCAGCGCGCCGGCCGGGCCGGACGGGAGGCGCCGGGTGCCGTCTACCGCTGCTGGTCGGAGGCGACGCACGAGCGACTCGCCCCGCAGCCCGAACCGGAGATCGCCACCGCCGACCTGACCGGGTTCGCGCTGGAGCTGGCCGCCTGGGGCACACCGGACGGCACCGGGCTGGCGCTGCCCGACCCACCGCCGCCGGCCGCGCTGACGGTGGCGCGGGAGACGCTGACCACCCTCGGCGCGGTGGACCACGACGGCCGGATCACCGCGCGGGGGCGGGCGGTAGCGGCGGCGGGCACACATCCCCGGCTGGCGCGGGCGCTGCTGGACGGCGCGCCCCGGGTCGGCGCCGAACGGGCCGCCCAGGTGGTGGCGATCCTCGGCGAGGACACGCTGGGCGGCACGGGGGACGACCTGCCCGCCCGCTGGCGGCGGCTGCGGGACGGCACCGACCCGGCCGCCACCGCGCGGTGGCGCACCGAGGTACGCCGCCTGCGCGCCGCCCTGCCCGCCGACGGCGCGGACGAGCGCCCCGGCTCACCCGCAGGCCCGGCGGACCGGCGACAGACCGGCGCGCCCGCCGGGCGGGCGGCGCAACGGCGCGACGCCGGGCGGCCGGCCGGACACGAGCGGGAGCGCCTGCCCGACGATCTGGCCGCGGGGCTGCTCGCCGGGCTGGCGTACCCGGAACGGCTGGCCCGGGCGCGGCGGCCGGGCGGGTCCGCGTACCTGATGGCCGGCGGGACCGCCGCGGAGCTGGCCCCCGGGTCGGCGCTGGCCGGAGCGGCGTGGCTGGCCGTCGCGGTGGCCGACCGCTCCCCCGGCGCGCCGGCCGCCCGGGTGCGGCTGGCCGCCCCGATCGACGAGGCGACCGCCCGGGAGGCCGGGGCGGCGCTGCTGCGCGCCGGACGGGAGGTGGCCTGGTCCGGCGGGGACGTGGTGGCCCGCGAGGTGGTCCGGCTCGGCGCGGTCGAGCTGGTCGACCGGCCGCTCACCGCGCCGGAACCGGAGCTGGTCGCGGCGGCGCTGCTGGACGGGCTGCGGCAGGAGGGGACAGGGCTGTTGCGCTGGACGCCGGAGGCGACCGCGCTGCGCCGCCGGCTGGCCTTCTGCCGCCAGGCGCTCGGCGACGACTGGCCGGACGTCTCCGACGCGGCGCTGCTGGATGGCGCACCCGTCTGGCTCGGCCCGGAGCTGGCCCGCGCCCGGCGCCGGGCCGACCTCGGCCGGGTGGACGTGACGGCGGCGTTGCGGCGGCTGCTGGACTGGCGGCAGGCGGCGCGGCTGGACGAGCTGGCCCCGGAGCGGCTCGAGGTGCCCAGCGGCTCGCGGATCCGGGTCGACTACGCCGACCCGGCCGCCCCGGTGCTGGCCGTCAAGCTCCAGGAGACGTTCGGCTGGCGGGACGTGCCGCGCATCGCCGACGGGCGGGTGCCGGTGCTGCTGCACCTGCTCTCCCCCGCCGGGCGGCCGGTGGCGGTCACCGCCGACCTGGCGTCGTTCTGGCGCAGCGGATACCCGCAGGTGCGGGCGGAGCTGCGCGGGCGCTACCCGCGCCATCCCTGGCCGGAGGACCCGACCACCGCCGAGCCGACCCGCCGGGCGAGCCCACGACGTCGGTGAGGGCTACTCCTCGACGACGTCGGCGATCACGACGGTGATGTTGTCCGGGCCGCCGGCCCGCAGCGCCAGGTCGATCAGCCGGGCCGCGCAGGCGTCGCGTCCCGGCTGCTCGCTGAGCACCTCGGTGAGCGTGTCCGCGCGGACCACGTTGGAGAGGCCGTCGCTGCACAGCAGCCAGCGGTCACCGGCCCGGGGCACCATCGTGGCGTACGACGGGGAGACCTCGTCGCCCTGCAGCGCCTGGGTCACCACCGCCCGGCGGGGGTGGCTGCTGGCCTGCTCGGCGGTGATGACGCCCTGGTCGACGAGCATCTGCACGAACGTGTCGTCGCGGGTGACCTGCTTGAGCACGCCCTCGCGGTAGAGGTAGGCCCGGGAGTCGCCGACGTGCGCCAGCGCGAGGCAGCTGCCGGTACGGGCGAACAGCAGCGCGGTGAGCGTGGTACCCATGCCCTGGCGTTCCGGGTCCTCCTCGACGGCCTGGCGGATCCGCGCGGTGGCCAGCTCGATCCCGCCCTGGAGCGCGGCGACGAGCGCGTGCTCCGGCGTCTCCACGTCCAGCGGGGCGACCGCGTCGATGGCGATGCGGCTGGCCAGGTCGCCGGCCGCCATGCCGCCCATGCCGTCGGCGACCGCGACCAGCCAGGCGCCCGCGTGCTGAGCGTCCTGGTTACCGCTGCGGATCAGCCCACGGTCGCTCGCTCCGACGGAACGAAGCTTCAGGGTCATGGGTCGCAGCCTGCCAGGTCGAGGGCTCGGATGTCTCTAGGAGATCACTGACATCGTACGTGGCGCGCCGAATCGAACCGCGCGCGGGCGCGCGGCGCTCATCGGGCCGGATCGATTGACAGCGGCGGAACGCGATGGAAACATCGGGCTGATATTGGGAGCGCTCCCAGCTTCCGGTCTCCCCCACCACCCCCGAGCACGGAAGGAACCTCCGTGACCCGATCCCGTCGTCGGCTCGCCGCACTCGCGGCCACCACGCTGGCGCTCACCGGCCTCACCGCCGGCCCGGCGAGCGCCGAGGTGCCGCCGGACGCCCCCGAACAACTCCGCAACGGCGACTTCAGCGCCGGTGTCTCACCCTGGTTCTCGTACGGCACCGGCGACCTCGCGGTCGTCGACGGCCGGCTCTGCACCTCCGTCGCGGCGGGCACCGCCAACCCGTGGGACGCCGGCATCGGCCAGGACGCGGTGCCGCTGACCCAGGGCGCCGAGTACGAGTTGTCCTTCGACGTCTCCGCGACCCCCGGCGCGGCCGTCAAGGCGGTGCTCCAGCTCGGCAGCGCCCCCTACACCACGTACGCGAGCGTCGACGCCACAGCCACCGGCACCGCCCAGCGCGTCACCACCACGTTCACCTCCCCGGCGGACAACCCCACCGCCCAGCTGATCTTCCAGGTCGGCGGCAGCGCCCAGGCGCAGACGTTCTGCCTGGACAACGTGTCGCTGCGCGGCGGGGAGCCGGCACCGCCGTACGAGCCGGACACCGGTCCCCGGGTCCGGGTCAACCAGGTCGGCTACCTGCCCGGCGGGCCGAAGCACGCGACTGTGGTCACCGAGGCCACCGACGCGCTGCCGTGGCAGCTCAAGTCGGGGGCCGGCGCGGTGGTCGCCAGCGGGCAGACCACGCCGCGCGGCACCGACGCCGCCTCGGCGCAGAACGTGCAGACCGTCGACTTCTCCGCCTACCGCAAGCCGGGCACCGGCTACACGCTGACCGTGGACGGCGAGACCAGCCACCCGTTCGACATCTCCGGCGCGCTCTACGACCGGCTGCGCGCCGACTCGCTGCAGTTCTTCTACGCCCAGCGCAGCGGCATCGCCATCGACGGCGACCTGATCGGCGAGGAGTACGCCCGCCCGGCCGGCCACCTGGGCGTCGAGCCCAACCAGGGCGACACCGACGTGCCGTGCCAGGCCGGCGTCTGCGACTACTCGCTGGACGTGCGCGGCGGCTGGTACGACGCCGGTGACCACGGCAAGTACGTCGTCAACGGCGGCATCGCCACCTACCAGCTGCTGAGCACCTTCGAGCGGACCAAGACCGCCGAGACCGCCGACGGCGGCGCCGCCCTGGGCGACTCCACGCTGCGGCTGCCCGAGCGCGGCAACGACGTGCCGGACGTGCTCGACGAGGCCCGCTGGGAGCTGGAGTTCCTGCTGCGCATGCAGGTGCCGGCGGGCAAGCCGCTGGCCGGGATGGTCCACCACAAGATCCACGACCGGAACTGGACCGGCCTGCCGCTGTCGCCCCAGGACGACCCGCAGCCGCGCGAGCTGCACGCGCCGTCCACCGCCGCCACGCTGAACCTGGCCGCCGTCGCGGCGCAGTGCCAGCGGCTGTACGCCCCGTACGACGCCGCGTTCGCCGCGCGCTGCGGCACCGCCGCGAAGACCGCGTACGCGGCGGCCAAGGCGAACCCGGCGATCTACGCCCCGGCCAGCGACAGCACCGGCGGCGGCGCGTACGACGACACCAACGTCAGCGACGAGTTCTACTGGGCCGCCGCCGAGCTGTGGCTGACCACCGGCGACAAGGCGTACCTGGCCGACGTCACCGGTTCGCCGCTGCACACCGCCGACGTGTTCGCCCCGAGCGGCGCGTTCGGCTGGCAGAGCGTCGCCGCGCTGGGCCGCCTGGACCTGGCCACCGTGCCGAACACGCTGCCCGCCGCGGAGAAGACCCGCATCCGCGAGTCCATCACCGCCGCCGCCGACAGCTACCTGGCCACGATCGCCGGCCAGGCGTACGGGCTGCCGTTCCCGGGCAGCGCCGACGCGTACGTCTGGGGCAGCAACAGCAACCTGGTGAACAACGCGATCGTGCTGGCCACCGCGTTCGACCTGAGCCGGGACGCGAAGTACCGGGACGGCGCGGTGCAGGCCGCCGACTACCTGTTCGGCCGCAACGCGCTGAACATGTCGTACGTGACCGGGTGGGGCGAGCAGCACGCCCGCAACCAGCACAGCCGGATCTTCGGCCACCAGCTGAACCCGGACCTGCCGCGCCCGCCGGCCGGCTCGCTCGCCGGTGGTCCGAACGCCGCGCTCCAGGACCCGTTCGCGGCGAACCTGCTCGCCGGGTGCGCGCCGATGTTCTGCTACGTCGACGACATCAACTCGTACGCGACGAACGAGGTGGCGATCAACTGGAACTCGGCGCTGGCGTGGCTCGCGTCGTTCCTGGCCGACCAGGGTGACGCCGGCGCGGTGCCGGCGCCGTCCTGCGCGGTCACCTACACCACGCACGGGAGCTGGCCGTCCGGCTTCACCACCCAGGTGACGGTGCGCAACACCGGCACGACGGCGGTGAACGGCTGGAACCTGCGGTGGGCCTTCCTCGGCGACCAGAAGGTGAGCCAGGCCTGGTCGGCGCAGCTCGGCCAGAGCGGAGCCACGGTCACCGCGAAGAACCTGTCGTGGAACGCGAAGCTGGCGCCGGGCGCGTCCACCACGTTCGGCTTCAACGGCACCGCGTCCCGTTTCCCGAACCCGGATCCGGGGCTGGTCACCCTGAACGGAAAGGCCTGCACGGTCTCCTGACCGAGCTGACCGAGCTGACCGGGCGCCATCGCAGGACCGGGTACGGTCCTGCGATGGCGTACCTGTTCCTGCTCGGCGCGATCACCGCCGAGGTGATCGGCACCAGTCTGCTCAAGGCCACCGACGGCTTCACCCGGCTCTGGCCCACGCTCGGCCTCGCCGTGGCGTACCTGTCCGCGTTCGGGCTGCTCTCGCTGGCCGTGAAGGACATCCCGGTCGGCGTCGCGTACGCGGTCTGGTCCGGCCTCGGCACCGCCGCCATCATGGCGATCGGCGCGGCGTTCCTGGGCGAGCCGCTGAGCGTGGCGAAGGTGGTCGGGGCGGGGCTGGTCATCGCCGGGGTGGTGGTGCTCAACCTCGGCGGCGCGCACTGAGCACGCCCCCGCTCAGGCCGGCCGCCCCGCCGCCCGCAGCAACCGGAGCTGCCCGATCTCGGCCACGTTCTTCATCAGCTCGGCGTTCACCCACGCGGCCAGGTCCGCGACGGTGAGCCCGGCGTCGGCGGGCCAGGGGTACGCGGCCGGCCGGTCCAGGTCGTCAGCGGTCAGCCCGTCCAGCGCGTCGGTCCACTCCGTCCGCAGCTCCCGCAGCCAGACGACCGTGTCGTCGCCCGGCCCGGGCCACCGGATGTCGTCGCGTTCCCGCGCCGGCCGCCGCCGCACGTGGTCGGCGGCGACCGACCACCACCAGCCGATGTGCCAGGTCAGCCACGCGATCGTGGGCACCGGGACCGGGTCCGGCTCGGTGTCGGCCCAGTCGGGCCGCCACCCGCCGTCCGGGCCGGGACGCATGGTCCAGCAGAGTCTCCCCGGCTCCCAGAGGAAGTCCGCCGGCTCCAGCCGGTCGAGGTGGTACTCGGCGAGCGCCCAGGTCAGGTCGAACTGCCGGCGCAGCAGGGTGTTCACGGGGGCGGACACCGCGCGATCGTGGCACGGGACGCGGCCCCGGTCGACCGGTTGACCGCTCCCGGCCCCCGTGCGGGGGACGGGGCGGCGCATCGCGATCCGCTCGGCCGGGTCGAGGCCCAGCGCCGCCTCGGCGGCCAGCAACTCGATCAGGCCCGCCGTCAACTCCGTCCCGCTCAGCTCGCGGAAACCGCACCGCACGTAGTAGGGCCCGTTCCACGGCACCGAGCGGAACGTGGTCAGCGTCAGCGCCGGCAACCCCTGCGACGACGCCCACTCCGCCACCCGGTCGAGCAGACGCCGCCCGATGCCACGCCGGGCGTACGCCGGGTCGACGCTGAGCTGCTGCACGTGCGCCGCGCCGTCGACCAGATCGGCCAGTACGAACGCGATCGGCCGGTCGGCCGGGTCGGTCGCCACCCACAGCCGTCCGGCGCGCTGCCCGGCGGCCAGCGCCTCCACCGGCAGCGGTGGCATGTCGGCCACCAGGGTCATGCCGATCTCCCGGAACGGGGCGCCGGAGGCCACCTCGATCCGCTGCACCTCGGTCAGTTCCCCGGCCCGGGCGTTCCTGCTGCGCTCCACGGCGCCGACCCTGGCAGAGCGGGGACCGGCAGGCGAGCGGATTTCCCGAACCGTGCTCCGGGTGGCTCGGCGGTGACCAGCGGCGGCGACGCCCCGGCGGGCTCGCGGTGTGACAGGCGTCGCCCCGAGCGGGGCTCCCTGCCCGCCGGAACAGTCCTAGCGTCCACCCCATGACCCTCGCCGGACCCCGCTGATGGGACGCGTCTCGCCGCTCCCGCCGCCCGGCCCGCTGCGCACGCTCGCGTACGCCACGCTGGCCAACACCGTCGGCGCGGGGCTGTGGCTGGCGGGCGGGGCGCTCTACCTGACCCGGGACGTGGGGCTCTCCGCCACCTCGGTGGGTGCCGGACTCACAGTCGCCGGGCTGGTCGGGCTGAGCGCGAGCGTGCCGCTGGGCGGGCTGGCCGACAGGTGGGATCCGCGTACGCTCCGGGCCGCCCTCCAGGTGGGCCAGGCGGTCGTCGCGCTGGCGTACCTGATGGTCGGCTCGTTCCCGGCGTTCCTGGCGGTGGCGGTGCCGGAGGCGCTGCTCGTGGCCGGCAACCTGGCGGTACGGGCGGCGCTCGTCGCCGCGGTGGGCGGCCCGGACGGCCGGGTGCACGCCTTCGCCACGCTGCGCGCGGTGGCGAACCTGGGCATCACCGTCGGTACCGCGCTGGCCGGGATCGCGCTCGCCGTGGACACGCACCGGGCGTACCAGGTGCTGATCGTCGGCAACGCGGCCACCTACCTGCTCTCGGCGGCGCTGCTGCTGCGCCTGCCGCCGCAACCGGCCGCCGCCGGCGCGCGACGCACGCCGGGCACGCTGCGGCGCGGCGGCCCGCTGCGGGACGGACGGTTCCTCGCGGTCAGCGGCGCGTCGGCGGTGCTGAGCACGCACGTGACGGTGCTCGTGCTCGTCGTGCCGCTGTGGACGGTGAACCGGGCCGGCGCGCCACCGCCTGTGGTGTCGGCGGTGCTGCTCGTCAACACGGTCCTCACCGTGCTGCTCGCGGTGCGGCTGAGCCGGGGCGCGGAGCGTGCCGCGCCGGCCGCCCGGAAGCTGCGCCGGGCCGGGCTGGTGCTCGCGGCGGCGACACCGCTCTACGCCGTGACCGGCGTCCTGCCGGTGCTCCCGGCGGTCGTCCTGCTGCTCGTCGCGACCGCGGTGTGGACGGTGGGCGACCTGTGGCACGGCGCGGCCGGCGCGGGCCTCGCCTACGACCTGGCCCCGCCGGATGCGATCGGCGCCTACCAGGGCGCGGACGGCCTGCTCGCCGGGCTGGCCCAGGCGCTCGGCCGGGGCCTGCTCACGCTGCTGGTGCTCGGCGGCGGTCCGGTCGGCTGGCTGGTGCTCGGCGGGATCTTCGCCGCCGCCGGGCTGGCCGCCCCGGCGCTGGCCCGCCGGGCGATCGCGGACCGGCCGGCGCCGGAGGCACGACCCGCCGGGGTGCCCGGCTGAGCCCGGTGTAGCAGCATGGCGGGATGACCGACCAGCAGAGCATCACCATCCGACCGGGTGGACCCGGCGACGCCCCCACGCTGCTGCGGCTGCTCGACAGCGCCACCGCCTGGCTGGCCGAACGCGGGCGTACCGACCAGTGGGGCACCGAGCCGGCGTCGATCGACCCGCGCCGCATCGCCCAGGCCGACGCGTGGGCGGCCGGGGACGGGCTGCACCTCGCCGAGATCGACGCGACTGTGGTGGGCGCGCTGGTGGTGGGCGCGGCGACCGAGTACGTGCCGCCGGCCACCGAACCGGAGCTGTACGTGAACCTGCTGGTCACCGACCGGGCGTACGCGGGACGCGGGGTCGGGGCGCGGCTGCTGGCGTACGCGGCGGAGCTGGCCCGCGATCGCGGCGTCGGCCTGCTGCGGGTGGACTGCTTCCGCAGCCCGGACCGGGCGCTCGTGCGGTTCTACGAGAGCTGCGGGTTCACCGCCACCGAGCCGTTCACCGTGGAGCGGCCGGGCCGTCCGACGTGGACCGGGCAGGTGCTGGAGCGCCGGGTCGGCTGAGTCAGCCGATCTCCTCGTCCACGAAGCACCAGCGCCACGACTCCCCCGGCTGGATCGACCGCATCACCGGGTGCCCCGCGGACTCGAAGTGCTTCGTGGCGTGCTGGTACGGCGAGGAGTCGCAGCAGCCCACGTGCCCGCAGGTCAGGCAGGCGCGCAGGTGCACCCAGTCCGGGTTGCCGATGGCCACGCAGTCGGGGCACTCGGTCGTGGTGTCCGGTTCGGCCGTGCCCGCCTCGGCCAGGTGCTGGCAACTCATTCGACGGCCTCCTGTCGCAGCATGGACTCCTCCAGATCCAGATCACGATAGGCGCGGGTGAGCGCCTCCTCCGGGATCTGCCCGGAGTCGCGGGCGGCCCGGAACACCTCCCGCTCGGCGTCGATCATCTCCTGCCGCAGGCGTGCGTACGCCTGGGAGGGGGTTTCCCGTTCGGTGCCGCCGAGCCGCTCCCAGGCCAGGTTGGCCCGGGAGGTGGTCAGCCCGCGCAGGCGCTCCACCACCGCCTCCGGCGCGCCGGCGGCCAGCTCGTCGAGCCGTTCCCGGGCCGCCCGGCTGGCCCGCTGCTGCACCCCGGCGGCGGACAGCGCGTCCTGCACCGGGTCGTCCGGGGGCAGCCGCAGCCGCCGGGCCAGCCAGGGCAGCGTGGCGCCCTGCCCGACCAGCGTCGCGACGATCACCGCGAAGGCCAGCCAGATGAGCAGCCCGCGCGGGTACGGCGTGTCGCCGGCGAGGGTGAGCGGCAGGCCCAGCGCGGCGGCCAGCGTCACCACGCCCCGCATGCCGGCCCAGCCGATGACGACGGGGAACTGCACCGGCGGCGCCGGGTCGCGCTGCCGGACCCGGGGCACGAGCCGCGCCACGTAGGTGGCCGGGAACACCCAGACGAACCGGGCCAGGAAGACGGCGGCCAGCACCGCCGCGGTGATCGCCACCAGCGAGCCGAACGGCTCGTCGAGGTCGCGTACCACCTCCGGCAGTTGCAGGCCGACCAGCAGGAACACCAGTCCTTCGAGCAGGAACCGGATCAGCCGCCAGAACGCGGTCACCTGGAGCCGGGAGGCGGCCGACAGCAACGTGGGCAGCTTGTGGCCGATGCCGAGGCCGGTCACCACCACGGCGACCACGCCGGAGGCGTGGATCTCCTCGGCGGCGAAGACGACGGCGAACGGCACGATCAGCGACAGCGCGTTGTCCAGCACCGGGTCGGTGATGCGCTTGTGCAGGTAGCCGAAGACCACCACGCCCAGCAGGCCGACCAGGATGCCGCCGCCGGCCGCGACGACCACCTCCCGGGCCACGTCGCCGACGCCGACGCCGCCGGTGGTGGCGGTCGCGGCGACGATCGCCACCCGCAGCAGCACCAGCGCGGTGGCGTCGTTGACCAGGCTCTCGCCCTCCAGGATGGTGACGACCCGCCGGGGCAGGCCGACCCGCCGGGCCACCGCGGTGGCGGCGACCGCGTCCGGCGGCGCCACCACCGCGCCGAGTGCCAGGCAGATCGCGTACGGCAGCTCGGGCAGGAACCAGTGCACGACGGTGCCCACCACGAACGCGGTGAAGATGACCAGCCCGACGGCGAGCAGCAGGATCGGCCGCAGGTTGAGCCGGAACGCCGGCACCGACGTCTCCAGCGCCGCCACGTAGAGCAGCGGCGGCAGGATGCCCACCAGCACCAGGTCCGGGTCCAGCCGCACGTGCGGGAAGAACGGCAGGAAGGACAGCGCGAGGCCGAGCACCACCAGCAGGATCGGCGCCAGCAGGCCGAGCCGGCGGGCCAGCGCCGCACCGAAGGTCGCGATGGCCAGGAAGACCACGACCTCGAACAGAGCATCCACGAACGACGAGCCTAGGCGCCGAGGGGCCGATGTGTGATCAGGCGGCGGAGCGCAGCTTCGGCAGCACCTCGGCGCCGAACGTGTCGATGAACGCGCGCTGCTCCTGCCCGACGTGGTGCAGCGCGATCTGGTCGAAGCCCAGCGCCACGTACTCCTCCAGCCAGCCGATGTGCCGGCCCAGGTCGGCGGAGACGTTCACGGTCTCGGCGACCTTGGACATCGGCACGTCGGCGCTCGCCACGTCGAAGTGCTCGGGGGTCTCCAGGTCCCAGCAGACCGGCGGCGCGAACACGTTGCTGCGCCACTGCTCGTACGCGATCGCCTCGGCCTGCTCCTGCTCGGGCGCCCAGCTCACGTGCACCTGGAGGTGCAGCGGGCCGCGTCCGCCCGCGTCCCGGTAGGCGTCGATCATCCGCCGCAGGTGCTCGACCGGCGCGTTGACGGTGATCAGCCCGTCCGCCCATTCGGCGCACCAGCGGGCGGTGGCGATGCTGACCGCGGCACCGACCAGCGCGGGCGGCTCCTCCGGCCGGGTCCACAGCTTCGCCCGGTCCACCGTGACGAGCCCGTCGTGGCTGACCTCCTCGCCTGCGAGCAGCGCCCGGATCACGTCGACGCACTCGCGCAGCCGGGCGGTACGGACGTCCTTGCGCGGCCAGACCTCGCCGGTGATGTGCTCGTTGGACGCCTCGCCGGTGCCCAGCGCGGCCCAGAACCGGCCCGGGTACATGGCGCCGAGCGTGCCGATGGCCTGCGCGATGATCGCCGGGTGGTAGCGCTGGCCGGGCGCGTTCACCACACCGAAGGACAGGTTCGTGGCCTGGAGCGCGGCGCCGAGCCAGGACCAGGCGAAGCCGGACTGGCCCTGCCGCTTGCTCCACGGCGAGAAGTGGTCGGAGCACATGGCCGCGTCGAAGCCGGCGCGCTCGGCGTGGATCACCGCCTCCAGCAGCCGGGCCGGGTGGATCTGCTCGTGGGATGCGTGGAAGCCGAACGCCGTCATGGTCGCCACTCCTACCCGTGACGGCGCCCGGCCAATCGCGTCTACTCGGAGTGCGCGCCGGCGCCCGCGCCGGCCTCGCCCTCGCCGATCCACACGGTCTTGGTGTTGCAGAACTCGCGCATGCCGGCGGCGGACAGCTCGCGGCCGTACCCGGAGTTCTTCACGCCGCCGAACGGCAGCTCCGGGTAGGACGTGGTCATGCCGTTGATGAACACGTTGCCGGCGTCCAGGTCGACGGCGAAGCGCTCCTGCTCGGCCGGGTCGTTGGTCCACGCGTTGGAGCCGAGGCCGAAGCTGGTGCCGTTGGCGACCTCGATCGCCTCGTCGTACGAGCCGACCCGGTAGAGCCCGGCGACCGGCCCGAACACCTCCTCGCTCCACATCCGCATCTCCGGGCGCAGGTCGGTGACCACGGTCGGCGGGTAGTACCAGCCGTCCCCGGCCGGCTTCTCGCCGCCGCACAGCGCCGTCGCGCCCTGGTCCACCGCGTCGGTGACCTGGGCGTGCACCTCGTCGCGGCCGCGCTCGCTGGCCAGCGGGCCGACGTCGGTGCCGTCGTCCATCGGGTCGCCGACGCGCAGCGCCGCCATCCGGGCGGCGAACTTCTCGGCGAACGCGTCGAAGACGTCGGTGTGCACGATGAACCGCTTCGCGGCGATGCAGGACTGCCCGTTGTTCTGGCAGCGGGCGGTGGTGGCGACCTCGGCGGCGGTGTCCAGATCGGCCGAGGGCATCACCACGAACGGGTCGCTCCCGCCCAGCTCCAGCACCGTCTTCTTGATCTCCCGGCCGGCGATCTGGGCGATGGACCGGCCGGCCGGTTCGCTGCCGGTGAGCGTGGCGGCGCGGACGCGGGGGTCGCTGAGGATCCGGTCGACCGCGTCGGAGCCGACCAGCAGCGTGGTGAACGCGCCCTCCGGGAAACCGGCCCGGCGGAACAGGTCCTCCAGGTAGAGCGCGGTCTGCGGCACGTTGGAGGCGTGCTTGAGAAGGCCGGTGTTGCCGGCCATCAGCGCCGGGGCGGCGAAGCGCATCACCTGCCACAACGGGAAGTTCCACGGCATCACGGCCAGCACCGGGCCGATCGGCTGGTAGCGCACGTACGCCCGCTTCGCCTTGACCGCTGCGGCGTCGGCAGGCTCGTCGGCGAGCATCCCCGGCGCGTTGTCGGCGTAGAAGCGGCAGGCGGCGGCGCACTTGGTGACCTCCGCCTTCGCGGCGGCGTACGTCTTGCCCATCTCGGTGGTCATCAGCCGGGCGGTCTCGTCGCGCTCGGCGTCGAGCAGGTCGGCGGCGGCGGTGAGCCACCGGGCCCGCTGCGCGATGGTGGTCTCACGCAACTGCCGGAAGGCGAGGTCGGCCCGCTCGATCGCGGCGTCGATCTGCTCGTCCGACATCGCCTCGTACGTCTTGAGCACCTGTCCGGTGGCGGGATTGGTGGTGGCGATGGGCATCTCGTACTCCTGTCACTCGAACAGCGAGTGCCGCACGCCCGGTTCCTCCCGGCGGCGCGCGGCGCGGCGGCGCTGGATCACGACCAGGTCGACCACCGCCACCACGGCGAGCAGCGCGCAGACGACACCCAGCCAGGCGACGTCCGCGGCGAACGCGAGCACCGCGAAGACGGTCATCACGACCAGACCGAACGTGGCGAGCGCCAGCCGCAGGTTCAGGGCACTGTTGGCGTGGCCGACCGTGCCACGGGCGCGACGGGGCTGTGATCGGGTCATTCCTGGGGCCTACCCCGGCACGGGCGGGGATAACCGGCCGGCGCGGGAACGCCGGTGATCCGGGACACCCGGCGGGCAGGCGCCGGATGCGCCCCGCGGGCGGGTGCGTTACATCGGTGCGCCGGTACCGGCGGAGATCCCGCGGACGGTGGAGAGGATGGCATGACCACGACGCAGGCCGTACCCGTGACCGTCGCCGTGTCCCGGCGCGCCGACCCGGCGCGTACCGACGAGGTGGTGGCGTGGATGCGGGCGGGGACGGCGCTCGCGGAGAGCTTCCCGGGCTTCCTCGGCGCCGGTTTCGTCCGCAGCGCCCCCGGCTCGGGCGAGTGGCACGTGATGTACCGCTTCGCCGACGCGGACACGCTGCGCGGCTGGGAGGACTCGCCGCAGCGGCGCTGGTGGCTCAGCTCGGCGCAGGGCATCGTCGAGCACACCCGGGTGGAGCGGCGCACCGGCATCGAGGGCTGGTTCGACCCGCCGGTGGACCACGTGGTCGAGACGTTCGGCGAGCCGGAACCGGCCGCGCCGCCACGCTGGAAGCAGGCGGTCACGATCTGGCTGGCGTTCTTCCCGCTCAGCCTGGCCGCCACGCTGCTGACCACCCGGTTCCTCGCCGGCGTGCCGCTGGCCGGCCGGACGCTGCTGATGACGCTCGTGCTCACCCCGCTGATGACCTACCTCGTGCTGCCCCGGATCACCCGGGCGCTGCACCGGTGGCTGCACGGCCGGCCTGCGCCGACACCACAGATGTGAACGACGGTGGTCGATGCCCGATAGCCGACAGAACCGCCGCCGGGACTCCGCCGGGGCATAGGGTCGACGCGCCCGTTGCCGCCGCCGGACGGGGGACCGATGAGACGCTGGACCGCCGCGCTGGCCTGCCTGGCGGCGCTCGTCGCGCTCGCCTGTGACGGCTCCGGCGAGGCGTCGCCCCGGCCGTCCGGCACGCCCCGCCCCGGCGAGCCGCGGGTGCTGGTCGCGCTCGGCGACTCGGTAAGCACCGGCTACGGCTCCTGCCTGGTGCTGGTGAGCTGCGAACGCAACTCCTGGTCGACCGGGGACGGCCTGCGGGTGGAGAGCCTCTACCGGCGGCTGCGCGCGGACGCGCCGGGGCTGCGGGCGTACAACCGGGCGGTGCCCGGGGCCCGCGCGTCCGCGCTGACCGGCCAGGCCCGTTCGGCGGTACGCGACAAGGCCGACCTGGTCACCGTGCTGATCGGGGCGAACGACGCCTGCCGGGGTGACGTCGACGACATGACGCCGGTGGCGACCTTCCGCGACCAGGTCGACGCGGCGCTGGGCGTGCTGCGCGAGGGCCGGCCGAAGGCCCGGGTGCTGGTGGCCGGCATCCCGGACCTGTACCGGCTCTGGCAGATCGGGCACACCGAGCCCCGCGCCGTGCGGGCCTGGTCGCGGGGCGTCTGCCCGGCACTGCTGGCCGACGCCACGTCGACCGCGCCCGCCGCGGTGGCCCGCCGGGCCCGCGTCCGGGACCGGATCGAGGCGTACGACGGGCAACTGCGCGCCGCCTGCCGGGCGTACGGGTCACGCTGCCGGTGGGACGGCGGCGCGGTGCACCGCCACCGCTTCACGCTGGACCAGGTCAACGCGCTCGACTGGTTCCACCCGAACGCGGCCGGTCAGGGCCGGCTGGCCGAGGTGGCCTGGAACGCCTCCGGCTGGTCAGGGCTGGCGCGGGCCGGGTAGCTGCCGGGGGCCGGCGGCGCGATAGAGGGCGCGTGTGCGGTCGGCCAGTTCCTTGGTCGCCGACGAGTTGGCCCAGGTGCCGAGCACGATCGCGGCGCCCGGCACGACCTTGGCGAACATCCGCTTGGCGGCGCGCACCCCGGCCATCCGGGCCAGCCGGACCCCGAGCTGGAGCATCACCCGGCCCAGCGCCCGGTCACCGGCGGAGCCGAACAACGCGCCGGCCCGCTCCCGGCCGGCGGCCACGCCCAGCGCGAGGCGAGCCGTCTCGGCGACCTTGTGCACCCGCTGGAGCACCAGCAGGTCGGTCGCCCGGTCGGGGTGCGCCGGGTCGGCGCCGTAGGCGGCGGCGACGTGCAGCACCAGCCGGGCCTGGGTCCAGGCCAGCACCCCCACGTCGATCACCGCGCCGGGCAGCCCGGCCGCGCCGGACACCGCGCCGGAGAGCCGGGCGTGGTTGACGAACTTGCGAACCGCCTGGTCGGCCAGCTGTTCCGGCGGCGCGTCCGGCCGCAGCGCCCGCTCCCGGGCGGCCCACTGCGCGGCCTCCGGGCCGAGCCGGCGCACCGCCTCCAGGGCGAGGTGCTCCGGCGCGTACTGCGGGTCGTCCCGCATCCGGTCCCACAGCTTCGCCGGTGGCGCCTCGGGCGCCTCCACCGGCGGGACGGGGGTGGTGGGGACGGCGTTGGGCTCCCCGTCGACGGGGGCGGGGTCGGTCACGAAGGGCTCCGGAGGCTCGTGCGGCGGGGGTGACGCGGGTCAGCGCCGGCGCGACTGCAGCCGGTTCGCGATCTGCCGCAGCCGGGCCTGGTTCTCCGGCTTCGACATCTCACGCCGACCGCGGTCGACCAACTGCTGGCCCCGCGGCGACCGCAGGAAGGCGGTGATCCGTTGCATCAGCGACATGAGGGTCCTCCCGTCCCGCGGTCCCCTTCATGTGTACCTGGGACCGGCAAGTCCCTGATACCCGAATCGGCCCTTCGGCAACCACCCGTCCGGGTCAGCCCAGGATCTCGGCCACCACCTCGCCGGCCCGCCACTCGTGCTGGGCGTACGCGTCCGGGAACGCCGAGATCTGCACCGCCTGGGCCGCGACCGAGAGCGGCAGGTCCTGCCAGCCGGGGATCTCCGCCAGCGCGGACAGGAACGCCTTCGTCGCGTACTCCGGGTCCATGAGCTGCTCGACGGTGCCCCAGCCGCTGCTCGGGCGCTGCTGGAACAACCCGACCGAGTCGTGGTCCCAGCCGACGGCCTGGTGCGGGTAGCTCTGCGACTCGGGCAGCACGCCGCTGGCGTAGTTGAGCAGGGTGCTCTCCTGCATGGCGGTCGCCACCGCGATGACCAGGGCGCGGCGCGGCATGCCCATCTCCTTGCCGGCCTGCACGATCTTCTTGGCGTTGTTCATCTGGGTGCGGTCCAGGCCGGCGACCGGGACGATCTGCCGGACGGTCTTCTTCGGCTTGGGCTTGGCGGTCGCCTTCGGGCTCGCCGTCGCGGACGGGCTGGCGCTGGGGGTGGGGGTGGTGGGGGCGGTGCTCGGCCGGGCCATGGCCCGGGAGGCGGCGTCGACCTCCGCGCGCTCGGCGACCTCCGCCGAGGGCGCCGGGCCGGCGGCGCGGTCCGGGGCGCCGAAGCCGGCCTGGCTGACGCCGACCAGGCCCAGGCAGCAGGCGGCGCCCGTGGCGACCGCCAGCTTCGTCCGGCCGGGCCGGGGGTTCGTGGGTGCCCAGAAGCGGGTACGCCGGACCAGTCCCCGGAGTGTGGTCAACCGGTTGGTGGAGGGGGTATCGTCCGAACGGTCAGCCGGGCGGCCGGAGCCGAACGGGTCGTCGAGGTTGCCGTCGTTACGCATCCGACGAGGCTAGGCAGGGCAAACCGGGATCACCCAGGCCGAAAGGGTGGCCCTCGCCACACTCTGGCCGCCGCAAGCCGGGCATCGCGCCACAGCCCGCCGCAGGGCGCGGCAGACCTCGGAAAGCGGGCCAATCACCCGTGCGCCCGGACCGGCCACGGCGCGGGCACGAACCTCGCAGACCTCCCGGTCCCGTCCGGTGATCGACTAACTAGTCCGTTCGGACGATCCGGATATGGGTCGCCGGACCGGGGCGTAGCCGAATCGTGATCATCATCCGGGCATCGGATGTGCCGTAACGGAATGGACCACCCACCCCGGTACGTTGGCCGAATCGGGGAGGCCGCACGCTCGGCGCTCCCCCGTACGCGTCGACAGGGAGGACCCCACCGGTGCTCGATCCACACGAGCTCTACGAACTCACCGACGAGCTGCCCGAGCTCGGCCAGCCGGTGCTGATCCAGGCCCTCACCGGCTTCGTCGACGCCGGCAACGCCACCCGGCTCGCCCGGGAACAACTGCTCACCTCGCTCGACGCCCGGGTGATCGCCCGCTTCGACGTGGACCAGGTCTTCGACTACCGCTCCCGCCGCCCGGTGATGACGTTCGTCGAGGACCACTGGGAGTCCTACGACGCCCCGGCGCTGGAGCTGCACCTGCTGCGCGACGACGACGAGACCCCGTTCCTGCTGCTCACCGGCCCCGAGCCGGACCTGCAGTGGGAGCGTTTCGTGGCCGCCGTCGCCGGGCTCTGCGCCCGCCTCGACGTCCGGCTCACCGTCGGGCTCAACTCGATCCCGATGGCGGTGCCGCACACCCGGCCCAGCGGCGTCACCGCGCACGCCACCCGCAAGGAACTGATCGCCGGACACGAGCCGTGGTTGCAGAAGGTGCAGGTGCCGGCCGGCGTCGGCCACCTGCTGGAGTACCGCCTCGGCGAGCAGGGGCGCGACGCCCTCGGCTTCGCCGCGCACGTGCCGCACTACGTGGCCCAGGCCGAGTACCCGGCCGCCGCCGAGGCGCTGCTGTCCGCCGTGTCCCGCAGCACCGGCCTGCTGCTGCCCGTCGAGACGCTGCGGACCGCCGCCGAGGCGGTCCGGGTGGAGATCGACCGCCAGGTCACCCAGACCGAGGAGGCGGCGACGCTGGTCCAGGCGCTGGAGGAGCAGTACGACGCGTTCGCCCGCGGCCGGGGCGAGAAGAACCTGCTCGCCGGCGAGACCGGGCCGCTGCCCACCGCCGACGAACTCGGCGCGGAGCTGGAACGCTTCCTCGCCGAGCAGACGCGCCCCGGCGACACCCCGGAGCGCTGACCGGGCGGGGCGGGCGGGGATGCGGCAGGCTGGGGGCATGCGCCTGGCGACCTGGAACGTCAACTCGGTGAAGGCCCGCCTGCCCCGGCTGCTCGACTGGCTGGCCAGCACGAAGCCCGACGTCGTGTGCCTGCAGGAGACCAAGTGCCCCGACGGGGCGTTCCCGGTCGCCGAGGTGGGCGAGCTGGGCTACGAGGTGGCCAGCCACAGCGACGGGCGGTGGAACGGGGTCGCGGTGCTGTCCCGGGTCGGGCTGGCCGACGTGGCGGTCGGCTACCCGGGCGAACCCGGGTTTCCCGAGCCCGAGGCCCGCGCCATCTCGGCCACCTGCGACGGGCTGCGGGTCTGGTCGGTGTACGTGCCGAACGGCCGCGCGCCGGACGACCCGCACTACGCGTACAAGCTGGCCTGGTTCGCGGCGCTGCGCGACGCCCTGGAAGCCGAGGTGGCCGGTCCCCTGCCGGTGGCCGTCTGCGGTGACTTCAACGTCGCGCCCACCGACGCCGACGTCTGGGATCCCGCGCTGTTCGTCACCTCCACGCACGTCACCCCGGCCGAGCGGGCCGCCCTGGCCGCGCTGCGCGACCTGGGACTGGAGGACGTGGTGCCGACGCCGATGAAGGGGCCGCACCCGTTCACGTACTGGGACTACCGGGCCGGGATGTTCCACCAGAACAAGGGCATGCGGATCGACCTGGTGTACGCCAGCGCGTCGTTCGCCCGCGCGGTCCGCTCCGCGTACGTGGACCGGGAGGCCCGCAAGGGCAAGGGCCCCTCCGACCACGCCCCGATCGTGGTCGACGCGGACCTGGCACCGGCCGTCGAGACGTTCTGAGTCCGAGGCTCGTTAGGGTGGACGCATGGCTGTCGTGAAGATCAACGCGATCGACGTCCCGTCCGGCGCCGGCGAGGAGCTGGAGAAGCGGTTCGCGGCCCGGGCCGGCGCGGTGGAGAACTCCCCCGGCTTCCTCGGCTTCGAGCTGCTGCGCCCGGTCGCCGGGGACACCCGCTACTTCGTGTACACGCGCTGGGAGAGCGAGGAGGCGTACCAGGCGTGGGCGCAGGGCCCGTCCCGGGCCGCGCACGCTGAGGGCGGCGAACCCCGAAAGCCCGTGGCCACCGGCGCCACCCTGCTGGAGTTCGAGGTGGTCCAGCAGGTCCCCGCCAAACCCTGACCCCTCCCTCCCCCTCCCTTTCTCGGTCGATCATGAAGTTGGCGGCACTCACCGTCCGTTTTGTCACCGCCAACTTCATGATCGACGCGGTCAGGGCGGTCAGGGCGGTCAGGGCGGGCCGGGCGGGCAGGGCGGGCCGGGCGGTCAGGGCGGGAGCGGTCAGGGCGTCAGGGACGCGAAGACGATCACGTTGTCCTGATAGCCGGTACGGCCGCCGACCCACTCGCCGCCGCAGGTGATCAGCCGCAGCTCGGCCGGACCGGAGTCGCCGTAGACCCGGGCGGCGGGCAGGTTCGACTTGTCGAAGTACTCGACGCTGTCCACCTTGAAGGTCACCACGCTGCGGTCCGCGCGGGTCACCTGGATCCGCGCGCCGGGCTTGAGCGAGCGCAGCCGGTAGAAGACGGCCGGGCCGCTCTTGGTGTCGACGTGGCCCACGATGATCGCCCGGCCCGGGTCGCCGGGCACCGCTCCCCTGTCGTACCAGCCGGTCTGGTCGTGCTCGGTCAGCGGCGGCACGTCCACCGAGCCGTCCTTCGCCTGCCCGACGGGCGTGACCGGCGCGTTGACCTTGATGGCCGGCACCGCCAGGCGTACCGGCCGGCTCGCCGGCTTCCGGACCGGAGCGGCAGCGCTCGCCGGGGCCGCGCCCGACCCGTTCGCCCGGCTCGACTCGGTCGACGCGTCGGCGAAGTCGAACGGCCCGGCCGTGCGGCCCAGCCCGGCCCCGGTGGCGAACACGCCGACCAGCACCAGCACCACTGCCAGCGGCTTCGACCAGGAGCCCCGGCCCCGGTCCCCCCTGCCCGGCGACGCCGGTGGCGGCTCGACCGGCGGCGGCCCCGCGGGCCGTGGACGCAGGGCAGGCGGATCGGCCGACGGCGGGTACCACGGTCGCGACGCGGCGGGCGGCGGCATCCACGGCCGCGACCCGGAGACCGGCACGGCCGACGATCCGGACTCGGCGTTCGGCCGGCTCCGCCCGGCCGGGTGGGGCGAGCCCACGGCCGGACCAGTCCCGGACGCCGAAACGCCGCCCGGCCGCGAGCCGGCACGGGGCGCGGCGGCCGGATCAGCCCTGGAGAACCGGGCCGCGTCGGTGGACGGCGAGCCGGCCCGCGACGAACGAGCCACGTCGGCGGGCGGACCGGCCCGGGACGGACGGGCGGCGTCGGTCGGCGGCGCGGCGGGTGGGGGCAGGGCCAGGAACGGCCGGCCGGAGCGCCGTGATCCGGCGGGCGGCGGGACGAAGTGCTCGGCCATCGCGGCCTCAGCCTCTGGCGGCGCCGCGGGCGTGCCGGCGGGACGCGGCCACGCCGAGCCCGGCGCCGACCACAGTCACCGCCAGCCCGACGGGCACCAGCAGGCCACCGAGCCCGGGGCCGGCGGTGCCGCCGAAACCGGTCGCCGGGCCGCGGCTGGGCAGGTGACTGGGCCCGTGGCTCGGCTGCCGGGTGGGCTGCCCCTGCTTGACCACCTGGAGCATGGTGGAGGCGGTCTCCCCGCCCGGGCACTCCAGCTTGACCCGGTAGTTGCCCGGCCGGGTGCGCTCGTGCACCATCGGCGAGGCGGTGAGCAGGCCGCGCTGCGGCTGCACCTGGATCTTGCCGAACGCGTCCGAGGTGACGATCGCCGGAACCGAGTTGTTGCGGCAGCTCGCCCGGATGCCGACGAGGTAGCCGGGCGAGACGGTGCCCGGGGTGACCTCCACGAAGATCACGTCGGCCGGGGGCTGTTCCGGCACCGGTTCGGCGGCGCGCGGCGCGGCCTGGGCGGGCACCGCGCCGACCAGCGGGGCGGCGCACGCGGCGACCGCGACCAGCAGCGCCCTACGTACCCTGAACGACCCCATGACCCCTCCCGGCGTACGGGATGAATCCTCTCACCCCCGGCGGCACATCACATCCGATCCGGGCTAGGCTCGGGTCGCTGTGACCCTCCCCGACATCGCCGCCGGCCGCATCCGCACGTTCCATCCGCGTCGCGGACGGATGAGCGAGCGGCAGCGCGACGCGCTCACCCGGCTCTGGCCCGCGTACGGCCTGGAGATCGCCGCCCTCGACGGGCCGTGCGATCCGACGGCGCTGTTCGGACGACGGGCGCCGCTGGTGCTGGAGATCGGCTCCGGCATGGGCGACGCCACCGCCGTGATGGCGGCGGCCGACCGGGACCGACACTATCTGGCGGTCGAGGTCCATACGCCGGGAATCGCCAACCTGCTCGACCTGGTCGAACGCCACGGTCTGGACAACGTCCGGGTGGCCGAGGGGGACGCGCTGGACCTGGTCCGGGCCATGCCGGAGGGCTGCCTGGACGCGGTGCACGTCTTCTTCCCCGACCCGTGGCCGAAGACGCGCCACCACAAGCGGCGGATCATCGCGCCGGCGCACGTGGCGCTGCTGCGGTCCCGGCTGGCGCCGGGCGGCACGTTGCACTGCGCGACGGACTGGGCCGAGTACGCCGAGTCGATGCGCGAGACGCTCACCGCCGACCCGGAGCTGGTGGACGTGTACGGCGGCTACGCGCCGCGTCCGGCGCACCGGCCGGTGACGAAGTTCGAGCGCCGCGCGCTGACCGCCGGCCGGGAGGTCTTCGACCTGATCCACCGGCGGCGCTGAAGCCGGTGCCCGGAAGCCGGTTCGCTGAACCCGGTTGGCGCGGCGCGGTGTGATCCAGGCACGATGGGAGCCGCCATGACTCTCACCGCCGCGCTGCCGAAGACCGCCGACCCCGACACCCTCTACGACGCGTTCGCCTCCTGGGCGTCCGAGCGCGGCCTGGACCTCTATCCCCACCAGGAGGAGGCGGTCATCGAGATCGTCTCCGGCGCGAACGTGATCATGAATACGCCGACCGGCTCGGGCAAGAGCCTGGTGGCGATCGCGGCGCACTTCGCGGCGCTGGCCGACGACCGGACGACCTTCTACACCGCGCCGATCAAGGCGCTGGTCTCGGAGAAGTTCTTCGCGCTCTGCGAGGTCTTCGGCGCCGAGAACGTCGGCATGCTCACCGGCGACGCCAGCGTCAACGCGGACGCGCCGATCATCTGCTGCACCGCGGAGATCCTGGCCAACCTGGCGCTGCGCGAGGGCCGCCGCGCCGACGTCGGCCAGGTGATCATGGACGAGTTCCACTTCTACGCCGAGCCTGACCGCGGCTGGGCCTGGCAGGTGCCGCTGATCGAGCTGCCGCAGGCCCAGTTCGTGCTGATGTCCGCCACGCTCGGCGACACCACCCGCTTCGTCGACGACCTGACCCGGCGCACCGGGCGGCCGACCGCCGTCGTCCGCTCGGCCGAGCGGCCGGTCCCGCTCCTCTTCTCGTACGCGACCACGCCGCTGCACGAGACGCTGGAGGAGCTGCTGGAGACCAAGCAGGCCCCGGTGTACGTCGTGCACTTCACCCAGGCCGCCGCGCTGGAACGCGCGCAGGCGCTGATGAGCGTGAACGTCTGCACCCGCGCCGAGAAGGACATGATCGCCCAGGCGATCGGCAACTTCCGGTTCACCTCGGGCTTCGGCAAGACGCTGTCCCGGCTGGTGCGGCACGGCATCGGCGTGCACCACGCCGGCATGCTCCCGAAGTACCGCCGCCTGGTCGAGACGCTCGCCCAGGCCGGCCTGCTCAAGGTCATCTGCGGTACGGACACGCTCGGCGTCGGCATCAACGTGCCGATCCGTACCGTGCTGTTCACCGGTCTGAGCAAGTACGACGGCACCCGCACCCGGCTGCTCAAGGCCCGCGAGTTCCACCAGATCGCCGGCCGGGCCGGGCGGGCCGGGTTCGACACGCTGGGCCGGGTCGTGGTGCAGGCCCCCGAGCACGTGATCGAGAACGAGAAGGCGCTCGCCAAGGCCGGTGACGACCCGAAGAAGCGCCGCAAGGTGGTGAAGAAGAAGCCGCCGGAGGGCTCGATCGGCTGGGGCGAGCCGACGTTCCAGCGCCTGGTCGAGGCCGAGCCGGAGCCGCTCACCTCCAGCTTCCAGGTCAGCCACTCGATGCTGCTCAACGTCATCGGCCGCCCCGGCGACGCGTTCGCCTCGATGCGGCACCTGCTCACCGACAACCACGAGGACCCGGCCGCGCAGCGCCGGCACATCCGCCGGGCCATCGCCATCTACCGGGCGCTGCGCGCCGGCGGCGTGGTCGAGGAGCTGCCCGAGCCGGACGAGACCGGCCGGCGGGTGCGCCTCACCGTCGACCTCCAGCTCGACTTCGCGCTCAACCAGCCGCTGTCGCCGCTGGCGCTGGCCACCGTCGAGCTGCTCGACCGGGAGTCCCCGTCGTACGCGCTCGACGTGCTCAGCGTGATCGAGTCGATCCTGGACGACCCGCGCCAGGTGCTGTCCGCGCAGCAGTTCAAGGCCCGCGGCGAGGCGGTCGCCGCGATGAAGGCCGAAGGCATCGAGTACGAGGCACGCCTCGAACTGCTCGACGACGTGACCTGGCCCAAGCCCCTGGCCGAGCTGCTGGAGTCCGCGTACGAGATGTACCGGCAGGGCCACCCCTGGGTCGCCGACCACCAGCTCTCCCCGAAGTCCGTGGTCCGGGACATGTACGAGCGGGCCATGACGTTCCCCGAGTACGTCCAGTTCTACGGGCTGTCCCGGTCCGAGGGGCTGGTGCTGCGCTACCTCGCCGACGCCTACAAGACGCTGCGGCAGACGGTCCCCGAGGATGCCAAGACCGAGGAGCTGGTCGACCTCATCGAGTGGCTGGGCGAGCTGGTCCGCCAGGTCGACTCCAGCCTGATCGACGAGTGGGAGCGGCTGCGCAACCCGTCCGACGTGGCCGAGGTGGCCGCGTCGCTGGACGACCGGCCGCCGGCGGTGACCCGCAACGCGCGGGCGTTCCGGGTGCTGGTGCGCAACGCGATGTTCCGCCGCGTCGAGCTGGCCGCGCTGCGGCGCTGGGACCTGCTCGGCGAGCTGGACGCCGGCGACGGCTGGAACGCCGACGCCTGGGCCGACGCGCTGGAGCCGTACTTCGAGGCGTACGACTCGATCGGGGTGGGCCCGGACGCGCGCGGGCCGGCGCTGCTGATGATCGAGCAGGGCCGCGACAGGTGGACCGTCCGGCAGATCCTGGACGACCCGGACGGCGACCACGACTGGGGCATCAGCGCCGAGATCGACCTCGCCACGTCCGACGAGACCGGTGCGGCGGCGGTCCGGATCACCGACGTCGGCCAGCTCTAGGACTACGCGAAAAAGGGCCGCCCGGGATGTCCGGGCGGCCCTTTTCGTGCCCTGGGCGATGTCAGACCCGTCGATTAGAATGTATGTACTAATCGAGCTGCTGACCTGGGAGGATGCTCGTGACTGCGCCCACCTCCGCGACCCCTGTCACCCCCTACGCCACCCTCCTCGGATTCACCCGGTACGTCGACCGCACCGGCCCCACCAAGGCCACCTTCGTCGGCGGGCTACGCCGGCAGCGGGCCAGCCGGCACGGCTTCAACCCGCACGGCCAGTTCGTCAAGGCGCTCAAGGCCGACGTCGCGTTCCACACCGGCGGCACGCACCTCGCGCAGGTCGCCGACGTGGTCAAGCCCCGCTGGCGGCCGCTCTACGAGGCTCTCGTGCCGGGCGCGACCCGCTGGCTGCACTCGCTCGGCGAGCCGGCCGGCGTCGACCTGGCCCAGACCCGCGACGCCCTGGCGATGCTGGGTGACCTGCCCGTGAAGATCAACCCCCAGTTCGGCGTCCGGTACGCCGACGGCCGGGCCGAGGCGATCCGGCTGCACTTCGACGAGGCGCCGCCGAGCGAGGAGGCCACGCTCGCCACGCTGCACCTGATGGCCCGGCACATGGACGCGGTGCTGCCGCACGCCGAGCCGGTCCTGGTAGACGTGCGGCGCGGCGAGGCGCACCGGATGCCCGCCGACGTCAAGCCCGAGCAGATCGAGCAGTGGCTGGCCGGTGAGGCAGCCGCGTTCCGGGCCATCTGGTCCACAGCCGCCTGACCGGCTCACCACCGCCCGACCGAACGGCCGTCCCGCTCCCCCGGGGCGGCCGTTCGCCGTCCCCGGGCCGGCCGCCGCAGGGTGACCCGGCCCGGACCGCGCCGCAGGGGGTGACCCGGCCGGCCCGGGTCGGCGCCTCACCGGTCGGAGCGCTCGTCCAGCAGCCCGGCCCGCCCGGCCAGCGCGGCGGCCTCCACCCGGTTGGTCACCCGCAGCTTGCGCAGCAGGGAGGCGGTCATCCGCTTCACCGTCCGTTCCGAGGTGTGCATCCGCTCGGCGATCGTCACGGTGGCCTCGCCGGTCGCGATCGCCCGAAGCAGCCGGCGCTCCTCGTCGTCGAGGTTGAGCCCGGGCGACCGGGCGGGCCCGACCAGCCGTCGCAGCAGCGCACCCGGCATCACCGCCCAGCCGTCCAGCACGGCGAGCAGTGGAGGCAGCAGATCCTCCGGCTCGCTGGTCTTGGGCAGGTAGCCCTCGGCGCCGCAGCGCAGCGCCTCCACGGCCGGCACCGGGTCGTCCGAGCCGGACATGGCGAGGACGCGTACGCGGGGACTGGTGCGGCGGATGGCGGCGATCGCCCGGAGGCCGCCGGGCGGCGGCATGTGCAGGTCCACGACCGCGAGATCGGGTGCGCAGCGGGCGACGAGCGCGGCGGCTCCGGCCGCGTCGGTGGTCGAGCCGACGACACGGGCCCGGCCGTCGGTGGTGGCGGACAGCAGCAGCTCCAGGCCGCGGACGAACAGCGCATGGTCGTCCACCACCGCGAGCCGGACGGTGCCGTCCCCCATGTCGGCTTTCCTCCTTCCGCTTCAGGTTAGTGGCATATGTGAGTAACCGTCGGGAACAACTCGGCATGGCTGTGGAGTCCATGACCCCGTGGGGACGTCCGGACGACCGCGACGAGTCGCTGTCGATCCGGGTGCTCTGCCACGAGCTGCGGACACCGGTGCGGGCACTGGCGGCACTCACCCGGGCGCTCGCCGAGCAGCCGGCGCTGACCACGCCGGACCGGCGGGCCATCGCGGCGCTGGCGCACGAGCACGCCGTACACCTGGGTGCCCTGCTGGACGACCTCGGCGGGCCCGGCGGCCCCGGCGAGCCGGAACCACCCCGCCGCGTCCCCCTGGCCGCCGTGGTGCGCGCCGTGACGGCCGGGGCCGGTCCCGGCCTGCGCGCGCGGATCGGCCGGACCGCTGCCGGCCTGCCCGTGCCCGAGCGGCACGTCCGGCAGATCCTCACCAACCTGGTGGACAACGCGCGGCGCCACGGCCCGGCCGGCGGCGAGGTCGTCGTCCGCGCCGCGGCGCGCGGTTCCACGCTGACGCTGTCGGTACTCGACCGGGGTGGCCCCTGTCCGGCGTTGCGCGCGGCGCTGGCCCGGCCCGCCCCGTCGGCCACCGGGCACGGCCTCGGGTTGTGGATCGTGCGGCGCCTGGTCGATACCTACGGCGGGACGGTGGGCGCCCGCCGTCCACGCGGCGGCGGGCTGGTGGTGGACGTCCGGCTGCCGGTCCCGGTGCTGCCTGTCCCGTCCGGGACACGGGTCGGCCCCGGCGGGCCGCCGCAGCGGGCACCCGGGAGAGGACAGCATCGGTGAACCGGAGGAGACGACATGTTCACGCACATGAAGGATCTGCAGTTCGAGGCCAAGCCGGACGGGCCGGACGCCGCGTTCGCCCGCCGCCTCCAGGAGGTCCTCGGCGGCAAGTGGGGTGAGATGACCGTCGCCAACCAGTACCTGTTCCAGGGCTGGAACTGCCGGCTGCCCGGCAAGTACAAGGACCTGCTGCTCGACGTCGGCACCGAGGAGATGGGCCACGTCGAGATGATCGCCACGATGATCACCCGGCTGCTGGAGAACGCGCCGCTCTCGCTGGAGGAGGCCGCCGAGGAGAACCCGATGGTCGGCGCGATCTACGGCGGGTCCAACCCGGCGCACTTCATCCACGGCGGCGGCGGGGCCCTGGCGGTCGACAGCGCCGGCGTGCCGTGGAACGGCAACTTCATCACCGCCAGCGGCAACCTGATGGCCGACTTCCACCTGAACGTCACCGCCGAGGCCCAGGGCCGGCTCCAGGTGGCCCGCCTGTTCAACATGACCGACGACCCCGGCGTCAAGCAGATGCTGCGCTTCCTGCTGGCCCGCGACACCATGCACCAGAACATGTGGATGGCGGCCATCGAGCAGCTCAAGTCCGACGGCCTGGAGGAGATGCCGGTGCCGGACGCCTTCCCCGACTCGCCCGAGTTCACCGAGGAGTTCAGCTACACGTACCTGGACTTCTCCCCCGGCCGGGACGCCGCCGAGGGCCGGTGGGCCTCCGGTCCGACGCCGGACGGCAAGGGCGAGTTCCGCTACGACAGCAGCCCGCGCGCGCACGCCCCCGAGCCGGTGCTCGCCCCGGGCGACCCGCGCCTGTACGGCACCAACCCGGGAATGGTCGGCAAGGTCGCCAACACCGTCAAGAGCAAGCTCACCTGACCTCGCCCGCGCCGGGTCGGCCGCGCGGGCGGCCCGGCGCCCGCACCGCACCCGTCCGGGAGTCGTCATGTCCACGTCCAACCGCATCAGGACGGCCGTCCTCGCCCTGCTCACGCTCGCCTCCGTGGGCGCCGGCCTGGCCCTGCCCGCCGTCCTCGCGCTGGCCGCCCTCACCGCGCTGGTCCCGTTCGCGGACGCGCTGGAGCGCGACCCGGCACCGGCCGCCCACCGGGCGACCACCCGGCACGAACCCGCCTGACCTCGCCCCTTGCCCCACCCCGGCCGCCCCCGCCGTCAGTCGTCTGTCATCCCGTCGTCCGTCGTCGAGGAGCACCAGTGGTAACCAACGACTCGCCAGTCCTGCCCCCACTACGGACCGCCCGCGCCCCGCGCCCGGTCCGTGGGCGCCTCATCCTGCTCGGGCCGGCGTTCGTGGCGGCGGTCGCCTACGTCGACCCCGGCAACTTCGCCACCAACTCCACGGCCGGGGCCCGGTACGGATACCTGCTGGTCTGGGTGGTGGTGGCGGCGAACCTCGCCGCCATGCTGGTGCAGACGCTCACCGCCAAGCTCGGCCTGGCCACCGGGCGCAGCCTGCCCGAACTGTGCCGGGAGCACCTGCCCCGTCCGCTCAACCGGGTCATGTGGGCGCAGGCCGAACTGGTCGCGATGGCCACCGACCTGGCCGAGGTGATCGGCGGGGCGGTCGCGCTGTACCTGCTGTTCGGCGTCCCGCTGCTGCCCGGCGGCCTGATCGTCGGCGCCGCCTCGTTCGCCATCCTGGCGCTGCGCGCCAGAGGTTTCCGGACGTTCGAGATCGCCATCGCGGTGCTGCTCGGCGTGATCGTGCTGGCGTTCGCGGTCAACCTGGTCAGCGCGCAGCCGGACGTGTCCGACGCGGCGGCCGGGCTGCTGCCCCGGATGCAGGGCACCGACAGCATGCTGCTCGCCGCCGGCATCCTGGGCGCGACGGTGATGCCGCACGTCATCTACGTGCACTCGGCGCTGACCCCGAACCGCCTGCCCGCCGAGGGCGAGACGCAGCGGCGGGTGATCGCCAAGGGCCTGCGGATCGACGTGCTGATCGCGCTGGGCATCGCCGGCGCGGTCAACCTGGCCATGCTGCTCGTCGCTGCGAGCAGCTTCCACGGCACCTCGATCCCCGGCACCGACACCCTCGAAGGCGTGCACGCCGGGCTCGCCACCACGCTCGGCGCGGCCGCCGCGGTCGGGTTCGCGGTCGCCCTGCTCCTGTCCGGTCTCGCCTCCACGAGCGTCGGCACGTACGCCGGCGAGATCATCATGCAGGGCTTCCTGCGCCGCCGGATCCCGCTGGTGGTACGCCGGATGATCACGCTGATGCCCGCGCTGGCGGTGCTCGCGATCGGCGTCGACCCGACGCGGGCGCTGGTGCTGTCCCAGGTGGTGCTGAGCTTCGGCATCCCGTTCGCGCTGATCCCGGTGGTGATGTTCACGCGCCGCCGGGATCTGATGGGCAGCCTGGTCAACCGCCGGGCCACCACCGCCGCCGCGGTGGCGATCACCGCGTTCGTGGTGGCGCTCAACGCGTTCCTGCTCTGGCAACTGGCCGCCTGAACACACCCGCGCCCGTCCGGCCGGCGACGGCGGGACGGGCGCGGGTGATCGGGGCTCAGGCGGCCAGGTACTTCTCCAGGTCGTCCAGGATCTTGTTGGCGGCGCCCACACCGATGCCGGTCATCCAGATCTCGTCGGAGACCACGTGCGCCTTGCCGGCCTTGACCGCGGACAGGCCCTTCCACAGCGTGCCGCCGGTGACCTTCGCCTGCTCGGCGGCGGCCTTCTCGCCGTACGCGGTCACGAACACCACGTCGCCGTCGGCCTCGGCGATGCGCTCCGGGCTGACCCGGTCCATCCGCTTGTCCTCCTTGCCGGCGAGCATCTGCCGCTCGGGGCGGCCCAGGCCGGTGTCGCCGACGACGATGCCGGAGAACGAGTCCGGGCCGTACAGGCGGATCTCGGTCGGCATGAAGCGCACGATGGAGACCTTGCGGGCCGAGGCGTCACCGAGCTTCGCGCCGAAGTCCTCCGCCCGCTTCTCGTACTCGGCCAGCAGGTCCTTGGCCTGCTGCTCCTTGCCCAGCGCCGCGCCGTCGAGGAGGAAGTTCTCCTTCCAGGTGACGCCGACCTTCTCGGTGAACACGGTCGGGGCGATCTTGGCCAGCTCGTCGTAGAACTTCTCCTGGCGGAACTTGCTGCCCAGGATCAGGTCCGGGTTGAGCGCGTTGATCGCCTCCAGGTCCGGCTCGGTGAGCACGCCGACCTCGGTGATGCCGGCGAGCTTGTCCGCGCCGAAGTAGGTGGGCCAGCTCTTCGCCTCACCGGCGGTCGCCGCGCCGACCGGGGTGACGCCAAGCGACAGCGCGGTGTCGATCTTGTCGGTGTCGAGCACGACCACGCGCTTCGGCTCGACGGGCACCTTCGTGGTGCCCATGGCGTGGGTGATCTCCCGGGTCTCCCCGGTGCCGGTGCCGGCGACGGGGTCGCTCTCCCCGCAGGCGGTGAGGCCGACGCCGAGAGCGAGGACGGCGGTGAGTGCGACGGCGAGACGACGCATCAGGTTCCTTTCGGTGGTGCGGGCCGGCGCGCTCAGGCGTCGCCGACGGGGGCGCCGGCCGGGGCCGGCGTGACGGCCGGAACGGCCGAGGTCTGGGTGGGGCCGGCCTGGGCGGGCGCGGTCCGGGTGGACCCGGTCTGGGTGAGGGCGGGCACCACGAGCGGGGCGCCGCTGACCGGGCAGGGCACCACCACGCAGTCGAGCCCGAACACGTCGCGGACCAGGTCCGCGGTGAGGATCTCGCGCGGCTTGCCGGCGGCCACCACAGCGCCGTCGCGCATGGCGATCAGGTGGCCGGCGTACCGGGCCGCCTGGTTGAGGTCGTGCAGCACGGCCACCACCGTGCGACCGCGTTCGGCGCGCAGCCGGTGCAGCAGGTCCAGCACCTCGACCTGGTGGGCCAGGTCGAGGAACGTGGTCGGCTCGTCCAGCAGCAGCGCGTCGGTGTCCTGCGCCAGCGTCATGGCGATCCACACCCGCTGGCGCTGCCCGCCGGAGAGCGTGTCCACCGCGCGGTCAGCCAGTGCGCTGACGTCGGCCAGCCGCATGGCCTCGTCGACCGCCCGCCCGTCCTCGGCCGACCACTGACGCCACCAGCGCTGGTAGGGCTGGCGCCCGCGCCCGACCAGGTCGGCCACGGTGATCCCCTCGGGCACCAGCGGGCTCTGCGGCAGGACGCCGAGCCGCCGGGCCACGTCCCGGGTGGGCAGGTCCCGGATCGCCGCGCCGTCGAGCAGCACCGCGCCGCGCCGCGGCGTGAGCAGCCGGGCCATCGTGCGCAGCAGCGTCGACTTGCCGCAGGCGTTCGGGCCGACGATCACGGTGAACGTGTCGGCCGGCAGGTCGAGGTCCAGTCCGTCCAGCACGGTGCGGCCCTCGTAGCCGACGACCAGGTCGCGGGTGGACAGCAGCGCGGTCACGACCGCCTCCCTCGGGTGCGGAGCAGCACGAAGATCAGGTACGGCCCGCCGATCGCGGCGGTCAGCACGCCGGCCGGCAGTTGGGTGGGCGCCAGCAGCCGGCGGGCGCCCAGGTCGGCGAGGACCAGCAGCAACGCGCCCAGCAGCGCGGCGCACAGCAGCGGCGGACGCTCGGCGCGGACCAGCCGGCGGGCCACCTGCGGGGCCACCAGCGCGACGAAGTCGACGGCGCCGACCTGGGCGGTGACCATGGCGGCGGCCAGCACACCCGTCCCGGCCAGGCCGATCCGGCGGGCCACCGGCCGCAGGCCGATCCCCCGCGCGGTGTCGTCGTCGAGCGTGCTGCTGCGCAGCGCCCACCCGGCCCAGAGCAGCACCGGCAGCAGGACGGCGAGCGTGCCGGCGATCCAGGCCGCCTCGCTCCACCCCTTGCCGGCGAGCGTGCCGATCAGCCAGATCTGGGCGCGCAGCCCGTCGATCGGGTCGGCGGTCAGCATGACCACCTCGATCAGCGCCCGGAACGCGAACGCCACCGCCACGCCGGCCAGCACGAACCGCTGGGCGGCGAGGCCGTGCCGGGCGCCGAGCGCGAACACCACCACCGCGGCGGCCAGGCCGCCGAGCAGCGCCGCCGGCGCCACGAGCACCGCCGCCGCGCCGCTGGTCAACGCGATCGTCGCGGCCAGCCCGGCGCCCTGGGTGACGCCGATGACGTCGGGGCTGGCGAGGGGGTTGCGGGCGACGCTCTGGATCAGTGTGCCGGCCACGCCGAAGGCCGCGCCGGCCACCGCCGCGAGGACCGCGCGAGGCAGTCGCAGGTCGCGCACCACGAGGTCGTACGGGGTGCCCGCGCCGGAGAGCGACCGCACCACGTCGACGGGGGCGACGTACGGCGTACCCAGCGACAGGCTGATCACCACCGCAGCGCACAGCAGCACGAAAAGCACGAACGCCACCACGACCGGCCGCCACCGGAACGGCACCACCACCGCCCCGACCCGGAGAACCCCGCGCCCGCGCCGCCGCGTCCCACGTTGTTGATCTTGCACTTCGGGCCCTCCGGGTGCCCGGAATGCCCCTTCGGCCGGGGCGGCGAGTGCAAGATCGCGGGAGTGGGGGGCGGGGCGGGTCATGTCGTTACCGTCTTGGCTCGGTGGACCAGGAGGGCCAGGAGGGGCGCGCCGAGCAGGGCCGTGATGATGCCGGCGGGGATCTCGCCGGGCGGGGCGACCAGGCGGCCGGCCACGTCGGCCGTGAGCAGCAACGCGGGACCGAGCAGCGCGGCGACCAGGAGCGTCCACCGCTGGTCCGCGCCGACGAGCGCCCGGGCCAGGTGCGGCACCGCCAGCCCGACGAAGGCGATCGGCCCGGCGGCGGCCACCGCCGCGCCGGTGAGCAGCACGCCACCGGCCCCGGCGGCGATCCGGACCAGCGCGACCCGGTGCCCGAGCCCCCGGGCCACGTCGTCGCCGAGGGCGAGCGCGTCCAGGCCGCGGGCGGCGAGCGCGGCCAGCAGCACCCCGGCCACCACGAACGGCAGCACCTGCCCGGCCACGCCGACGTCGCGGCCGGTCAGCCCGCCGATCACCCAGAAGCGGTACTCCTCGAACGTGCGGGCGTCGATGCTGAGCAGCGCGTACACGATGGCGCCGAGACCGGCGTCGAGGGCCGCGCCGACGAGCGCGAGCGTGACCGGGCTGGCGCCCTCGCGGGCGCGGTTGGCGACGGCGAACACGAGCAGCCCGGCGAGCAGCGCGCCCGCGATGCCGAACCAGACGTACCCGGCGAGCGTGCCGACCCCGAACACGGCGATGGCCAGCACCACGCCGAACGAGGCGCCGGCGCTGATGCCGAGGATGCGCGGCTCGGCCAGCGGGTTGCGGGTCACCGCCTGGAACAGCACCCCGGCCAGCGCCAGCGCCAGGCCGACGACGAGCCCGAGGGCGGTACGCGGCAGCCGCATGTCCCGGACCACAGTGGTGGCGTCGCCGCCGTCCGGGGACACCAGCGCGTGCCACACCTGGTCGACGGGGAGGTGCCGGCTGCCGAGCGCCAGGCTGGCCAGCAGCGCCAGCAGGAGCAGGAGTGCCGCCGCCACGGTGACCGCGACGCGGCGTACGGTGCCGCGGCGGACGGGAGCCCCGGCCCGCGCGGGCCGGACGGCGACGGTGGTCACGAGGGATCTTGGCCTTCCAGTTAGGTGCGCCTTACCTTAACTGACCTGCTAAGGCGTACCTAAGCGGGCGCTGTCGATGGGGTTGCGCCTCCACCGGGGGGAGGCGCGATGGTGGGCACATGGACGGTGCGGAGCGCTACTCGATCGGTGACCTGGCCCGGCGGACCGGGCTGCCGGTGAAGACCATCCGGTTCTGGTCCGACCGCGGCATCGTGCCGCCCACCGACCGGGGGCCGGCCGGCCACCGCCGCTACGACGCGGCCGCGGTGGCCCGGCTCGACCTGGTACGGACGTTGCGCGAGCTGGGCGTGGACCTGCCCACAGTGCGCCGGGTGGTGACCCGGGAGGTCACCCTGGCCGAGGTCGCCTCGGCGCACGCGGACGCGCTGACCGCGCAGATCCGGCTGCTGCGGTCGCGCCGCGCGGTGCTCACGGTGATCGCCCGGCGCGGGGCCGGCCCGTCCGAGGCCGACCTGCTGCACCGGCTGGCCGGCCTGGCCGCGCGGGAACGACGGCGACTGGTCGACGAGTTCCTCGACGCGGCGTTCGGCGGCCTGACCGATCCGGGGTTCGCGGGCATCCGCCGGTCGCTCACACCGGAGCTGCCGGACGATCCGGACGACGCCCAGGTCGAGGCGTGGGTGGAACTGGCCGAGCTGGCTCAGGACCCGGAGTTCCGGGCCGGGCTGCGCCGGCTGGCCGAGCAGCACGAGGCGGACCGGGCCGGCGCCGAGGGCGTACGCCGGGACGTGGTCGCCGTGGTCCGGGAGGAGGTGACCCCGGCGCTGGCCGCCGGTGTCGAGCCGGCCTCGCCCGGGGCCGATGCCGTCCTGGCCCGGGCAGCGGACCGGTACGCACGGCTCTGCGGCAGGCCGGACGACGCCAGCCTGCGCCGGCGGATGCTGGACCGGTTGCGGACCGCGCGCGACCCTCGCCGGGAGCGGTACCTGGAACTGCTCTCCGTGGTCAACGGCTGGCCACCGCCCGAGAGCCTGGCCCCGGTGCTGGACTGGTCGATCCGGGCACTGCACGCCCGGCAGCCCCTAGCCTGAGGACATGCGATTCGACAGGCACACGGTGGTGCTCCTGGTCCGCCCGGACGACGCGCCGGACCTGCCGCAGGACGCCCTCGACCGGATCCAGGACGCCCACCTGGCGCACCAGGCCGGGCTGGTGGAGCAGGGTGCGGTGCTCGCGGCCGGACCGTTCCTGGACGGCGACGACGGGCGTGTCCGCGGTTTCGTGGTGCTGTCGGTGGACCCGCAGATGGCCCGTGAGCTGTACGCCAACGACCCGGCGGTCCGCGCGGGCCGGCTGGTCGCGCAGTTGAGCAGCTGGATGGTGCCGGAGGGCCAGGTCCGCTTCGAGCAGGTGCCGGTCCCCCGCTCGATGCTGGAGGCCGCCGCCGGCGACTGAGCGCCGCGGCTCGCCGCGCCCGGGCCGGGGGCGGTTCAGTCCTCGGCGGCCTGCCGGACGCCGGGCACCACAGGCATCGGCCACAACGCGGCGCGCGGCCCGGCGGGCACCTCGACCTGCTGGTCGGACCAGACGTACGTCTCGGGCAGCAGGTCGGCGATCGGGATCGCGCGCAGCCCGTCGGGCGGGCCGACGATCACCTTGATCGACGGGAAGTAGTCGAGCAGCACCTGGCGGCAGCGCCCGCACGGCGGCAGGACGCCCCGGCCCCGGTCCCCCACCGCGACGATGGCCTCCAGTTCACCGGCGCCCTGGGTCGCGGCGGCCCCGAGAGCCACCACCTCGGCGCACGGGCCGCCGGTGAAGTGGTAGACGTTCACGCCGCTGAAAACGCGGCCGTCGGTGCTGCGTACGGCGGCGGCGACGGTGTGGTTGTCGCTGCGGCAGCGCAGCTTCGCGACGGCGGTGGCGGCCTGCACGAGCGCCCGGTCGGTGTCCCGCATGATCATCCCCGCCCCTCGTCGGCCTCGTCCGTCGGCCTCGTCGGCGGCAACTTTATCCGGCGCGGACGGCCCAGCCAGGGAGGGCACGCCCGGTGCCCGGTAACCCGGGGGCGGTCCGCCGCGCGGCTGCCTATCCTTGGCGACGACATGCAGAATCCAGCCGTACCCGCCGCCCCTGAGACCGCCCGCGACCTGCACCGCCGCCTCGCCCCCCTGATGTTCCGCGACCAGCGGCGGATCCAGCGGCGGCTCGACGGCGTGCGCAGGCTGCGCGACCCGCAGCGGCGGGAGGCGGCGCTGGCCGAGATCGGGGCCGAGGTGACCCGGGCCGAGGCGCGGCTGGCGTCGCGCCGCGCGGCCGTGCCGGCGATCACCTATCCGCCGCAGTTGCCGGTCAGCGAGCGCAAGGACGACATCGCCGCCGCGATCCGCGACCACCAGGTGGTGATCGTGGCCGGTGAGACCGGCTCCGGGAAGACCACCCAGATCCCCAAGATCTGCCTGGAGCTGGGGCGCGGCATCACCGGCCTGATCGGGCACACCCAGCCCCGCCGGCTGGCGGCCCGGACGGTCGCCGACCGGATCGCCGACGAACTCGGCACCGAGCTGGGCGACGTGGTCGGCTACAAGGTGCGCTTCACCGACCAGGTGGGCGACAACAGCCTGGTCAAGCTGATGACCGACGGCATCCTGCTGGCCGAGTTGCAGACCGACCGGATGCTGCGGCAGTACGACACGCTGATCATCGACGAGGCGCACGAGCGCAGCCTCAACATCGACTTCATCCTCGGGTACCTGAAGCAGCTCCTGCCCCGCCGGCCCGACCTCAAGGTGGTCATCACGTCGGCGACCATCGAGACCGACCGGTTCGCGAAGCACTTCGCCGACGCCGACGGCAACCCGGCGCCCGTGGTCGAGGTGTCCGGGCGCACGTACCCGGTGGAGGTCCGCTACCGGCCGCTGGTCGAGGTCACCGAGGCCGAGGAGGAGGACGAGGCCGACGAGGAGAACGTCCGGGACCAGATCCAGGCCATCGGCGACGCGGTCGAGGAGCTGGCCGCCGAGGGGCCGGGCGACATCCTGGTCTTCCTCAGCGGGGAGCGGGAGATCCGCGACACCGCCGACGCGCTGGGCAAGCTGGTGCAGAAGAAGCGGTCGCTGCTCGGCACCGAGATCCTGCCGCTGTACGCCCGGCTCTCCACCGCCGAGCAGCACCGGGTCTTCGCCGCGCACAGCAACCGCCGGGTGGTGCTGGCCACGAACGTCGCGGAGACCTCGCTGACGGTGCCCGGCATCAAGTACGTGGTGGACCCGGGCACCGCCCGGATCTCCCGCTACTCCAGCCGGCTCAAGGTGCAGCGGCTGCCGATCGAGCCGGTTTCGCAGGCCAGCGCCAACCAGCGCAAGGGCCGCTGCGGGCGCACCTCGGACGGCATCTGCATCCGCCTCTACGACGAGCAGGACTTCACCTCCCGCCCCGAGTTCACCGACCCGGAGATCCTGCGGACCAACCTGGCCTCGGTCATCCTCCAGATGACATCGATCGGGCTCGGCGACGTCGCGGCGTTCCCGTTCATCGACCCGCCGGACCGGCGCAACGTCGCCGACGGCGTGAACCTGCTGCACGAGCTGGGCGCGCTCGACCCGGCCGAGACCGACCCGGCGAAGCGGCTCACCGCCCTGGGGCGGCGGCTGGCCCAGCTCCCGGTCGACCCCCGGCTGGCCCGCATGGTCCTCGAGGGCGAGCGCAACGGCTGCGCCACCGAGGTGGTGGTGATCGCCGCCGCGCTGTCCATCCAGGATCCGCGCGAACGCCCGGCCGACAAGCAGGCCCAGGCCGACCAGGCACACGCCCGGTTCGCCGACAAGGAGTCCGACTTCGTCGCGTACCTGAACCTGTGGCGCTACCTGCGGGAGAAGCAGCGGGAACTGTCGTCCAGCGCGTTCCGCCGGATGTGCAAGGCCGAATACCTCAACTACCTCCGGGTACGCGAGTGGCAGGACATCGTCAGCCAGTTGCGCCAGGTCTTGCGTACCTCCGACAAGGGTGAGGGCCGGCGCGGCGCCGGCGCCGACCTGCCGGAGGAGATCGACACCCCGAAGGTCCACCAGTCGCTGCTGCCCGGCCTGCTGTCGCACCTCGGCCTCAAGGACGCGCAGAAGCACGAATACCTCGGCGCGCGAGGCGCGAAGTTCGGGATCTTCCCCGGGTCCGCGCTGTTCAAGAAGCCGCCGCGCTGGGTGATGGCCGCCGAACTGGTGGAGACGTCCCGGCTGTGGGGGCGGGTGGCCGGGCGGGTCGAGCCGGAGTGGGTCGAGCCGCTGGCCCAGCACCTGGTCAAGCGCAGCTACAGCGAGCCGCACTGGGAGAAGAAGCAGGCCGCGGTGATGGCCTACGAGAAGGTCACGCTGTACGGCATCCCGCTCGTCACCTCGCGGAAGGTGAACTTCGGACGGATCGACGCAGGCCTGAGCCGGGAGCTGTTCATCCGGCACGCCCTGGTGGAGGGCGACTGGCAGACCCACCACCAGTTCTGGCGGGACAACCAGAAGCTGCTGACCGAGATCGAGGAACTGGAGAACCGGGCCCGGCGCCGCGACATCCTGGTCGACGACGAGACCATCTTCGCCTTCTACGACCAGCGGATCCCCGCCGACGTGGTCTCCGGCCGGCACTTCGACTCGTGGTGGAAGAAGACCCGCCGGGAGCAGCCGGACCTGCTCACGTTCACCCGCGAACTGCTCGTCAACGACGGCCGCGGCGGGGTGGACGAGGAGGACTACCCGGACGAGTGGCGGGCCGACGGCGTGACGCTGCCGCTGACGTACACGTTCGACCCGACCGCGCCCACCGACGGCGTGACTGTGGACATCCCGCTGCCGCTGCTCAACCAGGTGCCGGCGGAGAGCTTCGACTGGCAGGTGCCGGGGCTGCGCGAGGAACTGGTGATCGCGCTGATCCGGTCGCTGCCCAAGCCGGTACGGCGCAACTTCGTACCGGTGCCCGACTACGCCCGCGCCGCGCTCGCCGCGATCACCCCGGGCGAGGAGCCGCTGCTCGCCGCGCTGACCCGGCAGTTGCGCCGGATGACCGGCGTGACCGTACCGGCGGACGCGTGGGACCTGAGCCGGCTCCCGCCGCACCTGCGGGTCACGTTCCGGGTACTCGGCGACGACGACAAGCCGGTCGCCGAGGGCAAGGACCTGCCGGCGCTGCAACGCGAGCTGCGCCAGGAGGTACGCCAGGTCGTGGCCGCCGCCGCGCCGGACGTGGCCCGTACCGGGCTGACCGAGTGGTCGATCGGCACCCTGCCGCGCACCATCGAGCAGGTACGCGCCGGCTTCGCGGTGACCGCGTACCCGGCGCTGGTGGACGAGGGCGCGACGGTCGGGGTGAAGGTGTTCGACTCCGCCGCCGAGCAGGAGGCCGCGCACTGGGCGGGCACCCGGCGGCTGCTGCGGCTGACGACGCCGTCACCGGCGAAGTTCCTCCAGGGGCGGCTGAGCAACGAGGCGAAGCTGGCGCTGTCGCGCAACCCGCACGGCAGCGTGCCGGAGCTGATCGAGGACGCGGCCGGCGCGGCGATCGACAAGCTGATCGGCGACGCGGGCGGCCCGGCCTGGGACGCGGAGGGCTTCGCCGCGCTGCGCGACAAGGTCCGGGCCGACCTGGTGGACACGGTCGTCGAGGTGATGGAGCGGGTCCGCCGGGTGCTCGCTTCCGCGTACGCGGTGGAGCAGCGGCTCGGCGCCACCCGGAACCTCGCCGTGGTGGCCGCGCTGGCCGACATCCGCAACCAGCTCACCGGCCTGGTGCACAAGGGTTTCGTCACCGAGACGGGGTACGCGCGGCTGCCCGACGTGCTGCGCTACCTGACCGCGATCGAGCGGCGGCTGGACCGGTTGCCGGGCAACCCGCAGCGGGACAAGTCCCAGCAGGACCGGGTCGCCGCGGTGCAGAAGGAGTACCAGGACATGCTGGCCGCGCTGCCCCCGCCGAGGCGCGCGACCCCGGCGGCGCGCCAGATCCGTTGGATGATCGAGGAGCTGCGGGTGAACGTCTTCGCCCAGGCCCTGGGAACCCCCTACCCGGTGTCGGAGCAGCGCATCTACCGAGCCATGGACGACGCCGAGGGCCGCTGACCCCTGCGCGCCGATCTTGCACCTGACGCCCCCGCGCAGGGGCATTCGCACCTTTCGCCGGGGCCGAAAGTGCAAGATCAACGAGGCGGGGGCGGCGGAGCTATAACGGCTCCACGCCTGGGGGGAGGGCGGCGGTGGCGGTGGCGTCGTGGACGTACTCCAGGAGGATGCGGCGCAGCTCGCGCCCGGCGTGGGTGGGCACCACGTCGCGGCGGCGGGCCACCGCGATGGTCCGGCGGACGCCGGGCGGCACGAGCCGGGTGACCCGGATGCCGGGGCGGCGGGCCACCACGATGCCCGGCACCAGCGCGACGCCGAGCCCGGCCTCGACGAAGCTGAGCACCGCGTCCATCTCCCCGCCGTCGACGGACAGGGTCGGCTCGAACCCGGCCGCCCGGCACGCCTGGAGCGTGGCGTCGCGCAGGTCGTAGCCCTCGCGGAACATGACGAGCGGCTGGTCGCGCAGGTCGGTGATGCGCAGTTCCCCGGTGGCCGAGGCGCCGGGCAGCGGGTCGACCGAGGCGACCACCAGGCTCTCGCGCAGGATCGGGTCGGCGCGCAGCCCCGGGTCGGTGCCGGCCGACGGCATGATGATCAGGGCGAGGTCGAGGTCGCCGCGGAGCAGGTCCCGGACGAGGTCCTGCGAGCCGCCCTCCTCCACGCGCAGGTCGACAGTGGGGTGCGCGTCGCGGAACCGGCGCAGCACCGGCGGGGCGAGCGAGGTGGCCAGGCTGGGCGTGGCGCCGAGCCGGACCCGGCCGCGGCGCAGCCCCACCAGCTCCTGCACCTCGCGGGTGGCGGTCTCCACGTCGGCGAGGATCCGCTTGGCCAGCGGCAGCAGCACCTCGCCGGCCGCGGTGAGTGTGATGTTGCCCCTTACCCGCTCGAACAGCGGGGCCCCCAGGTCGGCCTCCAGGGCGTGAATTTGCTTACTCAACGAGGGCTGGGTTATGCCGACAAGATCGGCTGCCTGGGTGAAATGTCGTACTTCGGCGACCGCTACGAAGTACCGAAGCTGATGGAGCTGCATCTACATAGCTTACGGCTATCAACACTGCGATTTCGATGCATTGGACGCCTGATCGAAGTGCTCCTAGCGTCGACCGCGTGGTAATCACGAAAACTCGGTCGCCCATCCGCTCGAACGTCGGCCTCAAGGCCGTCATGGCGGTGACGGGCATCATCCTTGTGCTGTTCCTGATCCTGCACATGCTCGGGAACCTGAAGATCTTCACGGGCGAGACCTCGTTCGACCACTACGCGCACTGGCTGCGCGACATCGGCACGCCGCTGCTGCCGACGACGTGGTTCCTGTGGATCCAGCGCACGGTGCTCACCCTGGCCGTCCTGGGGCACATCGGCGCGGCCACCATGCTCGCGATGCGGTCCCGGGCCGCCCGGCCGGTGAAGTACGCGCACCGCCGCAAGATCCACGTGAACTACGCGGCCCGCACGATGCGCTGGGGTGGTGTGATCATCCTGCTCTTCGTGATCTACCACATCCTGGACCTGACCACGGGTCACCTGAACCCGCAGGGCGACCCGTCGAACCCGTACGGCAACGTCGTCGCGGACTTCGCGCCGGAGCGCTGGTACGTCACGCTCTTCTACACCCTCGCGCTGGTGACCCTCGGCTTCCACCTGCGCCACGGCGCCTTCAGCGCGTTCCGCAGCCTCGGCCAGCAGACGCCCAAGGGCGAGCGCCGGGCCCGGATCGCCGCACTCGTCTTCGCCGTCGCGCTCGTCGGCGGCTACCTGCTGGTCCCGTTCGCCGTGATCACCGGATTGGTGGCCTGACATGGATCTCTACACCGAGGGCGACCCGATCGCCGACACCCGGGCCCCGGACGGCCCGATCGAGACGCGGTGGGAGCGCCACCGCTTCGAGATGAAGCTGGTCAACCCGGCCAACCGCCGGAAGATGACGGTGATCGTGGTCGGCACCGGCCTGGCCGGCGGCTCCGCCGCCGCCACGCTGGCCGAGCAGGGCTACCGGGTGAAGTCCTACTGCTACCAGGACAGCCCGCGCCGGGCCCACTCGATCGCCGCGCAGGGCGGCATCAACGCCGCCAAGAACTACCGCAACGACGGCGACTCCGTGCACCGCCTGTTCTACGACACGGTCAAGGGCGGCGACTTCCGCTCCCGCGAGTCGAACGTGCACCGGCTGGCCGAGGTGTCCGTCAACATCATCGACCAGTGCGTGGCCCAGGGCGTGCCGTTCGCCCGCGAGTACGGCGGCCTGCTGGACACCCGTTCCTTCGGCGGCGCCCAGGTGCAGCGCACCTTCTACGCCCGGGGCCAGACGGGCCAGCAGCTGCTGCTCGGCGCGTACCAGGCCCTGGAGCGGCAGATCGGCCTGGGCAACGTGGAGATGAACGCCCGCCACGAGATGCTCGAACTGGTGCTCGTCGACGGCCGCGCGCGCGGCATCGTGGTCCGCGACATGGTCACCGGCGAGATCAGCACCGAGATGGCCGACGCGGTCGTGCTCGCCTCCGGCGGCTACGGCAACGTCTTCTACCTCTCCACGAACGCCAAGGGCTGCAACGTCACCGCCTCCTGGCGGGCGCACCGCAAGGGCGCGTACTTCGCCAACCCCTGCTACACGCAGATCCACCCGACCTGCATCCCGGTCTCCGGCGACCACCAGTCGAAGCTGACCCTGATGAGCGAGTCGCTGCGCAACGACGGCCGGGTGTGGGTGCCCAAGGCCAAGGGCGACCAGCGCAGCCCGCGGGAGATCCCCGAGGACGAGCGGGACTACTACCTGGAGCGGATCTACCCGTCCTTCGGCAACCTGGTCCCCCGCGACATCGCCTCCCGCGCCGCGAAGAACGTGTGCGACGAGGGACGCGGCGTCGGCCCGACCGGCCTCGGCGTCTACCTGGACTTCGCCGACGCGATCAACCGGCTCGGCCGCAAGGCCATCGAGGCCAAGTACGGCAACCTGTTCGAGATGTACGAGCGGATCACCGGCGAGGACCCGTACGAGGTGCCGATGCGGATCTACCCCGCCGTGCACTACACGATGGGCGGCCTCTGGGTCGACTACGACCTCCAGTCGAGCATCCCCGGCCTGTTCGTGATCGGTGAGGCCAACTTCTCCGACCACGGCGCGAACCGGCTCGGCGCCTCGGCGCTGATGCAGGGCCTGGCCGACGGCTACTTCGTGCTGCCGAACACGCTCGCCAACTACCTGGCCTCCTCCGGCCCGCTGGACAAGGTCGACGCCAGCCACCCTGATGCGGTCGCGGCGCGTACCGAGGTCGAGGACCGGATCAAGCGGCTGCTGGCGATCAACGGCGACCGCACCGTGGACTCGTTCCACCGCGAGCTGGGCCAGATCATGTGGGAGCACTGCGGCATGGAGCGCTCCGAGGCCGGGCTGCGCAAGGCGATCGACGAGATCCGCGCGCTGCGCGAGCAGTTCTGGCAGCGGGTGCGCGTCCCGGGCGACGGCGAGGGGCTCAACCAGTCGCTGGAGAAGGCCGGCCGGGTGGCCGACTTCTTCGAGCTGGCCGAGCTGATGTGCATCGACGCCCTGCACCGCGAGGAGTCCTGCGGCGGCCACTTCCGGGCCGAGCACCAGACGCCCGACGGCGAGGCGCAGCGCGACGACGACCGGTTCGCCTACGTGGCGGCCTGGGAGTACACCGGCACCGGTGAGCCCGTGCTGCACAAGGAAGACCTGACCTTCGAATACGTCCACCCCACGCAGCGGAGCTACAAGTGAACCTGACCCTGCGCATCTGGCGCCAGCACGGCCCCGAGGACAAGGGTCGGATGGTGACCTACCCGGTGCAGGACGTGTCCCCGGACATGTCCTTCCTGGAGATGCTCGACGTGCTCAACGAGCGGCTGATCCTCGACGGCGAGGAGCCGGTCGCGTTCGACCACGACTGCCGCGAGGGCATCTGCGGCATGTGCAGCCTCATGATCAACGGTGAGGCGCACGGCCCGCAGCGCGGCACCACCGCCTGCCAGCTGCACATGCGGCAGTTCTCCGACGGCGACACGATCGACATCGAGCCCTGGCGGGCCCGCGCCTTCCCGGTCGTCAAGGACCTGGTGGTCAACCGCAACGCCTTCGACCAGATCATCGCCGCTGGTGGCTACGTCACCGCGCCGACCGGCAGCGCCCCGGAGGCGCACTCGGTGCCGGTGCCGAAGGCCGACGCGGACGCCGCGTTCGAGTCGGCGGCCTGCATCGGCTGCGGCGCCTGCGTGGCGGCCTGCCCGAACGGCTCCGGCATGCTGTTCACCGCCGCGAAGATCACCCAGCTCTCGCTGCTGCCGCAGGGCCAGCCGGAGCGCTACACCCGGGTGATCGGCATGGTCGACGCGCACGACGAGGCCGGCTTCGGCGGCTGCACCAACATCGGCGAGTGCGCGGCGGCCTGCCCGAAGGGCATCCCGCTGAACACCATCGGCCGGCTCAACCGGGACTACCTGAAGGCGACGGCCAAGCGCGCCGGCTCCTGACCGGACACGGCCCGACCCACGCGACCGCCGCGTCCCGCATCCGCAGGGCGCGGCGGTCGCGCTCGCACGGGGGTACGCCCCGGCGATTGGTACGGTGAAGCGCCAACCGCGTCACCGTCTCTCCCGGGAGGGCACCCATGGCCCGGACCGCTCCGGCGCAGGCGTCCTCCCCCGGTGCCGGTCACGACGAACCGGCCGGCCCGCCGGAGTCGCTGCTGGAACGCGCCTTCACCGAGGCGCTGCACAGCGCCGACGACACCGACGAGGTGGCCACCCGGATCCTCGACGCCGCCTACGAGCAGTTCTGCCGGATGGGCATCCGCCGCTCCACCATGGAGGACGTGGCCCGCCGGGCCGGCGTCTCCCGGATCACCGCATACCGCCGGTTCGCCACCAAGGACCGGCTGGTCGAGCAGGTGGTCCGCCGCGAGTTCCGGCGCTACTTCGACCGGTTCCTGGTCGACATCCAGCAGGCGGAGACAGTCGGCGACCGGGTGGTGCTGGGCTTCGTCAGCGCGCTGGACGCGATCCGCCGCAACCCGCTGATCGGCGGGCTGATGAGCGTCGAACCGGACGTGCTCATCCCCTCGATGATCAGCGACGGCGGGCGGACGCTGGCGACCGTGCAGCGGTTCGTCGCCGGGCAGCTGCGTCGCGAGCAGCGCGCCGGCACCATCGCCGCCACAGTGGACGTGGAGGTGGCCGCCGAGCTGATGACCCGCCTGTCCTGCTCCTTCCTGCTCACCCCGAGCCACGTCGTCGACCTCGACGACGCCGACGCGCTGCGGGAGATGGCCCGGCGGTTCCTCGTACCCATGCTGGAGCCCGGCTCACAGGCCGAGTGACCGGCCGATCACCTCCTTCATGATCTCGGTGGTGCCGCCGTAGATGGTCTGGACGCGGGCGTCCAGGTAGGCGCGGGCCACCGGGTACTCGCGCATGTAGCCGTAGCCGCCGTGCAACTGGAGGCACCGGTCCACGACGCGCTGCTGCAACTCGGTGCACCACCACTTCGCCATCGCCGCCGTCTCCGCGGTGAGGTCCGGCGCGACCAGGCACTGGTCCACGAAGACCCGGCCCAGGCGCAGCTCGGTGGCGAGTTCGGCGAGCACGAACCGGTTGTGCTGGAAACTGCCGATGGGACGGCCGAACGCCTGGCGCTGCCGGCAGTAGTCGAGCGTCTGCGCGAACACCGTCTCGGCGCCCGCGAGCGCCGCGACGGCTATCGACAGCCGCTCCAGCGGCAGGTTGCGCATCAGGTAGGCGAAGCCCTCGCCCTCGGCGCCGAGCAGGTTGGCCGCCGGCACCCGGACGTCGGCGAAGAACAGCTCGGCGGTGTCCTGCGCCTTCTGGCCGAGCTTGTCGAGGTTGCGGCCGCGCTCGAACCCGGGCATGCCGCGCTCGACCACGAGCAGGCTGATCCCCCGCCGTCCGGCGCCGGGATCGGTACGGGCGACCACGATCACCAGGTCGGCCAGGATGCCGTTGCTGATGAACGTCTTCTGCCCGTTGAGGACCCAGTCGTCGCCGTCGCGTACCGCCGTGGTGGTGATGCCCGCCAGGTCGCTGCCGGCGCCCGGCTCGGACATCGCGATGGCGGTGACGATCTCGCCGGAGCAGAAACCCGGCAGCCAGCGCTGCTTCTGCTCCTCGGTGGTCAGGTCGGTCAGGTACGGCCCGATGATGTCGTTGTGCAGGCCGAACGCCGGACCGCTCGCGCCGGCCCGGGCGAGTTCCTCGGTCAGGACGGCGTGGAAGCGCCGGTCGGTGACGCCGGCGCCGCCGTACCGTTCGTCGACGAAGAAGCCGAGCAGGCCGGCGGCGCCCGCGGCCCGCCACACGCCGCGGTCGACGATGCCGTCGGCCTCCCAACGTTCGTGGTGCGGGGTGATCTCCTTGTCGATGAACGCGCGCACCAGTTCGGCGAACGCGAGATGGTCGGCGGTGAAGACGGTGCGGTCCATGTGTCGGCTCCCTCCCCCGCGCTACCGGGCCATGTCCGCGACGGCGGCGACGAGGCGCCGGGGGTCCTCGCCCAGCGGCGCGACGTTCAGGATCGTCACGCCCGCGTCGCGGTACTCCTGGACCCGGTCGCGCACATAGCTCTCCGGCCCGATCAGGCTGGTGCGTTCCAGCAGTTCCGCCGGCACCGCGGCGGCGGCCTCCGCCTTGCGGCCGTCCAGGTAGAGCTCCTGGATGCGGTCCGCCTCGGCGGCGTAGCCGTAGCGGCACAGCAGGTCGTGGTAGAAGTTGCGGCCCTTGGCGCCCATCCCGCCCACGTACAGGGCGATCAGCGGCCGGGCGAGGTCCCGCAGCCCGGTCACGTCCGGGCCGATGGCCAGCGGCCCGCCGGCCACCACCTCCAGCGGCCCCAGATCGGCGGACCGCTTCGCCCGGCCGGCCGCCAGCGCGGCGCCCCAGACGTCGCCCGCGCGCCGCGGGTCGTAGAGGAACGGCAGCCACCCGTCGGCGATCTCGGCGGTCATCCGGACGTTCCGGTCGCCGAGGCTCGCCACGTGGATCGGGATGCGGTCCCGGACCGGGTGGGTGAGGATCTTCAGCGGCTTGCCCAGCCCGGTGCCCTCGCCGGGCGGCAGCGGCAGCCGGTAGAGGCCGTCGTTCGTCAGCGTCTCGCGCCGCCACACCCGCCGGCAGATCTCGATCACCTCCCGGGTGCGGGCCAGCGGCCGGTCGTACGCGACGCCGTGCCATCCCTCGATCACCTGCGGCCCGGACGCACCGAGCCCGAGGATGGCCCGGCCACCGGACATCGCGTCCAGGCCCGCCGCGGTCTGCGCCAGCAGGGCCGGGGTACGCGAGAAGATCGGCAGGATCGCGGAGCCGATGTGGACGCGGCTCGTGCGGGCGGCGAGGTAACCCATGACCGTGGGCGCGTCGAAGCCGTACGCCTCGGACACCCAGACCACGTCCAGGCCGTCCTGTTCCCAGGCGGCCACGTCGTCGGCGCCGCCGCGAGGATCGGCGGCGTACGCCAGTGTCGTCCCGATACGCATCAGTGCGCTGCTCCCTGCTTCCGGCCGACGGCGCCGCCGTCCAGCCACCGCGGTAGGTGTTCGTCCAGCCCCCAGTCGGTGAGGACGGGCTCGGTGTCCGCGCCCGGCGCGGGCGGCGGGCCGCCGACCCGGCCGGGTGTCCCGGACAGGCGGGGCGCCACGGCGGGCTGCCGGACGCCGAAGTGCTCCTCGTACGTGCCACGCGCGTGAAGGTGCGGGTGACCCGGCGCCTCGGTCAGCGACAGCACCGGCGCGACGCAGGCGTCGGTGCCGTCGAACACGGCCGTCCACTCGTCGCGGGTACGCCCGGCGAACACCTCGGCGAAGCGGGCGCGCAGCACCGGCCATCCGGTGACGTCGTGCCGGTCCGGCAGGTCCGCGTCGGCCAGCCCGAGCAGCCGCAGCAGTTCGGCGTAGAACTGCGGCTCCAGCGCGCCGACCGCCATGTGCCCGCCGTCGGCGGTGGCGTACACGTCGTAGAACGGCGCGCCGCCGTCGAGCAGGTTGCGGCCCCGCTCGGGCCGCCAGGCACCCTCGGCGAGCAGCCCGGCGAACGGGGTGGTGAGGTGGGCCGCGCCGTCCACGATGGCGGCGTCGACGACCTGCCCTCGCCCGGTGGCGCCGGCGACGTGCAGCGCCGCCAGGATGCCGACGACCAGGTAGAGCGCGCCGCCGCCGAAGTCGCCGACCAGGTTGAGCGGGATCTGCGGCGGCCCGCCGGCGCGGCCGATCGGGTGCAGCGCCCCGGCCACCGCGATGTAGCCGATGTCGTGGCCGGCGGCGCGGGCCAGCGGCCCGTCCTGCCCCCAGCCGGTCATCCGCCCGTAGACCAGCCCCGGGTTGCGGGCCAGCGCCGCGGCCGGTCCGACGCCCAGACGCTCGGCGACACCGGGACGCCAGCCCTCGATCAGGATCGCGGCCCGCCCGGCCAGCGCGAGGACCACCTCGGCGCCGTCGGGGTGCTTCAGGTCCACCACGACCGAACGCTTGCCCCGGTTGAGCAGGTTCCGCCCGGGGTCGCCGGCCGCGAACGCGCCGGGTTCCGGCCGGTCGACCCGGACCACGTCGGCGCCGAGGTCGGCGAGCAGCATGGCGGCGAACGGGCCGGGGCCGATCCCGGCCAGTTCCACGACCCGGACGCCGGCGAGCGGGCCGCTCACGCGCCGGCCCGGGGTGCGAAGCGGGGTGCGCGCCCTTGGGCCCGGCCGAGCAGGGCCTCGCCGAAGTCGCCGCCGGCCAGCGACTCGACCATGAGGCGGATCGCGTCGGCGGCGGCCTCGTCGGCGCCGGTCTCCAGGCCGGAGAACACCTGCCGCCGGATCACCGCCATGGACGCCGGTGAGCAGTGCTGCGCCAGGGCCGCGGCATAGGCTTGTGCCTCGGCCAGCACCTCGTCGCGCGGGAGCACGCGTTGCACAAGCCCGATCCGGAACGCCTCCGCCGCGTCGACCTTGCGGCCGGACAGCAGCAGGTCCAGCGCGGCGCCGACGCCCACGAGCCGGGGCAGCAGCCAGGCGCTGCCGTACTCGGCGACGAGGCCGAGCCGGCTGAACGTGGTGGACAGGCGCGCCTCCGCCGCCATGAACCGCACGTCGGCGTAGAGCGCGTGGACCAGGCCGAGGCCGGCCGCCCCGCCGTTCATCGCGGCGACGATCGGCGTGCCGAGCGTCAACGGCAGGTGCGGCGGGAAGCCGAACTCGCCGGCGAGCAGGTCACGGTTGCGCTCGTCGAGCAGTGCGGCCAGCGCCTCCGGGTCGGCACCGGAGCAGAACCAGTCACCGGAGCCGGTGACGACGACCGCCCGGACCTCCGGGTCCGCGTCCGCCGCCACCAGGGCCGCGTAGTAGTCGCGGAACATCTCCAGCGTCATCGCGTTGCGCCGGTCGGGCCGGTCGAACCAGATCGTGCGTACGCCGCCGCTGGTGGCGGCCCGCAAGCCGGCGCCAGCCGGCTTCCCTGTTGTGACATTTGACATTTGATACCCTCAGGTGGTGGCGGACCGCGGCAGGATCCAGAACGTCTCCCAGCCCCAGCTCTCCGAGACCGTGGCGAGTCTGCTGCGCGACCGGATCATGTCCGGCCAGCTGCGCCCCGGCGAACGCATCCGGCTGGAGGAGGTCGCCCAGGAGACCGGGCTGAGCATCACGCCGGTACGCGAGGCGCTGCTGATGCTGCGCGCGGAGGACATGGTCGAGCTGCAACCGCGCCGCGGGCACGTGGTGGCGCCGCTGTCCCGGCAGGACATCATCGACGTGTTCAGCCTCCAGGGCCACATCGCCGGTGAGCTGGCCGCCCGGGTCGCCACCGGCATCACCCCGGACCAGCTCGACGACCTGCGGCAGCAGCACGAGCGGCTGCGCCGCGCCGCCCAGGCCCGGCAGGTCAGCCGCGTGGAGCAGCTCGAATACGAGTTCCACCGCCGGATCAACCGGCTCGCCGACGCGCGCAAGCTGTCCTGGCTGCTGCGGACCGTGACCCGCTACACGCCGTCGCGGTTCTACGCCGCCGACCCCGAGTGGCGGGCGGGCATGATCGCCGATCACGAGGCGCTGCTCGACGCGCTCGAAGCCCGCGACCCGGAGGCCGTCCGGCCGGTCATGGCCCGGCACTTCACCGACGGCGCGGAACGGCTGGTCAAGCACCTCGACGGGCTGGGCGTGTGGAACGAGTGAGTCATCGGCGGCCATGACGCCACGCGAACATCGCCAGCGAGCGCTTCATGGCGGAGGCGGACGGCTGGAGCGTCATCACCTCGATCAGCGGCCGGAACCGCTGCCACGTCACCGATCGCGCCCGGCTGAACTCGCGCAGGCCGTCCGCGCCGTGGACCCGGCCGAACCCCGAGTCGCCCACACCGCCGAAGGGCAGTGACGGCACGCCCGCGTACCCCAGCACGGAGTTGACCGACACCGCGCCGGCCCGCAGCCGCCCGGCGAGCGCCAGGCCACGGCGGCGGTCGCGGGTGAAGATCGAACCGGAGAGCCCGTAGCTGGTCGCGTTCGTCCGGCGTACCGCCTCGTCGGCGTCGGCCACCGGGTTGACCACGAGCACCGGGCCGAACGTCTCCTCGGTGACGGCGGTGCTGTCCTCGGGGACGTCGGTCAGCACGACCGGCTCCACGAACGGGGGCCGGACCGAATCCGCGTCGCCGACCACAGCCCGGGCGCCCCGGTCGAGCGCGTCGGTGACGTGGCGCCGGACGACCTCGGGCTGGGCGGGTGTGGTCATCGGCCCGTACGGCGCGTCCGGCTCGGCGCCCGGCCGGACCTGCCGTGCCAGGTCGGTGAGCGTGGCCAGGAACGGCTCGTAGACGGACCGTTCGACGTAGACGCGCTCGACGCCGGCACACGTCTGCCCGGCGTTGCCCAGGCCGCCGAAGACCGCCGCCCGCGCGGCCGCGTCCAGGTCGGCGTCGGCGGTGACGATCAGCGCGTCCTTGCCGCCGCCCTCGATCACCACCGGGGTCAGGCTCTCGGCGCAGGCGGCCATCACCGCGCGCCCAGTCGCGGCCGACCCGGTGAACGCGATCTTGTCGGCCGACGCGCGGCACAGCGCGGCGCCGGTCGTGCCGTCGCCGGTCACCACCTGGAGGACCGGGTGGTCGGGGAACAGCTCGTGCCAGCGCTCGGCCAGCCACACACCGACGCCGGGGGTGAACTCGCTGGGCTTGAACACCACCGCGTTGCCGGCCGCGAGCGCGTGCGACACCGCGCCCATCGGCGTGTAGACGGGGTAGTTCCACGGACCGATCACGCCAACCACGCCGTACGGCACGTACTCGACGGAGGCGGCCTGGTTGAACGCGAGCAGGCCGGAGGAGACCGACCGTCGCCTGAGCACCCGCGCGGCGTGCCGGGCCGCCCAGTCCAGGTGCTCGACGGCGAGCATCACCTCGAGCTGCGCCCCGGCGAGGCTCTTGCCGGTCTCGCTCCGGACGATCCCGGCCAGTTCCTCGATGCCGCCGGCGACCGCCGCCTTGTACGCCAGCAGGTGGCGGCGGCGTTGCCGGGCGTCCAGGGCGGCCCACCAGCCGGCCGCCTCGCGGGCCCGCGCCACGGCGGCGCGCACGGCGGCGTCGTCGGCGATCTCGTAGTCGGCGCGGTGCTCACCTGTCACCGGGTCGACGACGCGCAGCCGGCGAGGGTGCTCCACGAGGGACGTCATCGACAGCCTCCTGACATTTGATATTCGATAGTCTAGCCTTGCTGTCAATCCCTGCTGACGCGCTGGAGGTACCGCGGTGGAGTGGAGCGACGAGCAACGATCCCTGGTCGAGGCGGTGCGGGACTTCTGCCGCCGCGAGGTGGGCACCCGCGAGCAGCGGCGGAACCTCACGAACGGCGGCCGGGAACCGCACAGCCCGGAGCTGTACCGCAAGATGGCCGACCTCGGCTGGCTGGGCCTGTCCCTGCCCGAGGAGTTCGACGGCGGCGGCGCCGGCATGACGGAGCTGTGCCTGTTCCTGGAGGAGACGGCCCGCGCGATGGCCCCGATCGGCGGCTTCACCACCTCGATCATCGTGGCCGCCACCTACCAGCGGTTCGGCACGCCGGCGCAGAAGAAGCTGATCCTGTCCGGAGTGGCCCGCGGCGTCATCGAGGCGGTCGCGATGTCCGAGCCCGAGGCCGGCTCCGACGTGGCGAACCTGAGCTGCCGCGCCGAGCGCCGCGACGACGGGTACGTCGTCAACGGCCAGAAGACGTGGTGTTCGAACGCCCACCTGGCCGAGCACATCCTGCTGGTCGCCCGCACCTCCGGCCGGGCCGGCGACCACCACGGCCTGACCATGTTCCTGGTCCCCGCCTCGGCGCCCGGCCTGACCGTCTCCGGCATCGACACAATGGGCGGCCGGGAGGTGAACGACCTCTACTTCACCGACTGCGCGCTGCCCGCCGACGCCGTGGTCGGCGAGGTCGACAACGGCTGGCGGCAACTGATGGCCGGGCTCAACATGGAGCGGCTGATCCTCGCCAGCGTCATGCTCGGCACCGCGCAGCGGGCGTTCGACGACGTCGTGGAGTACGTCCGGAACCGGCGGCAGTTCCGCCGGCCGATCGGATCGTTCCAGGTGCTCCGGCACCGGCTGGCCGACCTGGCCACCGAGATCGAGTGCGCCCGGCTGCTGGTCTACGACACCGCCGCCAAGGTCGACAGGGCACCGGACACGGTGCTGCCCCGGGAGAGTTCGATGGCGAAGCTCAAGGCCACCGAGACCGCCCGCCGGGTCACCCTGGACGCGATGCAGATGATGGGCGGCTACGGCTACACCACCGAGTTCGACATGGAGCGCCTGGTCCGCTCGTCGATCGTGTCCACCGTCTACGGCGGCGCCAGCGAGATCCAGCGCGAGATCATCGCCAAGACGTACGGCCTGTCCGAGCAGATGTCCTGACCCATCCGGCCCCTCGGTCGATCGGAGGCACCGTGCACCTGTCCGACCGCCAGCGCGCCGCCCTGGCGAGCATCTGCGACACGTTCGCGCCGGGTGACGGCGCCGGGATCCCGTCGGCCAGCCGGCTCGGCGCGACCGAGGTGATGGCCGCGCTCGTCCTGCACAATCCGCGCACCGCCGAGGTCCGGCAGTTCCTGCGGCTGCTGGACCGGTGGGACTCCCCGGTCACCCAGTTCGTCCTCGGCGGTTGCGCGCAGCCGTTCTCCCGGCAGTCGCCGCAACGCCGGGAGAGGACGCTGCTCGCGCTGGCCCACTCGCGGGTCACCGCCAAACGGGCGCTGTTCCAGGCACTCAAGGGCGCCGCCACCCTCTCCTACTACCTGACGCCGGGGCCGGCCGGGCACTCGCCCGTGTGGGACGCCATCGGCTATCCCGGACCGCTCGGGGTCCGGGCCGACGCGCCCGCGCCGCCGCTGACCCCGGTCCACCCGTCCGCGCCGGCCACACTGGACTGCGACGTCGTCGTCGTCGGATCCGGCGCCGGCGGCGGCACTGCCGCCGCGGTCCTCGCCGGGCACGGCCTGGACGTGGTCGTCGTCGAGAAGGGCGGCTACTACGACGACCGGGACTTCGACGGCGGGGAGCTGTCCGGGCTGTCCCGGCTCTACGCCCCCGGCCCCGCCGCCACCGCCGAGGGCCAGCTCAGCCTCCTCCAGGGACAGTGCCTCGGCGGGGGCACAGTGGTGAACTACACCACGTCGTTCCCCACCCCGGCCCGGGTACGCGAGGAGTGGGCCGCGCTCGGCGTGCCGCAGTTCGCCACCGACGAGTACGACGGCTGCCTCGACGCGGTGTGGACGCGGCTCGGCGTCAACCGCGAGCACGGCCGGATCTCCTCCCGGGACGCGCTGATGGAGCGCGGACTGAACCGGCTGGGCTGGCACGTCGACGAGATGCCCCGCAACGTCGACGGCTGCGACACCGGTGTCGAGTGCGGGCGCTGCGGCCTGGGCTGCCGGATCGGCGCCAAACGGTCCGCGACGAAGACCTGGCTGGCCGACGCGGAACGCGCCGGTGCGCGGCTCGTCGTCGGCGTCGACGTGCGGACCGTCACCGTCGAAGCGGGCCGGGCGACGGGCGTGACCGGCCACACCGCGGACGGCCATCCGGTCGCCGTACGCGCCCGCGCCGTGGTGGTCGCCGCCGGCAGCGTGCAGACACCCGCACTGCTCCGCCGCTCCGGGCTCACCAACCCGAACATCGGCCGGCACCTGCACCTGCATCCGGCGACCGGCGTGTGGGGCGTGTTCGCCGAGGAGGTCCGGCCGTGGGAGGGCGGGATGCAGACCCGGTACTCCACCGAACACGCCGACCTCGACGGCCGCGGCTACGGCGTCATCTACGAGACCGCCGCCACCAACCCGGCCACCGCCGTGTCGTTCATGAGCTGGACGGGCGGACGGGCACATCTGGACCGGATGCGCGCGCTGCCACACCTCGGCGGAGTCGGCGTGATCACCCGCGACCGCGACAGCGGTGAGGTGCGGGTCGGCCGCGACGGCGAGCCGGTGGTGCACTACCGCCTGTCCCCCTACGACGCGGCCCACCTGCGGGCGGGGATCGCCGGCGCGGCCCGGATCGTCGAGGCGGCCGGAGCGCTGCGGCTCTGGTCCGGACACCAGCGCGGCCCGGTCTGGGAACGCGGCACGGGTTCCGTCGACGAGTTCGTCCGGCACGTCGAGACGCTGGGAACCGCGCCCGGGCAGGTCACCATGGCCGCCCTGCACATCATGGGCGCGGCCCGGATGGGCGGCAGCGCGGCGACGTCGGTGGCCCGGCCGGACGGCGCGACGTGGGAGGTCCCCAACCTGGTCCTCGCCGACGCGTCGACCTTCCCGGGGTCGCTGGGCGTCAACCCGATGATCTCCGTGGAGGCCATCGCGTACATGAACGCCCAGCGACTCGCCGCCGCGCTCTGACCGCCGCTACTCGAACCGTTCGCCCCGCTCGGCCATCGCCGTCAGCAGCGGCGGCGGGTCGAACCGCTCGCCGTAGCGCTCGGCCAGCACCCGGGCGCGGGCCACGAAGCCCGGCAGCCCGCCGTCGTACTGGTTGACGTACTGGAGGACGCCGCCGGTCCAGCTCGGATAGCCGATGCCCAGGATCGAGCCGACGTTGGCGTCCGCCACCGAGGTCAGCACGCCCTCGTCCAGGCACCGCACCGACTCGATCGCCTCGATGAAGAGCATCCGCTCCTTGAGGTCCTCGAACGGCGTGTCCAGGTTCGTGCCGCCGAACTGCTCCCGCAGACCCGGCCAGAGCCCGGCCCGCTTCCCGTCGCGGTAGTCGTAGAAGCCGGCGCCACCGGAGCGCCCGGTCCGGCCGCACTCGTCGATCATCCGGTCGATCACCGCGTCGGCCGCGTGCGGCGTCCAGGTGCCTCCGGCGGCCACAGTGGCCGCGGCCGTCTCCTGCCGGATCTTCCGGGGCAGGGTCAGGGTCAGCTCGTCCATCAGCGCGAGGACCGGCGCGGGATACCCGGCCTGGCTGCTCGCCTGCTCGATGGTCGCCGCCGGGATGCCCTCGGCCAGCATCGCCACGCCCTCGTTGGTGAACGTCCCGATGACCCGGCTGGTGAAGAAGCCCCGGCTGTCGTTGACCACGATCGGCGTCTTGCGCAGCCGGCGGACGACGCCCAGGGCGCGGCCCAGTGTGGTCTCGTCGGTCCGCTCCCCGCGGATCACCTCGACCAGCGGCATCTTGTCCACCGGGGAGAAGAAGTGCAGCCCGACGAACTCCTCCGGCCGGCTGACGCCCTCGGCGAGCAGCGTGATGGGCAGCGTGGAGGTGTTGGAGGCGATGAGCGCGTCCGGCGCGACCTGTTCGATCTCGGCGTACACCTTGTGCTTGAGCGCCGGGTCCTCGAAGACCGCCTCGATGACGAGGTCGACGCCGGCCAGGTCGGCGACGTCGCCGGTGGCGTGGATGCGGGCCAGGAACTCGTCGCGCTCCGCCGGTGTCGTCCGGCCCCGGGCGACGGCCTTGTCGAGCAGGCCCGCCGAGTACGCCTTGCCGCGCGCCGCACCCTCGGCGGTAACGTCCTTGAGCACCACCCGCATGCCGGCGCGGGCGCAGACGTACGCGATGGCGGCGCCCATCATGCCCGCGCCGACGACCGCGACGCTGCGCACCGGCTCGTGGTCCCCGCCGGCGGCCCGGGACCGGGCGGCCTGGAGGTCGAAGAAGAGCGCCTTGATCATGTTCTTGGCGATCTGCCCGGTGGCCAGCTCGGTGAAGTACCGGCCCTCGATCGCGAACGCGGTGTCCAGGTCGACCTGGGCGCCCTCGACGGCGGCGGCGAGGATGTTGCGGGGCGCCGGGTAGGGCGCGCCCTTGAGCTGCTTGCGCAGCAGGGCGGGCATGGCCGGCAACTGCATCGCGAGGCCGGGGCTGGACGGGGTGCCGCCGGGCATCCGGTAGCCCTTGCGGTCGTACGGCTGGGTCGCGTCCGGGTGGGCGGCGATCCAGTCGCGGGCTGCGGCCATCAGGGCGTCCCGGTCGGCGGCGATCTCGTCGACGAGCCCGTGCGCGAGCGCGTCCTGCGGCCGGCGGCGCTGGCCGCGCAGCAGCCAGTCGGTCAGCGCGGCGGTGACGCCGAGCAGCCGGACGGTACGCACCACGCCGCCGCAGCCGGGCAGCAGGCCGAGCGTGACCTCGGGAAAGCCGATCTCGATGGCCGGGTCGTCGAGCACGACCCGGTGGTGGCAGCCCAGCGCCAGTTCCAGCCCGCCGCCGAGGGCCGATCCGTTGATCGCGGCGACGACCGGCCGGCCGAGCGTCTCCAGCCGGCGTACGGCGTGCTTGAGCGCGGCCGCGTCGGCGGCGGACGCCTCGGCGTCGGCGGGCGTCAGCCGCACCAGGGTCTCCAGGTCGCCGCCGGCGAAGAACGTCTTCTTGGCCGAGGTGACGATCACGCCGGTGATCCGGTCGCGCTCGGCTTCGAGCCGGTCCACCGTGGCCGTGAGGCTCGCGCCGAACTCCGCGTTCATCACGTTCGCCGAGCGGCCGGGGTGGTCGAGGGTGAGCAGCACGATGCCGTCGTCGCCGTGCTCCCACCGGATGGTGTTGGCCATTCGTGCTCCTCAGATTCGTTCGATCACGGTGGCGATGCCCATGCCGCCGCCCGCGCAGAGCGTGGCCAGGCCGTAGCGGCCGCCGCGTCGTTCCAGTTCGTCGACGAGCGTGCCGAGGATCATGGCGCCGGTCGCGCCCAGCGGGTGGCCCATCGCGATCGCCCCGCCGTTGGCGTTGACGATGTCCGGGTTCAGGCCGAGGTCGGCGACGAACCGCAGGACCACCGCGGCGAACGCCTCGTTGATCTCCACCAGGTCGAGGTCGTCGACGCCGAGACCGGCCTTGGCCAGGGCCTTGCGGGCGGCCGGGGCCGGGCCGGTGAGCATGATGGTCGGGTCGGCGCCGCTGAGCGCGGTGGCCACGACGCGGGCGCGCGGGGTGAGGCCGGCGGCGGCGCCGGCCGCCTCGCTGCCGATCGCGACGAGCGCGGCACCGTCCACGATGCCGGAGGAGTTCCCCGCGGTGTGGACGTGCTCGATCCGCTCGACCCAGTGGTACTTCTGCAACGCGACCGCGTCGAAGCCCGCCTTCTGGCCGATCTCGGCGAACGAGGGGCGCAGCGCGGCGAGGCTCTCCGCCGTCGAGTCCGCCCGGATGTGCTCGTCCCGGTCCAGGACGGTGAGCCCGTTGCGGTCGCGGACCGGCACCACGGACCGGGCGAAGTAGCCGTTGGCCCACGCCTTCGCGGCCCGCGCCTGCGACTGGAGCGCGTACGCGTCGACCGTCTCCCGGTCGAAGCCGGCGATGGTGGCGATGAGGTCGGCGCTGATGCCCTGCGGCACGAACCCGGTGGTGTAGTTGACCTCCGGATCGAGCGCCCACGCCCCGCCGTCGGAGCCCATCGGCACCCGGGACATCGACTCGACGCCACCGGCGAGGACGAGATCCTCCCAGCCGGAGCGCACCTTCTGCGCGGCGATGTTCACCGCCTCCAGGCCGGAGGCGCAGAAGCGGTTGAGCTGGACGCCGGCCACCGTGTCGGGCAGGCCGGCAGCGACGGCGGCGGTCCGGGCGATGTCGGCGCCCTGGTCGCCGAGCGGGGACACCACCCCGAGCACGATGTCGTCGATCAGCGCCGGATCGAGGCCGGGCATCCGCCGCAGGGTCTCCTCGATCAGGCCGGTGATCAGCGAAACCGGCTTCACCCCGTGCAACGCTCCGGTCGGCTTGCCCCGCCCGCGCGGCGTGCGCAACGCGTCGTAGATGAACGCATCGGTCGTCATGCCAAGCTCCTCATTGCTCACCCGCATGCGAATTTCGCCTAACTTTTCTTGAGCCTGCCGCCGCTTGTCAAGAAGCGTTCCGCGCTGTCCGGCTCCGGCTCCGCGACGGAAACCGCCGAGGGGCGCCACCGGATCCACGCGAGGGGGCGCTAACGTGTAGCGGTGCGACGAACAGCCAGCGACACCGCCCCGGCACCGGTCAGACGGCCCAAGGACCGCAAGGCCCGGATCGCGCTCGCCGGTGCCGAGCTGTTCTGCGAGCGGGGCTACCACGGCGTCTCGGTGGACGAGATCGCCGCCGCCGTCGGCATCAGCGGGCCGGCCGTCTACCGGCACTTCCCGAACAAGTACGCGATCCTCGTGCACGCCACCCGCGAGGTCGTCGGCGCCCTGCTCGCCGCGACCGGGCAGCCGGCGGCGAACAGCGCCGACGGGCTGCTCGACGAGCTGCTGCGCGCGCTCGCCGAGGTCGCGGTGAGCCGGCGGCGGGTGGCCGGGCTGTACCAGTGGGAGGGCCGCTACCTGACGCCCGAGCACCGGCAGGAGTTCGCCGCGTCGATGGCCACGCTCGTCGGCCGCGTCGCCGCGCCGCTGCGCGAGCTGCGTCCCGAGCTGACCGCCGGGCAGGCGGACCTGCTGGTGAACGCGGCGCTGAGCGCGTTCGGCAGCGTTACCACGTACCGGGCCGCGGCCACCGGCACCGACACCGAGCACCTGCTCACCCGGGTCGCCTGGACGCTGCTGCGGACCGACGCGCCGGCGGTGCCGCCGCGGCGGCGTCCCGCGCCGGAGGACACGCCCGCCACCGGCCCGGTGCGCCCGGCGTCGCGCCGCGAGTTGCTGCTGATCGAGGCGATGCGGCTGTTCCACAGGCACGGCTACCACGCCGTCGCGGTCGAGGACATCGGCCGCGCCGCGGGCATGCAGGCGTCCAGCGTGTACCGCTACTTCCCCGGCAAGGCCGACCTGCTCGCGGCCGCCTACTACCGGGCCACCGACCGGCTGACCGGTGCCACCACCGCGGCGATCGCCGACGCGAGCGACCCGGCCGACGCGCTGCACCGGGTGGTGCGGGCCTACGTCGACTTCGCGTTCGGCCAGAGCGACCTGGTCGCGGTGTACCTGGCGGAGAACAACAACCTGCCGGACCGGGACCGCCACGAGTTGCGCGGCGCGCAACGCCTGCACGTCGAGGAGTGGGTGGGCCTGGTCCGGGCGGTACGGCCGGACCTGCCGGCCGGCGACGCCCGCGTCCTCGTGCACGCCGCGCTGAACGTGGTCACCGACGTCGGACGGCTCGGCCGCTTCGACCGCACCGCGGGTTACGACACCTGGACCGCCCGGCTCGCGCTCGCCGTGCTGCACGCCTGAGCGGCGTCATCGCGAGGCGCGGGCGGCGTGAACCGCTGTGGTTGACTGACACCCATGGTCCTGTGCCCGTCCGCGTCCGCCCGGACGGTCCGGTGACCACCGGGCCGGCCGCGGCCACCCGGCCACGCAACCGCAGGCAGGTCATCGTGGAGTCGGCCGGGCAGGTGTTCAGCGAGCGCGGCTACCACGGCGCGTCCATGGAGGAGATCGCCGCGGCGGTCGGCATCAGCGCGCCGGCGCTGTACCGGCACTTCCCGAACAAGTACGCGTTGTTCGCCGAGTGCGCCAACGTCATGGTGGACAACCTGGTCGGGGTCGTCGACGAGTGGCCGCCCGACGCGGCGCTGGCCGACGTGCTGCTGGCCCTCACCCGGGTCACCGTCGCGCACCGCGCCTCCGGCGGCATCTACCGGTGGGAGGCCCGCTACCTCGGGCGCGCGGACCGCCACCTGCTCCGCGCGAAGTTCGGCCACGTCGTGGGCCGGGTGACCGAGATGGTACGGCGGGAGTACCCGCTGCCCGAAGAGCGGCTGCGGGCGGTCGCGGCCCTCGGTGTGATCGGCTCGGTGACCATGCACCACACCTCGATCGCCCAGCGCCGGATCGAGGATCTGGTGCTCCGGTCCGCGATGCGGGTGGTGGCCACCGACCCGACGACCGCCGCCGGGACGGCGCGGCTGGTCGAGCTGCCCGCCCAGCCGGTGCCCCGGACCCGGCGCGCGGAGATCCTGGCCGCGGCCGTGCCGCTGTTCGCCCGGGACGGCTTCGCCACCGTCACCAACGCGCAGATCGCCCAGGCGGTGGGGCTCGCGCCGTCCGCGATCTACCGCCACTATCCCGGCAAGGTGGACATCCTCGTGGCCGCCTGCCTCCAGGCGGCGGAACTGCTCGCCCAGGCCGTGGACCGCAGCCTCCAGCGGGCGGCCGATCCTCGTCAGGCGGTGGTCGCGCTGGCGGCGGCGTACGTGGCCTACTGCTTCGAGCACAACACCCTCAACAGCGTCGCCGAGGCCGAGGTGGCCGGGCTTCCGGACGACGTCCGGCGTCCGCTCATCCTCGCCCAGCGGGAGCACATCGCGGTCTGGGAGCAGCAGTTGCGGGCGGTCCGGCCGGACCTGGACCGGCGGCAGGCCCGGCTGCTCGTGCACGCCGGCTTCGGCGTGGCGGTGGAGGCCGGGCGGGCCCTGCGCTGGCAGGACTCGCCCGGCCACCGGGACGCGGTGACCGCGCTGGTCACCGGCGCCCTGACGCTGTGAAGCCGCACGCGCCTCAGGTGCCCGGCCGGTTCATGACCGGGATCGTGATCGGGGTGTGCGACGCGGACGAGCCGTTGTTGAGGAACAGCATCGCCAGCCCGCGGATGAACCTGTCGAACAGGCCGAACGTCTCCGGCATGAGCGGCGAGAGCCCTTCGCGGAACATCACGTACGTCGGCCAGCCGGCCTCGATCACACCCCGGGAGATGTAGTCGCGGGGCAGCCGCAGCCAGTCGCCGATCCGGTCGGTGAGCACGTAGCGCGCGAACTCCCGCTGGAATCCCCGGGTGACGCCCAGGTCCACCGAGGACGTCAGGTTCAGCAGGATGTCGGCCAGGTCGATGCCCTCGGGCGTCGGCGCGAGGAGCGGGTTCAGCGCGTACCGGGACTGCTCCTCGGCGGCGGCCCAGCTGTTCGGGATGAACTCGTCGCGGACCCCGAGCAGGTGCAGGGCGACCTGCCACATGTGCAGGTAGGCCTCCTCCTCCGCGGCCGACATCCGCAGGCCCCAGCGACGCCAGTCGAGCAGCTTGCGGTGCACGTAGGTGCCGAGGCTGTGGAAGGTGATGAGGATGTCGCCGTTGCTGATCGGGATCGGGTGGTCGGTGACGCCGCGCCACGGCGCGGACTGCGGCAGCAGGTGCCGTACGGCCGCGTGGGTGAGCCGCGTCTTGTGCGAGGTGACCACGAAGCTGCCGGTGGCCTTGAACGCGTCGGGAGCGCTCAGGTCGTACCCGTAGGTGAAGGTCTTCGCGGCGCGCGACTTCATGTCCGCGCCGCCCTCGGACCAGTAGACGTTGCGGGCCTCGCGCGGGATCACCGTGCTCATGATCCCGCTGCCCAGGCCGTAGAGCAGGAACAGGTACATGCTCATGCGCTTGTTGAACTGGGCGGCGCGGTCCAGCTTGGCCTGGTCGGCCCAGGACGGCAGCGTGTTGACGCGCCGCAGGTAGGTGGTGAGCGCCGGGGGCAGGCCGGCGGGCAGCGCGTCGCCGTTGCGGATCCAGGACGCGAACGCGGTGTTCACCGCCGGGATCTGACCGGCGTCCAGCAGCGAGGCGACGAGCGGGTCGGTGTCGTCGTCCCAGACGTCCCACGGGTCGGTGACCGTGTCGGTCCCGGCGATCGAGCCGGACGACGACCACGCCCACGCCTTCGGGGTGTCCGCCACCGCCACCAGTCCCAGCGCGGCACCGAGCGTCAGGACGCTTCGTCTACTGAGATTCTCCATTAGCACCACTTCCCGGTTTCGACCGGACATCGCCCTGAACACCGGCCCGTGAGGTGCGCACAAGCAGGTTTCGAGTTATCCGGGGATGTGATTTTCTATTAACATAGAGGAGCTTGACTGCATGGGCAAGGGTGGACGGTGGAGGTGGTCGCGATGGCTCGTGACGGGCGGTACCGCTGGCTGCGCCGGATCGAGACGCTCGACCCGGTACGCGACCACCACGAGATCTACCGGCTCTCCGCCGGGTACGAGTTCCCCTTCGACTACCAGCGGGCGCTGGAGCTGGCGCTGCTGCGCACGTTCTGCGTGCCGGGCATCTCCGCGCTGCTCGACGCGACCGGCGAGTTCCGGCTGCGGGCGCAGCAGCGCTACGACGACACCGCGCTGCTGATGGCCGAGCTGCTGGAGCACGGGTACGACTCGCCGCGCGGCCGGGAGGCGCTGCGGGTGATCAACCGGGCGCACGGGCGGTACGCGATCTCGAACGACGACATGCGCTACGTGCTGTCCACGTTCGTCTACGAGCCCATCGACTGGCTGGACCGCTACGGCTGGCGCCCGCTGCACGAGCACGAGCGGCTGGCCGCGTTCCACTACTACCGCGCCGTCGGCGCGCGCATGGGCATCCGGGACGTCCCGGCGGACTTCGCCGCGTTCCGGGCCTTCAAGGACGCGTACGAGCGCGAGACGTTCCGCCGTACGCCGAGCAACGAGCGGGTCGCGGCGTACACGCTGGACCTGTTCGCGTCCTGGTACCCGGCGCCGCTGCGCCCGGCCGCGCGCCTCGGCGTGCGCGCGCTGCTGCCGCCCGAGATGCGCGCCGCCTTCGGGCTCCCGGCCGCGCCGCGGCCGCTGACCGCGCTGGTCGGCGGCGCGCTGCGCGCCCGGGCCGCCGTGGTGCGGCTGCTGCCCGCGCGGACGGTGAGCCGGCTGACCCGCGCGCCGCGCAACCGCACCTATCCCGGCTACCCGCGGGGGTACCGGCCCGCCGACCTCGGCGCGCCGCCACCCCCGCCCGGCATCGACCCGGCGCTACTCCGTGACGGGCTCCGCCACCGCGTCGCCCGGCCGGTAGAGGGCGTCGATCCGGTCGCCGTACCGGTCGACGACGACCCGGCGCCGTAGCTTCAACGTCGGGGTCAGCTCGCCCGACTCCGGCGTCCACGCCGACGGCAGCACCTGGAACGTCTTGACCTGCTCGGGCCGGGCGAGCCGCGCGTTGGCCGCGTCCACGGCGGCCTGGATCTCGGCCAGCAGCACCGGGTCCGACGCCAGGGCGGGCAGCTGCGGGTCGGCGACGCCGTGCGTGCGCGCCCACTGCGGCGCCACCTCCTCGTCCAGCACGATCAGCGCCGTGACGTACGGCCGCCGGTCGCCGATCGCCACCGCCTGACCGATGAGCGGGTGCGCCCGCAGCAGGTTCTCGATCTGCGCCGGCGAGATGTTCTTCCCGCTGGACGTGATGATGAGTTCCTTCTTGCGGTCGGTGATGGTGAGGAAGCCGTCGTCGTCGAGCGTCCCGACGTCGCCGGTGGCCAGCCAGCCGTCCGCGTCGACGACCGGCTCGACGGTGCCGTCCTCGCGCAGGTAGCCGGAGCACACGAGCGGACCCCGGACGAGAACCTCGCCGTCGTCGGCGAGGCGCACCTCCATGCCCACGTTGGGACGGCCGACGGTCCCGGTGCGGAAGCGGTCGGGGGTGTTGAGGGTGGCGGTGCCGGTGGTCTCGGTCAGACCCCACACCTCCAGCACGTCGACGCCGAGCCCGGCGAGGAACCGCAGCACGTCCACCGGGATCGGGGCGGCGCCGCTGCCGGGCCAGACCATGTTGTGCAGGCCCAGTGTCGACTGCAACGGTCGCAGCACGGTGTCGCGGGCCTGCGCCACCCGCGCGGCCAGCTCGTCCGGCACCGGCTTCCCGGCCGCGCGCAGCTCGTACGCCTCCAGGGTCACCGCGGTCGCGGCGGTGACGGCGGCGCGGACCGCGGGCTCGGCGCCGGCCAGGTGGGCCTGGACGCCGGCGGCCATCTTCTCCCAGACCCGCGGCACCCCGAAGAACGAGGCGGGACCGACGGTGCGCAGCGCCGCGACGAGCTGCGTGGCGTCGGGGCAGATGGTCACGTGCCCGGCGCGGTAGATCGGGTTGTAGATGCCGAGGAACCGTTCGGCGATGTGCGCGAGCGGCAGGTAGGCCACAGTCGGCGCGTGGTCCGGGACGGACACCATCGCCTCCAGCGCCACCGCCTGGTAGAGCACGTTGTGGTGGCTGAGCACGACGCCCTTCGGGTCGCCCGTCGTCCCGGACGTGTAGAGCAGCGTCACCGGCTGCTCGGGCCGGATCGTGCGCCAGCGCCGCTCGAAGGCGTCCGGGTCCGCCTCGCGGGCGGTGCGGCCGAGGGTACGCACGCGGGACAGCGGCACGGCCTCCGTCGACGCTTCGCCCGGATCGTCCACCAGCACCACCCGGAGCAGGTCGGGCAGGTCGGGCAGGATCGGCCGCCAGCGCTCCAGCTCGGCCGGGCCCTCCAGCACGAGCACCTGGGCGGCGCTGTGCCGCGCCAGGTAGCGCATCTGCTCGGGGCTGAGCGTCGGGTAGATCGTGGAGGGCACCGCGCCCAGGTGGACCGCGGCGAGGTCGACCAGCCAGTGCTCGGCGCGGCTGGACATCATGACCAGCATGTGCCGCCCGGCCTCCAGGCCGATCTCGGCCAGGCCGGCGGACAGCTCGGCGACCTCGTCGCGCAGCTGCGCCCAGGTGCGGGTGTCGTCGCGGCCGAGCGTGGTCAGCGCGGGCCGGTCGCCGTGCTCGGTGGCGTTGCGGTGCAGCAGCGCCGGGACGGTCAGGTCGGCGGCTTTCTTGGCGCAGTCCTCGGCGAGGACGTCGGCGGGGTCCATGGGCTACTCCTTCACACGCAACCGGGCCTGGTGGTGGCAGGGCTGGCCGCACCCCGCCGTGGTGCCCGCGCGGGTTCCGCAGCCGATGGCAGCACTGTAAACGAGGGTTAACTTTCTGGGAAGGATCGCCCGCGATCTGGCGCTGTATCGACATGCGACGGTGACGCGGTGACGAACGCCGACTAACCAAAGGGTCCGCGGCTCACTGCGCGGTCCAGCCGCCGTCCACGTGCAACACACTGCCGGTGACGTAGCTCGCGGCGTCCGAGGCCAGGAACAGCACCGCGCCGACGACCTCCTCGGGGCGGCCGAACCGGCCCATCGGGATGCGGTCGCGCAGCCGCCTCGACCACTGCTCGTGGCCGCGCAGGCCCTCCGTCATCGGGGTCTCCAGGTAGCCGGGCGCGACCGCGTTGACGCGTACGCCGGCCGCCGCCCACTCCAGCGCCAGCGTGCGGGTGAGCTGCTCGACGCCGCCCTTGCTGGCGCTGTACGCGGCCAGGCGCGGGAAACCGACCTGACCGTGCACGGAGGACATGTTGACGATGCTGCCCGCGCCCTGCTCGACCATGACGGCGCCGGCCGCGCGGGCGCAGACGAACACCCCGGACAGGTTGGTGTCGATCACCTGCTGCCAGTCCCCCAGGCTCAGCCGTTCGCTGCGGTGCAGCGCCGGGCTGATGCCGGCGTTGTTGACGAGGACGTCCAGCCGGCCCCAGCGCTGCCGCGCGAGGCCGATGACGGCGTCGGCGGCGGACTCGTCGGCGACGTCCCCGGCGACCACTGCCGCCGTGCCGCCACCGGCCGCTATCCGGTCCCGCACCTCGTCCAGCGCGCCCGGGCGCCGCGACTGGAGGATCACCGACGCGCCGGCCCGCGCCAGCCCTTCGACGATCGCCGCACCGACGCCCTGGCTGGCTCCGGTCACCCACGCGACCCTGCCCGACAGCATCCCCTCGACCACCGCCACGGCGGGCTCCCCTCTTCTTGATCCATCGACAGTTGTCATCGTGAGCCTTGTGGACACCGTTACCACGTGCTCTCATGTGATACACGGGCGCAACATTCGTTTCACCGTATCAGCGGCCTCGACCCCGAGGAGTGAACGTGGAACCGGTAAGCAGACGCAAGATGTTGAAGGCCGGCGGAGCACTGGGCGCGCTCGGCGCGCTGAGCGTCGCCGCGCCGGCACAGGCGCGATCGGCGTGGACCTGGTCGCCCAAGGGATCGGTGGCCGGCGCCGGGGCGGGCGTGGACCCCCGCTGGGTGTGGGACGAGGAGGCCGACCCGCTCGTCGCCTCGCTCCTGGACCGGGGCGACGCACCACTGGTCAACCAACTGCTGCGGACGTGGACGAAGAACGGCCAGCCGCTGCCGTCCGGCCTCCCGGCGGACGTCCGCCAGTTCATCGAACGCGCACGCGTGCTGCCCTCCTGGGTCGACCAGGGCAAGCTGGCCACCGCCGTGCGCTTCAACGAGAAGCGCGGCCTCTACCTCGGCGTGCTCTACGGCCTGGCCAGCGGCATGATGAGCACCGTCATCCCGAAGGAGGCGCGCGCCGTCTACTACTCCAAGGGCGGCGCGGACATGAAGGACCGCATCTCCAAGACCGCCAAGCTCGGGTACGACATCGGCACCGCCAACGCGTACCAGCCCGACGGCTCGATGATCGTGACCGCCGTCAAGACCCGGCTGGCGCACGCCGGCGTGCGTCACCTCCTGCCGCAGTCGCCCGAGTGGGCCGACGTCGCACCCGAGGACATCCCGATCAGCCAGCGCGACCTGATGGTCACCTGGCACAGCCTGCCGACCACGGTCATGCGGAAGCTGACCGACTGGCGGGTGCCGATCCCCGCCGCCGAGTCGACCGCCTTCCTGCACCTGTGGCAGGTGGCCGCGCACATGCTCGGCATCAGGGACGAGTACATCCCGGCCACGTGGAGCGAGGCGAACTCCCAGGCCAGCGAGGTCCTCGACCCGATCCTGGCGCCCACCCGCGAGGGCAACGCGCTCGCCGACATCCTGCTCGGCCTCGGCAGGGAGATCGACGCCGGGCTGCTCAGCAAGCCCATCCTCGGCTCGTTCACCCGGTTCATGCTCGGCAACCAGATCGCCAACTGGCTGGAGATCCCGCGCGACCTGCTCTGGGACACGCTCCTGCGGACGAGCTGGGGCCCGTTCATCGCGGTCCGGGAGGCGCTGCTGCCGTTCCCGCTCGCACCGGAGTGCTACTGGCTGTTCGACGAGTTCCTCCGCAAGCTCGCCCTGCTGTTCCTGTCCGAGGGGCAGTCCATCAACATCGAGATCCCGCTCGGCAACCGCGAGTTCTGACCACCGCGTCGCAGCCGGGGCGCCTCCCGTCCCCGGCTGCGGCGACGAGCGCCCGGGTGAGCACCATGACCGCGCCCCTCCCCCCGTTCCTGGGCTACGTGCTGGCCGCGCCGGTCCTCGTGGCCGCCGCCGAACTCACCGCGGCGTACCCGGCCGCCGCCCGGACGCCGTCGCCGGACGTGGCCGGGCTGCTCGGCCTCGGCCAGATCATGACGGCCGCGGCCCTGCCCGGGGCGGCGCTCATCTCCGTCGAGGTCGGCCCGGACGGGACCGTGTCGTTCACGCTGCCGCCGGACCGGTACGACGGCGACACCTCGGCCGCCGAACTGATCGCCGACGGGCTGTCCGTGCCGCGCCGGCGCGTCCGTGTGCCACCGCCACGGCCGGCAGCGGGCCGGACGCGTGGCGCACCCCATCCGGCGGTCGGAACCCGTACCCCGGTCCGGGTCGCCGTGGCGGTGGCCCGGCGGCGGCTGCTGGAGGCCGCGTCGGCGGCGCTCGGCACGCCCGTCGCCGGCCTGCGGCTCGCGGCCGGCGCCGTCACCGACCGCACCGGCCGCCGCCTCGACATCGGCGCCCTCGCCGGCACCGCGGCCAGCACCAGCACCATCGCCGTGACGGTCGACCTCACGCCACGGTGACCGCCGCCGCCGATTCAACGGCCCCCTGCCGGGTAGCAGTCGGATGGACGGCACCGGAGAGGGGACAGACAGGCATGAAGGCACTGACCTGGCACGGCAAGCGGGACGTTCGCGTCGAGGACGTCCCGGACCCCCGGATCGAGGAGCCGACCGACGCGATCGTCCGGATCACCTCGACCGCCATCTGCGGTTCCGACCTGCACCTGTACGAGGTGCTCGGGCCGTACCTGAAGCCCGGCGACATCCTCGGGCACGAGCCGATGGGCATCGTCGAGGAGGTCGGGTCCGGCGTGACCCGGCTCAAGAAGGGTGACCGTGTGGTCATCCCGTTCAACATCTCCTGCGGCTCGTGCTGGATGTGCGAGCGGCAGCTCTACGCGCAGTGCGAGACCACGCAGGTGACCAGCCAGGGCAAGGGCGCGTCCCTGTTCGGCTACACCTCGCTGTACGGCTCGATCCCCGGCGGCCAGGCGGAGTACCTGCGCGTCCCGCAGGCCCAGTTCGGGCCGATCACGATCCCGGACAGCGGCCCGGACGAGCGCTGGCTCTACCTGTCCGACATCCTGCCCACGGCCTGGCAGGCGGTGAAGTACGCGGACACCCCGCCCGGCGGCACGCTCGCCGTGTTCGGGCTCGGCCCGGTCGGGCAGTTCAGCGCCCGGATCGGCCGCCACCTGGGCGCCGGCCGCGTGATCGGGCTGGACCTGGTGCCCGAGCGGCTGGAGATGGCCCGCCGCCACGGCATCGAGGTGCTCGACGTCAGCCAGCTCGACGACGTGCCCGGCACGCTCATCGACCTGGTCGACGGGCGCGGCCCGGACGCGGTGATCGACGCGGTCGGCATGGAGGCGCACGGCGCGCCGCTGGGCAAGATGGCCCAGACCGCCGCCGGGCTGCTGCCGGACAAGCTGGCCCAGGCGATGACCGACAAGGCCGGCGTGGACCGGCTCGTGGTGCTGCACGCCGCGCTCAAGGCCGTGCGGCGCGGCGGCACCGTGTCGATCTCCGGCGTGTACGGCGGCGAGCAGGACCCGATGCCGCTGATGGAGATGTTCGACCGGGGCATCCAGCTGCGCATGGGCCAGTGCCACGTGCGGCGCTGGGTCGACGAGATCATCCCGCTGCTGGAGCGCGACGACGACCCGCTGGGCGTGGAGGACCTGCGGACCCACCGGCTGCCGCTGACCGACGCGCCGCGCGCGTACGAGATGTTCCAGAAGAAGGAGGACGGCTGCGTCAAGGTCGTGCTCGCACCGTGACCCGGACGGTGGTCGTGACCGGCGCGACCAGCGGGATCGGCCGGGCGACCGCCAGGGAGCTGGCGGGCCGCGGGGACCGGCTGGTCCTCGCGGCCCGCTCACCCGCCACGCTCGACGAGGTACGCGACGAGTGCCGGGCGGCGGGCGCGACGGCGATCGCCGTACCGATGGACGTGACCGAGCCCGGCGCGGTGGCCGCGCTGGCCGACGCGGCGCGGGCCGAGTACGGCCGCGTCGACGCCTGGGTGCACACCGCCGCGGTGATGGCCTACGGCCGCTTCGACGAGACCCCGGCCGAGGTGTTCGAGCAGGTCGTCCGCACCGACCTGCTGGCCGCCGCCGCGGTGGCCCGGGAGGCGCTGCGCCGGTTCCGGGACGCCGGCGGCGGCACCCTCGTGCTCACCGGCTCGGTGCTCGGGCACATCACCGCGCCCTACATGAGCGGATACGTGGCCGCCAAGTGGGGCCTGCAGGGACTCGCCCGCACGCTCCAGCAGGAGGCGCGGGAGACGCCCGGCATCGCGATCTGCCTGGTCAACCCGGGCAGCGTCGACACGCCCGTCTACCGGCAGGCGGCCAACTACCTGGGCCGGATCGGCCGGCCACCGCCCCCGATCGCCTCCCCCGAGCGGGTGGCACGGGCCATCGCGCACTGCCTCGACCGGCCACGCCGGGAGGTTTCGGTGGGACGGCTCAACGTGATCATGCGCTTCGGCTTCACCGTCCTGCCCGGCGTGTACGACGTGCTGGTCGGGCCGCTGATGCGCCTGGCCGGACTGACCCGGCAGCCGGTCGCCGCGCACCAGGGCATCGTGTTCACGCCCAACCCGGCCGGCGAGGCGGTCCGCGGCGGTTGGGTGCCCGACGCGTCCCAGGTCGTCCGTGCCGTCGGCGGGCGCGCGGCGACCGTGGCGTCCGCGGTACGCCGCCGGCTGCCCTGACCGCCGCCGCGGACCGTCCGGTGGGCTGTCACGCGGGCGGACCCTCGTGCGGGTGGGCTGTCGCGCGGGCGGACCGCGACGAGGGTGGTTACCGTGTACGACGGGACACGGCGGAGGGACGAGCATGCGGCAACCGACGGGGCGGGAACCGGACCGGACGCGCGGCGGGCGGGTGTGGAAGCTCGCCGGGCTGGCCGCCGTCGCCAGCCTGGCCTGGGTGGCGCGGGACGTGCCCGCCCAGCTGGGCGGCCGGCTCACCGGCGCCCGGGCGGACCGGGCGGCCCGGTCACCGCGCTTCCACGACGGCACGTTCCACAACCCGGCCGGCGCCAGCGCCACGATGGTCGCCGACCCGGGCCGCAACCTCGTCCGGGAGCTGATCTTCGGCAAGCAGAAGCGGCGGCCGGGCAGCCCGGTGCCGCTGCTGCGCCCCGGCGCCGCGCCGGCCGCCGACCCGGCCCGCGAACTGAACGTCATCTGGTACGGCCACGCCTCCACGCTCGTCGAGATCGAGGGGCGCCGGGTGCTGCTCGACCCGGTGTGGAGCGACAGGTGCTCCCCGTCCGGACTGGTCGGCCCGCGGCGCATCCACGAGCCGCCGGTACGCCTGACCGAGCTGCCCCCGCTCGACGCGGTGCTGATCTCGCACGACCACTACGACCACCTGGACATGGAGACCGTCCGCACGCTGGCCGATCTCCAGTCCGCGCCGTTCGTGGTGCCGCTCGGCGTCGGCGCCCACCTGGCCCGCTGGGGCGTACCCGAGCACCGCATCGTCGAGCTGGACTGGTCGGAGAGCCACCGGGTCGGCGGGCTGACGCTCACCGCGACCGCCGCGCAGCACTTCTCCGGGCGCGGGCTGCGCCGCGACGGCACGCTCTGGAGTTCCTGGACCATCACCGGGACGCACCGGAAGGTCTTCTACACCGGCGACTCCGGCTACTTCGACGGGTACGCCGAGATCGGCGCCGAACACGGCCCGTTCGACGTGACGCTCATGCAGATCGGCGCGTACGACCGGGCGTGGCCGCACATCCACATGTTCCCGGAGGAGGCGGTGGCCGCGCACCTCGACGTCCGGGGCGGACTGCTGGTGCCGGTGCACTGGGGCACGTTCAACCTGGCGCTGCACGACTGGTCCGAGCCGGTGGACCGGCTGTGGGCCGAGGCGAAGGCGCGGGACGTCCGGCTCGCGGTGCCGCGTCCGGGCGAGCGGGTGGTGGTGGACGAGCCGCCGGCGGTGGACGGGTGGTGGCAGGCGGTCGCCTGAGCCACGCCGAAAAGTCGGACAAGACATCCTTCTGCGCATATTTGCGTACTCTGTTCGCTGACGAGTCAGCGGCCGGAGGACAGCATGCAGGTTCGCCTCTCCCCAGGCGTGGAAGATCCCCACACACCCACCTCGCAGGCGAGCGTCGCCTCGGCCGTCAAGCGGGGCGTCGACGTCGCCGTCTCGGCCACGGCCCTGCTGGTGGCGGCGCCGATTCTGGTCGTGGTCGCGGTCGCGGTGCTGCTCGGCATGGGCCGCCCGGTCCTCTTCCGTCAACAGCGGATCGGCCGGCACGGCCGGGAGTTCACCATCCTGAAGTTCCGGTCCATGGCGGACGGCGGTGACGCCTTCTCCCCCGGCGACGACCAGGCGCGACTGACGCCCCTGGGGCGGTGGCTGCGGGCGACCAGCCTGGACGAACTGCCCAGCCTGTGGAACATCCTGCGCGGCGACATGAGCCTCGTGGGTCCGCGTCCGTTCCCGACCAGCTACCGCGACCTCTACACACCGGACGAGTTCCGCCGGCACGACGTCCGGCCCGGCCTGACCGGGCTCGCGCAGGTGAACGGCCGCAACGAGCTGGGTTGGGCGGAGCGTTTCGCCTACGACCTGTACTACGTGGAGCGCTGGAGCCTCCGCCTGGACGCCCGCATCCTGGCCCGGACCGCGGTGGCAGTCCTGCGCCGGCAGGGCATCAGCGCGCCCGGCGCCGCCACGGCCCACGAGTTCCGTGGCACCGCCACGGAGGAGGCGGTGCCGGCGACTGCGGGAAGCGGATCCCGGTGAGCCTCGACCTGGTCGTCGTCGGGTGCGGCGGCCACGGCCGGGAGATCGCCCAGATCGTGGCGGCGGTGAACGAGTCGGCCGCGCGGCCACCGTGGCGACTGGTCGGCTTCGTGGACGACAACCCGTCCGAGCGGAACCGCAAACGCGCCGAGTCGTGCGGCGCCCCCTACCTGGGGACCGTGGCGGCGCTCGGGCAGCTGCCGCCGGAGACCCACGTCGTCCTCGGTCTGGGCGACCCACGCGTCCGGCGGAAGGTGGGCGCGCGGGTCGACACGTACGGCAGGCCGGCGGCGAGTCTCGTCCACCCGGACGCCACAGTCGGCCCGGACGTGGTGTCGGCCGAGGGTCTCGTGGTGTTCGCCGGTGGCCGGATCACCACGGACGTGACAGTCGGGCGGCATCTGCACGTCAACCAGAACGCCACTCTCGCGCACGACTGCGTGGTCGGCGACTACGTCTCCCTGCATCCGCTCGCTGCGGTGTCCGGTGACTGCCGCCTCGACACCGCAGCGCTGATCGGGGCGGGCGCCGTCGTGCTCCCGGGCCTGCGGGTGGGCGCCGGCGCGACGGTCGGCGCCGGGGCGTGCGTGGTGCGTGACGTACCACCGGAGATCGTGGTCAAGGGCGTGCCGGCCCGCTGAGGTCCTCAGAGTACGAAGGCATCGGTCCACAGCGCGCCGGAGCGGCCCGACAACGCGTCGAGCATCGCCACCGCCTGACCGTCGGTGAGCTGCGCGACGAAGTCGATGATCGCCCGGCCCCGGGCCCGGCCGATCCGGTCCGGGGTACGCGGGTGCAGCTCCGCCTCGGCCAGCTCCACCAGGTCGTGCAGCCGGCGCGGCAGCCGGGACTCCTCGTCCGGGTCCAGCAGCCACTCCCAGAGCGCCTCCACGAGCGTGTCGAGCAGCCGGGCCTGACCGCGCTGGTGCAACGCCAGGTCCGGGCGGGCTAGCACGAACCGGTGGTGGACGAACTTGAGCACCTGCACCTCGTGCCACTGCGCCTTGGCCAGCAGCACGTACCCGGAGCGGACGTCCGGTTCCGGGGTCACGGTGATGGCGTCCACGAAGCGGGTGGACCAGCGGGCGGAGAACCGGGCCACGTACTGCTCCGCCTCGATCGAGCCGTCGAACGGCAGCGCCAGCAGCCCCTCCACCAGCTCCTCGCGGACGTGCTCGACAGCGGCGGCGAACGCCTCGTCGTCGGCGATCCAGCCGTCCTTGCGGTGCAGTTGCCGGCGCAGCCGCTCGATCGCCACCCCCGGCCGCCGGCCCGCCGTCTCCAGCGCCGACGCGGTGATCGACCGCAGGTGCCCGCACTCACGCTGCCAGGCAGTCAACTCGGCCGCCACCGCGCCCTGCTGGAGCACCCCGACGCGGTAGAAGTCCTCCACGTCGTGGATGGCGTACGCGATGTCGTCGGCGGTGTCCATCACCGACGCCTCGGGCGTCTGCTGCCAGTCCGGGATCCGCCCGGCGAACGGCTCCCGAGCCTGCCGCAGGTCGTCCAGCTCGGTGCGGTACGCGCCGAACTTCACCGACCCGCTGTCCGGCTCCTCCGGCGGCGCCGCGGCGCCGCGCGGCGCCGGGTCGAGGTGCCGGGGATGCGGGTCGGGATGGTCCAGCCGGGTCCACGGGTACTTCAGCATGGCGGCGCGGACCGCGGCGGTCAGGTCCAGCCCGGTGGTCGCCGCGCCGCGGATCTCGGTGCTGGTGACGATCCGGTACGACTGGGCGTTGCCCTCGAAGCCGTCGGGCAGCCCGAGGCGCTGCCGGGCCAGCCGGTCGAGCACGCGCTCCCCCAGGTGCCCGAACGGCGGGTGCCCGAGGTCGTGCGCGAGCGCGGCGGCCTCCACCACGTCCGGGTCGCAGCCACCGAGCTTCTCCAGCAGGTCCCGGTGCGCCGGGTCGGCGGTCAACCGCTCGGCTATCGCCCGGGCCACCTGGGCCACCTTCAGGCTGTGGGTGAGCCGGTTGTGCACGAGCAGCCCGGACCCGCCCGGGCTGATCACCTGGGTGACGCCGTTCAGCCGGGTGAAGAACGGCGAGCCGACGATCCGGTCCCGGTCGGCCCGGAACGGGCCGGCGGCCAGGTCGCCGAGCGCCCGGGCGCTGCCGCCGAACAGCCGCCGGGCCCGCGGATCCGCAGGTGCCTCCATGATCGCCACGCTAGCGCAGCCGGCGGCGGGCCGGGCACAGGCGGTCGGAGGCGAACGGCACAATGCAGGGCGGAAACCACCCGAGAAGGCGGATGACAATCGTGACCCAGTCTGTGCACCAGCGGATCGCCGAGGAACTCGGCGTCGCCGAACGGCAGGTGCGGGCGGCAGTCGAGCTGCTCGACGGCGGCGCCACAGTGCCGTTCATCGCCCGCTACCGCAAGGAGGCCACCGGCCTGCTCGACGACGCGCAGCTGCGCACGCTGGAGGAGCGGCTGCGCTACCTGCGCGAGCTGGACGAGCGGCGCGCGGCGGTGCTGGAGTCGATCCGGAGCCAGGGCAGGCTGGACGAGGCGCTGGAGGCGCAGATCCTCGCCGCCGACTCGAAGTCCCGCCTGGAGGACATCTACCTGCCCTACAAGCCGAAGCGGCGTACCCGCGCGCAGATCGCCCGCGAGGCCGGGCTGGAGCCGCTCGCGGACACGCTCCTGGCCGATCCGGCCCAGGACCCGAAGACGGTCGCCGCCGGGTTCGCCGACCCGGACAGGGGCGTCGCGGACGCCGCTGCCGCCCTGGACGGGGCGCGGGCCATCCTGATCGAGCGTTTCGCCGAGGACGCCGACCTGATCGGCACGCTGCGCGAGCAGATGTGGTCGCGGGGCCGGCTGGTCTCCCGGGTACGCGACGGCCAGGAGACCGCCGGTGCGAAGTTCGCCGACTACTTCGACTTCGCCGAGCCGTACCCGAAGCTGCCCTCGCACCGCATCCTCGCCATGTTCCGGGGCGAGAAGGAGGGTGTGCTGGAGCTGACCATGGACCCGGAGGCCGACGGGGACGCCGACGCGACCCCCGGGCCCAGCCGCTACGAGGCGGCCGTCGCCGGCCGGTTCGGCATCAGCGACCAGGGGCGGCCCGGCGACCGGTGGCTGGCCGACACGGTGCGCTGGGCCTGGCGTACCCGGATCCTGATCCACCTGGGCGCGGACCTGCGGATGCGGCTGTGGCAGGCGGCCGAGGAGGAGGCCGTGCGGGTCTTCGCCACCAACCTGCGTGACCTGCTGCTGGCCGCGCCGGCGGGCGCGCGGGTGACGATGGGCCTCGACCCGGGCCTGCGCACCGGCGTGAAGGTGGCGGTGGTCGACGCCACCGGCAAGGTGGTCGCCACCGACACGATCTACCCGCACGAGCCGCGCCGGCAGTGGGACGCCTCGCTGCACACGCTCGCCACGCTCGCCGCCGCGCACGGCGTCGAGCTGGTCGCGATCGGCAACGGCACCGCCAGCCGGGAGACCGACAAGCTGGCCGGTGACCTGATCAAGCGGCACCCGGAGCTGAAGCTGACCAAGGTGGTGGTCTCCGAGGCCGGCGCGTCGGTCTACTCCGCCTCGGCGTACGCCTCCCAGGAGCTGCCCGGTCTGGACGTGTCGCTGCGCGGCGCGGTGTCGATCGCCCGCCGCCTCCAGGACCCGCTGGCCGAGCTGGTGAAGATCGACCCGCGGTCGATCGGCGTCGGGCAGTACCAGCACGACCTGTCCGAGGTGAAGCTGTCCCGCTCGCTCGACGCGGTGGTCGAGGACTGCGTCAACGCGGTCGGCGTCGACGTCAACACCGCCTCCGCGCCGCTGCTCACCCGGGTCTCCGGCATCGGCGCCGGGCTGGCCGAGAACATCGTGCTGCACCGCGACGCCAACGGGCCGTTCCGCACCCGGACCGAGCTGAAGAAGGTGCCGCGGCTCGGGCCGAAGGCGTTCGAGCAGTGCGCCGGCTTCCTGCGCATCCCCGGCGGCGACGACCCGCTCGACTCCTCCAGCGTGCACCCCGAGGCGTACCCGGTGGTGCGCCGCATCCTCGCCACCACCGGGCAGGATCTGCGCGCGCTGATCGGCAGGTCGGCCATCCTGCGCGGCCTGCGCGCGACCGACTTCGTCGACGACACGTTCGGCCTGCCCACCGTCACCGACATCCTGGCCGAACTGGAGAAGCCCGGCCGCGACCCGCGCCCGGAGTTCCGCACGGCGACGTTCGTCGAGGGCGTGGAGAAGATCAGCGACCTGACGCCGGGCATGGTGCTGGAGGGCGTGGTGACGAACGTGGCCGCGTTCGGCGCGTTCGTCGACGTGGGCGTGCACCAGGACGGCCTGGTGCACGTCTCGGCCATGTCGCACACCTTCGTCAAGGACCCGCGCGACGTGGTCAAGTCCGGCGACGTGGTCAAGGTGCGGGTACTCGACGTGGACGTGCCGCGCAAGCGGATCTCGCTGACGCTGCGGCTCGACGACGAGGCGCCGGCCGGTGGCGGACGCCCGGCGGGCGGCGACGGCCGCCGGGACCGGGGCGGTCAGGGCGGCGGGCCGCGGGCCGGCGACCAGGGGCGCGGCGGCCAGCAGGGCGGGCAACGCGGCGGCGGTCAGCGCGGCGGCTCCGGCGGCGGGAAGGGCGGCGCGGCGCGCGGCGCCCAGCAGCAGCGGTCGGGCCGCGGTGGCGGCGGTCCCGCTCCGGTCAACGACGCCATGGCGGAGGCGCTGCGCCGCGCCGGGCTGGCCTGACACGTTCGGCTGCCCTGCCGGGCTGAGGTCACGAACGACTCAGCCCGGCAGTGCCCTTCGGCAACCGTGACGCGCCGGTTCGCGAAGCTGACACGCGGCAGGGCGGGACGGCTGGCGCGAGGGAGCGGCCAGGGGTGTCTCGGTCCGCGCCGGCCCGGAGGCCGCCGTCGTCGCCGGGCAGCCCGGGTTCCGCGTACCCTCGCCGTCGTGGGGGCCGAGGAGGACGAGCGGTGGCGGGAGCGGCGACGCGACGCGGTGCGGGCGCACGCGGAGGCCGCTGACCGGGAACGCGCGGCGGAGCAGGCGGAGGCCGCAGATCTCGTGGCCCGGTTCGCCGCCGAGGCGCTGCGGCGAGGGCTGCGTGCGGACCGGCTGACCGCTACCGGCCATAACGGGCGCGGGCGCTACCGTACGCGGATCACCGGCTGGTACGTGGACCGGGCGCATAGCCGCGCGGTGGATACCGAGGGGCGCTTCTACCTGCTCACCGTGCCGCCGGGTCTGCGAGCACGGCTGCTCGGGGCCGACCCGCGGCCCAGCGCGCCGCCGCTCGTGGTCGGCCGGGGCGGTCGCGACGGCGAGTCGGTGCCGCTGGCGGCGCTGCTCAGCCGCCGTCTCGACGCGGGCGACGACTGGCGCTGACCGGGCCGGGTCGCTGATCGGCCCGCTGCCGCGGCACGGCGTGCGCGGCCCGCCGGGCGACGTGCCGCCACCAGCACAACTGGACCACCAGCGTGAGTAGCCCGGCGAGCACGATAGCGGCCAAGTTGATCACCAGTTGGAGGGCGGAGCCGGCCGCCTCGTGCCACACGCCGTACGCGGACGCGACAGCCACGTTTGCCGCCGCCGGCACGGTGGTCACCGAGATCAGCACGCCCACGAGCGACCCGGACTTCTTCGAGGTCAGCGACAACATGCCGGCAACGCCTGCGAGCAGGCCCACCACCCATGACAATGCGTCCGGGCGCCAGATGAAGTCGGTCATCGGCCGTTCCGCCAGCAGCATGTCCCGGCCGACCAGGCCGGCCGCGGTGAGCGCCCAGGTGCTCAGCACCGTGGCCGCCATGGCGACGACGAAGCCGACGGTCAGCGCCTGCACCGAGCGGCCGACCACGCGCGGCTGCCGCCGTAGCAGCGCCACGCAGAGCGCGGCGAGCGGCCCGAACTCGGGGCCGACCACCATCGCGCCGACGATCAGGATGGGCTGGTCGAGCAGCACGCCGATTCCGGCGATCATGGTGGCGACCACGATCAGGGCGAGGAACGTGCCGGTGAGCACCGTCTGCTCGCCGGTCTTCGCGGCGATCTCGTCCCAGACCACGGCGTCCTCGCCGTGCCCGGGCGCCTCCTCGGCGGCCCGGTCGGCCGCCTCGGACAGGGTCAGCTCCACGTCGTCGGCGGCGATCGCGCCGTGCGCCTCGACGCCGAGTTCCTGGAGCCGGCTCAGCACACCGTCGGCGCTCTCCCGGACGACGTCGCAGGTGATGTAGTCACCGGCGGGCTGGCGGGCGGCGCCGGGCAGCACCACGAGGTGGGTGACGCCGGGATCGGCGGCCAGCAATTCCACGACCGCTGACGACTGGTCGCTCGGCGCGATCACCCTCAGGTGCAGCACTCGGGGCTCCTGGATCGTCGATTCCTGGCAGGGCCGCCGAACTCTACTCGGTACCAGGGGCACGTGTTGCGACCCGACGCCGCCGCGCGGCACGATCGTGTGCTTTTCGGCATGAACCCGGCGTACGCCATCACTCCTCGACTGGTCGACCGTTTTACCGTCCGTGACCCTTCGCTGCCACGACCGTGATCCCACTGCGGGGACGGAGGCTCGATGACCGGCCGGATCTACCTGTCCCCGCCCGATGTCGGGCCCCTGGAGGAGTCCTACGTGCTCCGCGCGATCCGCTCGGGCTGGGTGGCGCCGCTCGGGCCCGAGGTGGAGGCGTTCGAGCGGGAGGTGGCGGAACGTGTCGGGGCGACGCACGCGCTGGCCCTCAACTCCGGCACGTCCGCGCTGCACCTCGCCCTCCTCGTCCTGGGGGCCGGGCCGGGAAGCGTGGTGGTGGCACCGACGATGACGTTCGCGGCCACCGCCAACGCCGCTGTCTACACCGGTGCCGAGCCGGTCTTCGTCGACTGCGACCCGGCGACCGGGAACATGGACGTGAGCGCGCTCGCCGAGATGCTCGACATGCTGACCCGGGCCGGCGAGAAGGTCGCTGCGGTCCTGGTCGCGGACATGTTCGGCGCCTGCGCCGACTACGACGAGCTGCTGCCGGTGTGCGAGGCGGCGGGCGTGCCGGTGGTCGAGGACGCCGCGCAGGCGCTGGGTGCCACCTACCGCGGACGTCCGGCCGCCACCTTTGGACGGCTGAACGCGCTGTCGTTCAACGGCAACAAGATCATCACCACGTCCGGCGGAGGGATGCTGCTCTCCGACGACGAGGCGTTGCTCGCCCGCTGCCGGCACCTGGCCACTCAGGCGCGCGAGCCCGTGCCGCACTACGAGCACGTCGACGTGGGCTACAACTACCGGCTCAGCAACCTGCTCGCGGCCCTGGGCCGGGCGCAGCTGCACCGGCTGGACGGGATGATGCGCCGCCGCCGGCTGCTGCGCGAGCGCTACGCCAAGCTGTTCTCCGGCGTGCCCGGGGTACGTCTGCTCGGCGACGGGGACGAGGGCTCGAACTGCTGGCTGACCAGCATCGTGGTCGACCCCGAGCGGACCGGGTGGTCGGCTGCGGAACTCGGGGCGCACCTGGCCGCGCGGGACATCGAGACCCGGCACGTGTGGAAGCCGATGCACCGCCAGCCGGTGTTCGCCGGGTGCCGGGCGGTCGTGACGGGCGCCTCGGACCGCCTGTTCGCCCAAGGGCTCACCCTGCCCAGCGGCTCCGCCCTGGACGACGACCGCCTGGCGCGGGTCGTCGGCGCGGTCGAGCAGTTCCTGGACGCCCGGTGACGGCCGGCGCGGACATGCGCCCACTGCGGGTCGTCGTCCTGCTGAAGACCGACCAGGGCGGACTCTGGATCGTCCCGCAGGTGGAGGAACTCCGCCGCCGTGGCCACGAGGTGGTGGCGGTCCTGCCGCGTCGGACCGGGCGACTGACCGAGGAGCTGCGGCGGCGAGGTGTCGAGGTGCACGACTCGCCGTTCGACTTCCGCTTCCGGCCGCGCCCGTCGACGCTGCGGGACCTGTGGCGGCTCCGCCGCCTGATCAGCCGGCTCCGTCCGGACGTGCTGAAGTACCACCTCTACGCGTCCGCGCTCGCCGCCCGCTTCGCGAGCCTGCGCCTGCCGCTGCGCCGGGTGCACATGGTGGCCGGGCCGCTGTACCTGGAGTCTCCGCTGATCAAAATCGTCGAGCGGGTGTTGTGGCGGCTCGACGACGTCACCATCTGCGGCACCGGCCACACCTCGGGCCTCTACGGCGCGCTCGGGTGTCCCGCGCCCCGGCGACCGGTCGTCACCTACGGCGCCCGGACCGCGCACTTCGCCGACCTGGCCGGCTCAGCCGACCGGCGGGAGGTGCGGGCCAAGGCGCGCGCCGAACTCGGCATCGAGGAGGACGCGTTCGTCGCCATCATGGTCGCCTACGTCTATCCGCCCCGGAGGCTGGTTCACCAGGGCCGCGGCATCAAGGGTCACGACGTGCTGCTGGCGGCCTGGCGGGAGTTCCGCGCCGACCACCCGGACGCCCGGCTGCTCCTGGTGGGCGCCGGTTTCTCGGCGGCCGGAGAGGCGCACCGGCGCGAGTTGATCCAGCGCTTCGAGGTCGATCGCGACCCGAGCGTGACATGGCTGACGTCGGTGTCGGACGTGCGCGACTGCTACCGCGCCGCCGACGTGAGCGTCAGTCCCTCCCTGTCCGAGGGACACGGCGCCGCCTGTGAGGCGGGCGCCACCGGGGTGCCCAGCATCGTCAGCGACGCCGGCGGTCTGCCCGAGACCGTCGACGAGACGACCGGCTGGGTGGTGCCACGCAACGACGTGGCGGCGCTGGTCGCCGGACTGCGGCAGGCCTACGACGAGTTCACCGACGGCCGGCTCCGGCTGCGGGGTGAGCGGGCCCAGCGGTTCGCGCTGCGGCACTTCGACAACACGCTTGCCGCCGGCGATGTCGCCGACGTGGTGGAGGCCGCCTGCCGGACCGGCGGGAGAGCCTGATGCGGGTCGTGGTGACATCGGAGTCGCGCTTCAGCCGGACTCCGGACGGCGCGGTCTGGGTCGAAGCAGGCCCGGACAACGCGATCTGGCGACGGTACCTGGTCGCCTTCGACAACGTACGCGTCGCCGCCCGGGTGCGGGACGTCGCGCAGCGACCGGCGGCCGCGGCCCGGGTCGACGGGGACGGCGTCGACGTCTGGGCGTTGCCGTACTACGTCGGGCCTCGGGGTTACCTGCTGGGACGGCGGGCGATCGCCGCAGCGGTGTCCGCCGCGGCGGAATCCCGGGACGCCGTGGTGCTCCGGGTGCCCTCGCCGATCGGCTCACTGCTGGCTCGGGCACGCGACCGGGCCCGCCTCCCGTACGCGCTCGAAGTGATCGGGGATCCGTACGACGTGCTCGCCCCGGGGGTGGTCCGGCATCCGCTGCGGCCGCTGCTGCGCACGCTGTCCACCCGGACGCTGCGCCGGCAGTGCCGCGAGGCCGCCGCCGTGGCGTACGAGACGGAACGGCGCCTGCAACTCCGCTACCCCGCGTTGCCGACCACGCCCACGGCCGGCATCTCCAGCGTCGACCTGCCACCGGCGGCGTTCGTGCCGCAGGCCCGGCCGGTCCGGCAGCTTCCGCCAGTAGCGACACTGGTGTCGGTCGGCTCGCTCGAACAGCTCTACAAGGGAGTCGACACGCTCATCTCCGCGCTGGCGCTGATGCCCGCCGACGGGCCCCGGGCCCGGCTCGTGCATGTCGGCGTGGGCGCCTACCGTCCCCATCTGGAGCAGTTGGCCGCCCGATCGGGAGTGGCCGACCGGGTGAGCTTCACCGGCCCGCTACCCGACGCCGACGCGGTCCGCCGCCAACTGGACTCGGCGGACCTGTTCGTGATGCCGTCGCGTACCGAGGGCCTGCCCCGGGCGCTCATCGAGGCGATGGCCAGGGCACTGCCGGCGGTCGGTTCGACCGCCGGCGGCATTCCGGAGCTGCTCGAACCGGACTGCCTGGTGCCGCCCGACGACCCGGCCGCGCTCGCCTCCACAGTGACCGCGATACTGGCCGACCCGGACCGGCTCGCGGCTGCCTCGGCCCGCAACCTCCGCCGGTCCCGTGACTTCTCCGCCGAGACGCTCGACGCCCGCCGGGCGTCGTTCTACCGGGCCGTCGCCGAGACCGCCGCCGGCCGGGTGGGCCGCAGAGCACCGGTTTCCCTTCCGTCCGCACGCTGACATCCCGCGCACCGGACGGCACACGCATCAACCGCTGCGGGCGCCCTCCGGTCGGGACCGTTCAGGTGACGGGACGCTGGACGCCCCCTCGCGCGGCGTCCCGGAGGATGTCGAGGTAGCGGCCGAGCTGATCCTCGCGGAACAGCCCGTCGAGCGCAGCGGCCGGGACTGCCGGCACCCGTCCGGTACGTTCCTTCACGGCGAGCCACTCCCGCAACCGGGCTGCGATCGCGGCCGGGTCGTTCGCCACGACCCCCGCGCTCCGTTCGCGCAGCAGGCGTGCGGCCACGCCGTGCTCGTAACCGAGCAGGAGGACGGGGCGGCGGGCCTGGAGGTAGTCGAAGATCTTGCCGGTCACCGTGCCGGCGTCTCGCGGATCGTTCCACATGAGCAGGACGAGCGCGTCCGCGTCCGCCTGGATCCGCCACGACTTCTCCGGCGAGACCTGGCCGAGAAGGGTGACGGAGTCGGTCACGCCGGCCCGTTCGGCGGCGGCGCGGGTGATGCCGTGGTCCTCCCCCGCGAAGATCAGGTGCACCTTCGCTGCGTCCGCTCCGAGCAGGGCGATCGCGTCGATCAGCGGGCTCGGATCACGCTTTCCCGGATAGATGTAGCCGGTGTGTGCGAGCGTCAGTGTGGTAGCCGACGCCTCGACGCCGACCGAGGTCGCGAAGGACTCCATCGGTACGGGCCGGCGGTCGATGCCGTTCATCACCACGTGCGTCTGCACCCCGAAGGTGCGGTGGATCGTCTCGGCCAGCGGCTCCGAGACCGTCACGCACGCCGCCACGGTCCGCAGCACGCGCCGCTCCAGCCTCTTGTCGACCGCTCGACGCAGTGCGGAGCGCACCCAGTACTCGTTGCCGACGGACCACAGGTCCCGGTAGTCAGCGACCCATGGCACCCGGAGCCGCCGGGCGAGTGCGGCGGCCACGACGAATCCGGAGAAGGGCGGGCCGGACACCAGGATGACGTCCGGGCGCCATCCGGCGGCGCCCCGGTCGAAGTTCTGTACCGGTGGCCGGATCCAGTTGAGCTGTGGATCCGGCAGCAACAGTTCCATGCCGGCCTTGACCAGGAGTCGATCGGCACTGGAGCGGATCCGCCCGAGCCGGGACGGCGGTGGGGTGGCGCCGTCCGGCACCGGCTCTCCCGCACTCCGGCCGGGCCGGCGGAGCCGCGGCGACGGCGCGATCCGGATCAGGTGCTCCTCGGGCACCGGGACGGGCGCGCCGCCCTGGTCGGCCCCGACTGCGGTCAACACCCGGACGTCCCACCCCTGCTGCTTCGCGAACGCCGCGAGGGCCGCGGGCCGCCGTGCGCCGACTGTCTCCGCCGGCGGGAAGTGATAAGAGACGATCAGCAGGCGCGGTGCCGGCTCCGGATCAGCGTTCCTCATGAAGGGATAAACGATTTCTTTCCGTGCAGGACGTGACGGAGAACGTGAATGCCTCAGCTCTGCGGCACGAGTTCCGGCGCGGGGCGAGCACGGCCGGCGTCCCGGCCGGCCGCCGTCACGACCCGCAGCGACATCAGCCACCCGACGCCGTATGCCAGCGCGCCAGACACCCCGAACACCCAGACCGCGGTCAGCGGTGACCCGCCCGTGAGCGCCACCACCGAGACGGCTCCCGCCACCACCGCGACACGGCCCGCGTCCCAGGCGAGTTGCAGAGCTTGGCGTTCGAACACGACGAGCGTCTGCGACAGCGGCGAGACGACGAGCTGAGCCGCCATGAAGACGGCCAGGGCCTGGGCGTAGGCGCCGCTGCTGTGCCACTGCGGACCGAAGACCAGGCTGAAGGCCGCCGGCGCGCCGACCAGCACGAGCAGTGCGCCGGGACCCGCGATCAGGGCCAGTCTCCGGCTGGCGTCGAGGAACACGCGCCGACCGCGCCGGGGTTGTTCCCGGGCGATCCGGGCGACCTCCCCCAGGTAGACCTGGGCCACCGCGGACGCCACCAGGGCGGCGGGCATGGCGATCACCCGCTGGGTAAGTCCCAACCAGCCCGCCACCGTGGAGCCGTAGTAGTAGGCGATGAGCAGCACCGGCAACTGCGTGCCGAGAACGTTGAGCAGACCGGACGGGGCCAGGAGAAACGGGAAGCGCCGGTACCGACGTGCCACCGCCGGCAGGCGTGACGTCCGCCGGCCGGCCCCGGCGGCCGCGCCGCGCCGGCGGGCGTCCCGGAGCAGGACCGCGGCGGCCGCGACCTGACCGAACCCGAAGCCGAGCGCCAGGCCGCCGGGACGAAGCCCTGCCCCACCGGCCACGATCTGGGTGACCACCACCGACAGAGACTGGAAGAGGTTGCGCCGGCCGATCGCCCCGTAACGCCGATGCCGCACCGCGAACTGGTTGAGCACGAGGACGACACCCATCGCGGCGGCGGAGGGCGGCACCACCCAGAGCCAGTGGGCCAGCTCGGGCTGACCGAACCAGCGGGCCACCCGGTCCCCCGCCAGCACGACGACGAGCGAACCCAGTACCGCCGTGCCGGCGGCCGCGACGAGACCGAGCCGCACCAGCGCACGGGCGTCCTCCTCGCGCTCGGGCAGCGGAACGGCCATCTCGAACCGGAGCGCGGCCACCGTGCCCACCGTGACCACGAGCGCGGCGACCACTGCGAGGACGCCGAAGTCGGCTGGGCGGTAGAGCCTCGTCAGCAACGGAACCGCTGCCAGCGCCAGCAGCTGACCGCCGGCCGATCCGGCGGCGATGCCGAGTACTCCGCGTCGGCCGCTGGACATGGCGAGCCGCGCCCGCCACCTCACCCAGCGACCCCCCGGCCGGACGGCGTACGGACTCGTCTGGCGCGGGCCCGTACGCCGGCGGGCAGTGTCGCGCCGGCCAGCACGAGCACGCCGAGCGCCAGCGCGGCGAAGAGCGGTCGGCCGGCGTTCACGTCTCCGGAGGTCGACACCGCGACCACATTGAACGCCAGTACGGCCAGCACGAACCCGGCGACCGGGTCGCGTCTGGACGCGCGCCACAGCCCCGCCGCCACGACCACCGTGGCCAGGATGAAGGCTCCGCCCACCAGCCAGCCCGCCTCGGCCGGCAGTTCCAGCCACAGGTTGTGCGGATAGTTGTGGATCAACATGCCGGAGTAGTCGCCCCAGTTGCCATAGCCGACACCACCGGGATGCTCGGCGATCATCGGCACGCTGACCTCGCGCATCTCCGCGCGGGCGGTGTCGAACAGCTCCTCGCTCGGGTCGGTCAGGAGCGCGTAGACCCGGGGCGGCAGGATCGACGGCAGCGCGACAACGGCGGCCACCAGAGCGCCCATCAGACCCACGCCGACCCACTCGCGCCGGCCCCGCCGGATCTTCAGACGGAACCCGGCCAGCACCAGGACGAAGAGGGCTACCACGGTGGCCAGGAGCGGTCCCCGGGAGCCGGTCGCCAGGAGACCGAGGCCGAGGAGCACGGCCAGGCCCGCCGCCCACCAGGCCGCCACCCGCTTCTGCAGGTAGAGCCAGGTGAGCGCGACGAACGCGCCGCCGATGGCCCGGGCCAGCCAGATCGGGTTGGAGCCGAAGCCGTCGGCCCGGCCGTCCTGCGGATCGCCGTTGAGCGTGGCGATCGCGAGCACGACCCCCGACAACACGAACACGGCGGCGAACATCTCGACATCGCGTCGCCCGCGCAGCACCGCCACCGCCAGCGTGGCGAACACGGTCAACGTCACGAGCAGCAGGAACTTCTGCCGGCCGTAGTCCGTCTCAGGGGGGTGCAGGATCCCCGGCGCCGCGAGGACGCCGAAGATCACGAGGGTCCAGAAGATCATGGTCCGGGCACGCGTGGCCGGACGGAGGATCTCGTGCAGGAGCAACGGCACCGCGAGCACCACTGCGGCGATCAGGAACCCGCGGCCGACCAGACGCGGGAACTGGTCGAAGTTGAGCAGCAGCACCACGGCGGTGGCGCGCAGCACCGCCGAGACGAGACCATTCGTGCGCCACGCCGGCGTCTCCACCCCGACGAGCCCACCGGGGCTGCCGGGGCCGCGGACCGTGCCGATCGCCGACGACCGGCGGCTGTCCTGCATCACCATCACGTTCAAGCCTCCTGCGGCACCGGCCGTCCGGCCGGCGAGGTGGAGAAGTGGGCGACGAAGGGCCGCCCCACAAGCGTGCGGAAAACCGTCACACCGCCCGATCGGAGCGGTAGCGCACGAGGTTGGCCGGATCGAGGAACCACTCGACCGTCGCCTTCAGACCCTCGTCGATGCTGGTGGCCGGCTGCCATCCGGTCCGCGATCGGAGCAGGCCGGCGTCGCCGAGCAGGCGTTCCACCTCGGATTCCGCGGGACGGAGCCGGGACTCGGTGACCACCACCTCCGGCTGGACGCCGAACATCGCAGCGATCTTGCGGACCAGGTCACCGACCGAGGTCTCCCGGCCGGTCGCTGCCTGGAACACACCGCCCACGACCGCGTCGTCCGGCGCCGTGCCCACGGCTTGGAAGGCCGCTACGGTGTCCGTCACATAGAGCAGGTCGCGGGTGGTACGCAGCGCGCCGAGCCGGACCACCCCGCCACCCTTCGCCAGCTGGCTGATGATGGTGGGGATGACCGCCCTGGTGGACTGGCGGGGGCCGTACGTGTTGAACGGGCGGAGCGTGACCACCGGGAGGCCGAAACTGAGGTGGTAGCTCTCGGCCAGCTTGTCCGCGCCGATCTTCGAGGCCGAGTACGGCGACTGACCGCGCAGCCGGTGCTGCTCGGTCATCGGGACGGTGGTGGCGGTCCCGTACACCTCGCTCGTGGATGTGACCACCACCCGGCCCACTCCGGCCGTCCGCGCGCTCTCCAGCACGTTGAGCGTGCCGGTGATGTTCGTGTCCACGTAGGACTGGGGGGCGAGGTACGAGTACGGGATGCCGCCCAGCGCGGCGAGGTGGTAGACGGTGGAGGCGCCGTCGACGAGCCGCTGCACCATCCCCCGGTCGCGGATGTCGCCCGCGACGACCTCGACGCCGGCCAGTTGGTCCGGGCCGAACGTGTCCAGCCAGCCGTGCGACCCGGCGCCGTTGTAGCGCACCAGGGCACGTACCCGGTGGCCTGCGGCGGCGAGCGCCTCGACCAGGTGGGATCCGATGAAGCCACCGGCTCCGGTCACCACCACCGGGCCGCCGGTCGAGTCTGCCGTCATGGTTCGCTCCTCCTCTTCACCGGTCCGGGCAGGACCGGCACCGGTCGGGTCAACGAGCCGGCGTCGCCGCTAGAGCCGTCTGGCTCCACAGCGCACCGACCGAGTCGGACAGGTCGTGTTCGGAGGCCCACCCCAGGACCGAGGCCGCCCGGCCGACGTCGGCGCATGTCCAGCTCACGTCGCCGGAGCGGGGAGACGGTGGGCGGTCCTCCCGGATGCGGACCGAGCGGCCGGACACCGACACCAGCAGCTGGACCGCGTCGCGTACCGGCACCGCCCGGCCGCTCCCCACGTTGAGGACACGGGCCCGCGGCGCGGTGACAGTCACCGCCCGCCTGACCGCGGCGGCCACGTCCCGCACGTCAACGAAGTCCCGGTACGCGTCCAGCGGGCCGGTACGCAGGTCCTCGCCGGCCGTGAGGTGGGACAGCAGGGCGGCCACCCGGCCGAGCAGTGTCGTGCGGGGCATGCCGGGACCGACGGGGTTGAACACACGGAGCGCTACCGCGTCCACCCGGCCGGCCGCTGCCGCCAGCTCCATGAGCCGGGTCGCCGCCGCCTGGCTCACGCCGTAGGCACTGACCGGCGTCGCGGGACGGTCCTCGTCAGCCGGGACGCCGGACGGGACCGGACCGTACTCGGCGGCGGAGCCGAGACGGACCAGCCGCGCGCCGGGCACGGTGTCGGCGACCGCGTCCACGAGCTTGGCGGTTGTCAGCGTGTTCGCCCGGATCAGATCCTCGGCCGAGCCGCTCACCGCTCCGGCGCAACTGACCACCGCGTCCGGCCGGAGCGTGCCGAGCAACGCCCGCAGCGCCTCCGGCGTCGCGGCGACCAGGTCGCACTCGTCGCGTGACGGGCACACCAGGTCCGCCGTGGCGTCCAGTTCCCGGCGTACGTGAGCGCCGATGAAGCCGGAGGCGCCGAAGAGGAGGACACGCATCATGCCCCGGCCGGGGTGCCGGCGGGCAGGAGCAGGTCCCGGAGCTCGCCGAAGCACCGATTGGCCTCGTCGTAGTCCTCGGGGCGGCCGATGTCCAGCCAGTAGCCGTCGAACTCGTAGCCGGCCGGTGGTGCGCCCCGGCCCAGCAGGTCCAGCACCAGTTGGTCGAACCCGAACGGCTGCCCCACCGGGTAGTGGGCGATGGTGCTGCGGGAGAGCCCGTAGACGCCCATGCTCACCCGATAGTGCAGGACCGGCTTCTCGGAGAACGACGTGATCTTGTCGCCGGCCAGCTCCAGGACGCCGAAATCGATCTTGACGGTACGCCGGTAGGTGGCCACCGTCAGCGGCGCGCCCGAGCGCGCGTGGGTGCCCAGCAGGTCGGCGTAGTCGAGGTCGGTGAGCACGTCGCCGTTCATCACCAGGAAGTGCTCGGGCAGGCGGTCCCGGATGCCGAAGAGCGGGCCGATCGTCGACAGCGGCCGGTCCTCCTCGACGTAGTCGACGGTCAGCCCGAACCGGGAGCCGTCGCCGACGAACGCCCGGATCAGCGCGCCCAGGTGATTGATCGCCAGTGTGACGTGGGTGAAGCCGCGGTCGGCGAGCTGACGCAGGACGATCTCGAGGATCGCGTAGCTCTCACCGATGGGCACGAGCGGCTTGGGCAGCGTGGAGGTGTAGGGACGCAGCCGCACGCCCGCGCCGCCCGCCATGATCACGACATGCATCGACTCTCCACTCGTCCCCCCGCCCTACCTCGCGTCCAACGAGCCGGACCGGCACGGGGGTACGGAAATCACCTGTTCGGGGCACTGTCCCGGCTTCACGGCTCCTGGTAAGCCCGGCGGGCGGCACGCCGCTGTGGTGAGCTGTAGCGGTGGCGGGCGATGTGCTGGGGCTGGTGCTGCACCCCAACCGGGACGTCTCCGAGGTGGTCGGGATCATCGCGGAGTGGGCGGCCCGGCACCGCATCACGCTCGCGGTACGCACCGAGGACCGGGCGCGCGTACCCGCCTCGGTCGAGGCGGTCGCCGCGGACGAGCTGGCCGGGCGCTGCGCGGCGCTGATCAGCATCGGCGGCGACGGGACCATGCTGGGCGCGCTGCGGATGGCCGTCCACGACCCGAAGCCGGTGCTCGGCGTGCACCTGGGCCGGCTCGGCTTCCTGGTCGAGGTGGAACCGCCGGACCTGCCCCGGGCGCTGGAACGGCTGGTGGAACACGACTTCACCATCGAGTCGCACGCCTGCCTGGCCTGCGACGTCTGCGGCGACGACGTGGTGGCGTTCAACGACATCGCCCTGGTCCGGCAGCCCGGTGCCGGCTTCGTCACGGCCACCCTGGCGGTGGACGGCCAGCGGTACGGCTACTACCGGTGCGACGCGCTGGTGGTGAGCACGCCGACCGGCTCGACCGCGTACAGCTATGCCGCGGGCGGCCCGCTGATCTCACCGGCCACCGAGGCGATGGTGGTGACGCCGTCCGCGCCGATGGCGGGGATCTCCCGCTCGGTGCTGCTCTCCGCGCACGAGACGGTGCACCTGGAGCTGCGCGCGGACTCGGCGCCGGTGGCGGTGGAGATGGACGGGCTGCTGATCCGGCAGGCGGCGACCGAGGGTTCGGTGCACATCCGGTACGTCAAGGACGCCGGCCGGGTGGTCCGCCTCGACCCGCGCCGCTACCAGGAGCGCAACCAGCTCAAGCTGAGCCTGCTGGACCTGCCGCTGCTGCCGGACCAGTTGCGGGAGCTGTTGCCGGACGGGTTGCGGGAGCAGCTCAACCGCCGGGAGCTGCCCCCGCCCCGCTGAGCCGGGTCAGGCGGTGGCGAGCACGCCGTCGACCAGCGCCTTGGCCTCCTCCTGGATCCGGGCCAGGTGCTCCGGGCCCTGGAACGACTCGGCGTAGATCTTGTAGACGTCCTCGGTGCCGGACGGGCGGGCGGCGAACCAGCCCGACTCGGTGGTCACCTTGAGGCCGCCGATCGCCGCGCCGTTGCCGGGCGCGGTGGTCAGGATCGCGGTGATCGGCTCGCCGGCCAGCTCGGTGGCGGTGACCTGCTCCGGCGAGAGCTTCGCCAGGACCGCCTTCTCCTCCCGGCCGGCCGGGGCGTCGATCCGGGCGTACGCGGGCGCCCCGAAGCGGTCGGCCAGCTCGGCCCAGTGCTCGCTCGGCGTACGGCCGGTGGTGGCGATGATCTCGGCGGCGAGCAGGCAGAGCAGGATGCCGTCCTTGTCGGTGGTCCAGGTGCCGCCGTCGCGGCGCAGGAACGACGCGCCGGCGCTCTCCTCGCCGCCGAAGCCGACGGTGCCGTCGAGCAGGCCGGGCACGAACCACTTGAACCCGACCGGCACCTCCAGCAGCGGGCGGCCGAGGTCGGCCGCGACCCGGTCGATCATCGAGGAGGAGACGAGCGTCTTGCCCACCGCCGCGGCCGGGCCCCACTGCTCCCGGGTACGGAACAGGTGGCCGATCGCCACGGCCAGGTAGTGGTTGGGGTTCATCAGGCCGCCGTCGGGCGTGACGATGCCGTGCCGGTCGGCGTCGGCGTCGTTGCCGGTGGAGACCGCGTAGTCGTCCCGGGCGGCGATCAGCGACGCCATCGCGTTCGGCGACGAGCAGTCCATCCGGATCTTGCCGTCGCCGTCGAGCGTCATGAAGCGCCACGTCGGGTCCACGAGCGGGTTGATCACGGTGAGGTCGAGGCGGTGCCGTTCGGCGATCTCGCCCCAGTACGCCACGCTCGCCCCGCCCATCGGGTCCGCGCCGATGCGCACCCCGGCGTCGCGGATCGCGTCGATGTCCAGCGCGGCGGGCAGGTCGTCGACGTACCGGGCGAGGAAGTCGTACTCACCGGTGGTGGCGGCGGCGCGCGCCCGCGCGTACGGGATGCGTTTCACCTCCTTGAGCCCGGCGGCGAGGATGGCGTTCGCGCGGTCCTGGATCCACTTGGTGGCGTCGGTGTCGGCGGGCCCGCCGTGGGTGGGGTTGTACTTGAACCCGCCGTCGGACGGCGGGTTGTGCGACGGGGTGATCACGATGCCGTCGGCGAGGCCGCTGGTGCGCCCCCGGTTGTGGGTGAGGATGGCGTGCGAGACCGCCGGGGTCGGGGTGTAGCCGTCGCGGCTGTCGCGCAGCACCGTGACGTCGTTGGCGGCGAGCACCTCCAGCGCGTCGGCCTCGGCGGGCGCGGAGAGCGCGTGGGTGTCCCGGCCGAGGAACAGCGGCCCGTCCAGGCCCTGTTCGCGCCGGTAGTCGCAGAGCGCCTGGGTGACGGCCAGGATGTGGTCGGAGTTGAACGCGTTGCGCAGGCTGGAACCGCGGTGCCCGGAGGTGCCGAAGGAGACCTGCTGCGCCGGGTCGTCCGGGTCCGGGTGCTCGGCGTAGTAGGCGGTGACCAGCCGGGGCACGTCGACCAGGTCGGCGGGCTGTGCGGGCTGGCCGGCACGGGGGTGGGCCACTGCGGGATCCTCCTCGGTGATGCGGTGGGGACTGCTCAGGGCTCGACGCGCTGGCCCTTGCCGATGACGACGATGCCGTTGTCGGACACGGTGTAGCGCTGGCGGTCCTTCTCCAGGTCGACGCCGATCTCGGCGCCCTCCGGGACGTGGACGTTCTTGTCCAGGATCGCGCGCCGGACGACCGCGTGGCGGCCGATCTGGACACCCTCCATCAGCACGGCGCCGTCGACGTGCGCCCACGAGTGCACCTTCACCTTCGGCGCCACGATCGAGTTCTCCACCAGCGAGCCGGAGATCACCGAGCCGGGCGAGACCATCGAGCTGACCGCGCGGCCCACCCGCTCGCCCCAGGCGTGCACGAACTTGGCCGGCGGGTACGGCGGCTGCTCGGTGTAGATGGGCCACTCGAAGTTGTAGAGGTTGAACACCGGGTGCACGTTGATCAGGTCCATGTGCGCGTCGTAGAACGAGTCGAGCGTTCCCACGTCCCGCCAGTAGCCGCGGTCGCGGTCGGTGCTGCCGGGCACCTCGTTGTCCTTGAAGTCGTAGACGTTCGCCTCGCCGCGCTCGACGAGCATCGGGATGATGCTGCCGCCCATGTCGTGCTTGCTCGTCTTGTCCGCCGCGTCGCGCTCGACCGCCTCGCACAGCGCCCGGGTGGTGAACACGTAGTTGCCCATCGAGGCGTAGATCTCGTCCGGCGCGTCGGGCAGCCCGACCGCGTCGGTGGGCTTCTCCCGGAACGCGCGGATGCGCTTGCCGTCCTCGCCGACCTCGATCACGCCGAACTGGTCGGCCGTCGCGAGCGGCTGCCGGATGCCGGCCACCGTGACCCCGGCACCGGAGGCGATGTGGTCCTCGACCATCTGCCGGGGGTCCATCCGGTAGATGTGGTCGGCGCCGAAGACGATCACGTAGTCGGGCTGCTCGTCGTTGATCAGGTTGAAGCTCTGGTAGATCGCGTCGGCCGAGCCGGCGAACCACCACGGGCCGCGGCGCTGCTGCGCGGGCACCGGCGTGACGTAGTTGCCCAGCAGCGTCGACATCCGCCAGGTCTTGGTGATGTGGCGGTCCAGCGAGTGGGACTTGTACTGGGTCAGCACGACGATCTTGAGGAAGCCGGCGTTCGCCAGGTTGGACAGGACGAAGTCGACCATGCGGTACATCCCGCCGAAGGGGACGGCGGGCTTCGCCCGGTCGGTGGTCAGGGGCATCAGGCGCTTGCCCTCCCCGCCGGCCAGGACGATCGCGAGCACCTTGGCAGCCATGCTCAGACGCTAACCACCCCGAACCGACTTCACCACTCGGACGCCCACACTTGCGCACCCGGTGCGACGTGGCGCTCTGCACTAGGGTGCGGGCATGGCACCGATGCGCGTCGACCTGCTCACCCGCGAGTACCCGCCGGAGGTGTACGGCGGCGCCGGGGTGCACGTGGAATACCTCGCCCGCGAGCTGCGCCGGCTCGCCGACGTGCGGGTGCACTGCTTCGGCGCGCCCCGCGACGAGAAGGGCGTCACCGCGTACGCCGAGCCGGCCCCGCTCGCCGGCGCGAACGCCGCGCTGCGGGTCATGGGCGTCGACCTGGAGATGGCCGCCGGGACCGCCGGCACCGACGTGGTGCACAGCCACACCTGGTACGCCAACCTGGCCGGGCACACCGCGAAGCTGCTGCACGGGGTGCCGCACGTGGTGACGGCGCACAGCCTGGAGCCGCTGCGCCCGTGGAAGGCCGAGCAGCTCGGCGGCGGGTACGCGCTCTCCTCCTGGTGCGAGCGGACCGCGTTCGAGTCGGCCGACGCGATCATCGCGGTGAGCGCGGGCATGCGCCGCGACGTGCTCACCGCGTACCCGGCGGTGAACCCCGACCGGGTACGCGTGGTCTACAACGGCATCGACACCGCGCAGTACGCCCCGGACCCGGCAACCGACGTACTCGACCGGCTCGGCATCGACCCGGCGAGGCCCAGCGTTGTCTACGTCGGGCGGATCACCCGGCAGAAGGGCCTGCCGTACCTGCTGCGCGCGGCCCGGGAGCTGCCCGCCGACACCCAGCTCGTGCTGCTGGCCGGCGCGCCGGACACCCCGGAGATCGCCGCCGAGGTGGAGGGGCTCGTGGCGGAGCTGCGGGCGACCCGGTCCGGGGTGGTCTGGGTGGCGGCGATGCTGCCCAAGCACGAGGTGATCCAGGTGCTCACCCACGCCACGGTCTTCGCCTGCCCGTCCGTCTACGAGCCGATGGGCATCGTCAACCTGGAGGCGATGGCCTGCGAGACCGCAGTGGTGGCGACCGCCACGGGCGGCATCCCGGAGGTGGTGGCCGACGGCGAGACCGGGCTGCTGGTGCCGATCGAGCAGGCCGGTGACGGCTCCGGCACGCCGCTGGACCCGGAGCGTTTCGTCGCCGACCTGGCCGCGCGGATCAACGAGCTGCTGGCCGACCCGGAGCGGATCGCGGCGTTCGGCGCGGCGGGGCGGCGGCGCGCGGTGGAGCACTTCTCCTGGCAGGCGATCGCCGAGCAGACGATCGAGGTGTACCGCTCGGTGGGCGTGTAAGGAAGTCAGTCGTCGGATGCCCGATGCGATCTTCGCCCATCCGCGCCTCGCGCCGGTCTACGACGCCTTCGACTCCGACCGGGACGACCTGGCCGCCTACCTCGCGCTCGCCCGTGAGCTGGGCGCGCGCAGGGTGCTCGACGTGGGCTGCGGGACCGGGTCGCTGGCGGTCCTGCTGGCCCGGCACGGGCACGCGGTCGTCGGCGTCGACCCGGCCGAGGCGTCCCTCGACGTCGCGCGGGCCAAGGACGGGGCCGGCACGGTCCACTGGATCCACGGCGACGCCACGGCGCTGCCCGCGCTCGACGCCGACCTGGCCACGATGACCGGGAACGTGGCGCAGGTCTTCCTCACCGATGCCGACTGGGGACTGACGCTCCGGAGCATCCACGCCGCGCTCCGGCCGCAGGGGCATCTCGTCTTCGAGACCCGGCGTCCCGATCGTCGCGCCTGGGAACAGTGGGCGACGGACACCGCCCCGGTCGTCCGATCCGTCCCGGGCGTCGGACGCGTGGAACGGCGTCTCCGGGTCACCGCGATCGACCTGCCGTTCGTCTCCTTCCGCTTCACCTACCGGTTCCTGCGCGACGGAGCGGTGGTCACGTCGGACTCGACGCTGCGGTTCCGCGACCGCGACGAGGTCGAGTCGAGCCTGACCGCCGCCGGATACCGGGTGCTCGACGTGCGGGAGGCGCCGGATCGCCCCGGTCGGGAATTCGTGTTCGTCGCGCAGCGGACGAGCTAGACGCCGAGCGCCGATTATTGACGCTCCCTGCCAAAAATGCTTCACTGGCCGCATGGCCTCGGACAACCCGCCCGCGCGGCGCCGACGTGGCCGGCCCACGGTGCTCGATCCCGAAGCGGTCGGCACCGCGGCCCTGCGGCTCTGGGCGGAGCACGGCTACGGCGCCACCGGGTGGGACGACATCTCCGCGGCCACCGGGATCAGCGCGCGCACCCTGATGCGGCACTTCCCGTCCAAGGCCGCTCTCGCCTGGGTGGGAGTGCCCGCCGCCACCCGGCGGCTGACCGAGACGTTCCGCACGCTGTCCCTCGACGTCCCGCTGTCGGACGCGCTGCGCGCCGCCGTGGTCGCCTCCGTCTCGGACGACGCGCTCGTGCTCAGCGCGGGCGGGTACTGGATGCGGGTCGTCGCCGAGGAACCCGAGCTGGCGGAAGCCTCCGCGCGCGCCTACGCCCCCTGGACCGAGGCCCTCGCCCGGGAGATCGCCCGGCGTCGACCGGGAGCGCCGACGGCGATCTACCACGCGGTCGCCACCGCGTACCGCGAGGCGGCCCAGGCCGCGCTGTACGACTGGGCCCGCGGCGGCCCCGACGGCTCGCCCGCCCAGGCCGTCGACGCCCTGCTGCGTCTGCTGGACATCCGCATCACCACACCCGAGGAAACCCCGTGACCACCACGCGCCCGATCCCCGACCCGCTCTCCCCCGCCACCCTCGGTCCGGTGCGCCTGCGCAACCGGGTCATCAAGTCCGCCACCTTCGAGGGGGCGACCCCGGACGCCCTGGTCACCGACCGCCTGATCGAGTACCACACCGCTGTGGGCCGCGGCGGCGTCGGCATGACGACGGTCGCCTACCTCGCCGTCGCGCCCGAGGGGCGCACCGAACGGGGCCAGGTCTACTGGCGGCCCGAGGCGTTGCCCGGGCTGCGGCGGCTGACCGAGGCGGTGCACGCCACCGGCGCCAAGGTCAGCGCCCAGATCGGGCACGCCGGGCCGGTGGCCAACTCCCGCTCGAACGGGCTGCCCTCGCTCGCCCCGTCGGCGCGGTTCAACCCCCTCGCAATGGGCTTCGACCGCGCCGCGACGCACGACGACATCCGCCGCGTCGTGGCCGCCCACGGCAGCGCCGCCGCGGCGGCGCGCGAGGTGGGCTTCGACGCCGTCGAGGTGCACCTGGGCCACACCTACCTCGCCGGCTCGTTCCTGTCGCCGAAGCTCAACCGACGCCGGGACGAGTTCGGCGGTGCGCTGGCCAACCGCGCCGAGTTCCCGCGCCGGATCCTGGCCGCCGTCAAGGAGGCCGTCGGCGACGACGTGGCCGTCATCGCCAAGATGAACATGCGCGACGGCGTGCCCGGCGGTTTCGACCTCGACGAGTCGATCCCGTTCGCCCGGACGCTGCAGGCCGACGGGCACCTGGACGCCCTGGAACTCACCGGCGGGTCCTCGCTGCTCAACCCGATGTTCCTGTTCCGGGGCGACATCCCGCTCGCGGCGATGGCCGCGCCCCAGCCGCCGCTGCTGCGGCTCGGCATGAAGATGTTCGGCCGGTTCCTGTTCCGCGACTACCCCTACCAGCCGCTCTACTTCCGCGACCTCGCGCTCCAGTTCCGCCGCGAGCTGTCGATGCCGCTGATCCTGCTCGGCGGCGTCACCGACCTCGACGGGATGCGCACGGCCATGAGCGACGGCTTCGAGTACGTCGCGATGGCCCGCGCCCTGCTCCGGGAGCCGGATCTGATCAACAAGATCAGCCGCGACGCCGCCACCCGGTCGCGCTGCACCCACTGCAACCTCTGCGCGGCCAGCATCTTCACCGGCACCCACTGCCCCCTGGACGCCGAGGGGACGGCGGCGCTCGTCGCCGCCGGTACCCGGCCCGTCGTCGCCCCGTAGCAAGGAGTCCCCCCGATGTCCGTACCCCGGCAGCCCCGGCCGACCTCGGTCGACCTCGTCGTGATCGGCTCCGGCACCGGCCTCGCCGCCGCGCTCAGCGCCCACGAGGCCGGCCTCTCCGTCGTGGTCGTGGAGAAGTCGCGCTGGGTCGGCGGCTCCACGGCGCGCTCCGGCGGCGCCTTCTGGATCCCCGCCAATCCCGTGCTGGCCGCCGAAGGTTCCGGGGACACGCCCGAGCGCGGCGCGGCGTACCTGGAGGCCGTCGTGGACGGCTCCGCGCCCGAGCAGCGCTGGCGCAGCTTCCTGGAGCACGGCACCGCCACTATCGAGATGCTCACGCGGACCACCCCGATGCGGTTCCTCTGGGCCCGCGGCTACTCCGACTACCACCCGGAGCTGCCCGGCGGCACCGCCGAGGGCCGCAGCTGCGAGTGCCGGCCGCTCGACCTGAAGATCCTCGGCGCCGACCGCGCGCGGCTGCGTCCCGCCGTCCTCTCCGCGCCCGTCCCCATGCCGGTCACCGGCGCGGACTACAAGTGGCTCAACCTGATGGCGAAGACCCCGGTTCGCGCGCTGCCCCGCATCGTGACCCGCCTCGCCCAGGGCCTCGGCGGCCTCGCGCTCGGGCGCGAGTACGCCGCCGGCGGCCAGGCCATCGCCGCCGGCCTGTTCGCCGGCGTCCGCCGCGCCGGCATCCCGGTCTGGACCGAGACGGCGCTGGAGCGTCTACTGGTCGAGGGGGACCGGGTCGTCGGGGCCGAGCTGCGCCACGGGGAGACGACGTTCGCCGTACGGGCCGGGCGGGGTGTCGTGCTCGCCACCGGCGGCTTCGACCACGACCTGCCGCTGCGGCACGCCCACCACCACCGCGACCTGGGCGACTGGAGCCTCGGCGCGGACAGCAACACCGGCGACGGGATCCGCGCCGCCCAGGAGGCGGGCGCCGGCACCGACCTGATGGAGCAGGCGTGGTGGTTCCCCGCCGTCGCGCCGGTCGGCGACGCCGCGCCGTCGGTGCTCCTCGCCGAGCGTTCCCTGCCCGGGTCGCTCATGGTGGACGGCACGGGCCGCCGGTTCGTCAACGAGTCCTGCGACTACATGACGTTCGGGCAGCGGGTGCTCGGCCTCGCCCGCGAGCGCGCAGCGCTGCCGGCCATGTGGCTGGTCTTCGACCAGCGGTACCGCAACAGCTACGTCTTCGCCGGCACGCACTTCCCCCGCGCCCCGCTGCCGAAGTCCTGGTACGAGGCGGGCATCGCGCACCGCGCGGGCACCCCGGGTGACCTCGCCCGGTCGATGGGCGTGGACGCCGACGCGTTGAGCGCCACCCTGGCGCGGTTCAACCAGCTCGCCGCCGCCGGCGTCGACGACGACTTCGCGCGTGGGGCCAGCGCGTACGACCGCTACTACGGCGACCCGACGGTGACGCCGAACCCGAACCTACGGCCCCTGGCCGGCACCCTGTACGCCGTCCGGGTCGTCCTGTCCGACCTCGGGACCTGCGGTGGGATCCGGGCCGACGGTCTCGGCCGGGCGCTGTCCGGCGCGGGAACCCCGGTCCCCGGGCTGTACGCGATCGGCAACGCCGCCGCCAACGCCTTCGGCCGCACCTACCCGGGTGCCGGGGCGACCATCGGCCAGGGCCTGGTCTACGGCTACGTCGTCGGGCGGCACGCGGCGGGCAAGCTCCCCGCCGCCCAGGCCCCGGGCCGCCCGACGGCGGAATAGGCACGGTTTCGTCGCACCCGGGGCCGCCCGGCGTGCCAGCATCCGGCAAGACGCACGGGCCGACCCGGACCGACCGTCGGCTAAGCGGAGAGGAACCGACATGGGTACGTACGCGGTGACCGGCGCGGCCTCGGGCATGGGCCGGGCGTCCGCCGAGCGGCTGCGGCGCGACGGGCACACCGTCGTCGGCGTGGACCTGCGGGACGTGGAGGTCGTCGCCGACCTCTCCACGCCGACCGGGCGCGCGGCGGCGGCGACCGAGGTGCTGGAGCGGGCCGGAGGGCGGCTCGACGGGGCGGTCTGCGCCGCCGGGCTCGGCGGCATCCCCGGCCGGGACCGGCTCGTGCAGCAGGTCAACTTCTTCGGCGTGGTGGAGCTGCTCGAGGCGTGGCGACCGACGCTGGCCGCCGCCGGCAACAGCAAGGTCGTGGTGTTCGGCTCGAACTCCGTCACGCTCACCCCGATGGTGCCGGAGCGCGCCGTGCGGGCCCTGCTCGACCGCGACGCCGACCGGGCGCTGCGCGTGGTGGGGCGCTTCGGCAAGCGCTCGGCGCCGTTCGCGTACGCGAGCTCGAAGCTGGCGGTGACGCGGTGGGCACGCCGCGCCGCGATCTCGCCGGAGTGGGCCGGCGCCGGCATCCGGGTGAACGTCCTGGCCCCCGGCATCATCGCCACCCCGCTGCTGGAGGAGCAGATCGCCCGGGGCGAGAAGGAGGCGGTCGAGGGGCTGCCGGTGCCGATCGGCGGGCGCGGCAGGCCGGCGGACGTCGGCGAGTGGGTGGCGTTCATGCTGTCGCCGGCCGCCGACTTCCTCTGCGGTTCGGTGATCTTCCTGGACGGCGGCTCGGACGCCTACTTCCGCACCGACGACTGGCCGGTCTCCACCGGGCCGGCCGGGGTGCTGCGCTACCTGCGGCGTGCCAAGGCGTGGCGGGCCCGGCGCTGACCCGGCAGGCCCGCCCACCCGGGCGCGGCCACGACCGGGTGGGCGGCGTGGAAGCAGTGCGCAACCGAGCGCGAGAGGATCTCGCGCAGTAGGTTGAGCGGGTGACTGGACGGTTCCCGATCGAAGACGTCTCCCCCGTCGTCTCCTGCGGTCGCTACCCGGCCAAGGCGGTGGTCGGCGAGGTCGTGCCGGTGTCGGCGCGGGCCTATCGCGAGGGCCACGACGCGCTCGGGTGCAACGTGGTCTGGCTCGGCCCGGACGGCGCGGCCCGCCCGTTCACCCGGATGCGCCCGGGCGAGCCCGGCCAGGACCGCTGGCACGCCACGATCCGCCCGGACGCGGTGGGCCTGTGGCGCTTCGCCGTGGAGGCGTTCGGAGACCCGTACCTCACCTGGCAGAACGCGGTCACCAAGAAGCTCGCCGCCGGCCAGGGCGCGGCCGAGCTGGCGAACGACCTGGCCGAGGGCGTGCGGGTGCTCACCGCCGCGCTCGACCTGGTGCCGAAGGCCGACCGGGATCGCGTACGCGAAGCCGTGCGGGCCCTGGCCGACGACGACCTGGACCTGCCGCGGCGGGTGAGCGCGGCGCTGGATCTGGCCGATCTGCTCTGGGAGCACCCGGTGCGCGAGCTGGTCACCACCGGCGAGGAGCGCACGCTGTGGGTGGACCGGCCGCGGGCGCTCTTCTCCGCCTGGTACGAGTTCTTCCCCCGCTCCGAGGGCGCGATCCCGGCCACCGTCGACGCGCCCGCCCGTTCCGGCACGTTCGCCACCGCGATCCAGCGGCTGCCGGGTGTCGCGGCGATGGGTTTCGACGTGCTCTACCTGCCGCCGATCCACCCGATCGGCCGGGTCAACCGCAAGGGCCGCAACAACGCGCTGACCGCCGGGCCGGACGACGTGGGCTCGCCGTGGGCGATCGGGGCGGCCGAGGGCGGCCACGACGCCATCCACCCCGATCTGGGTACGCAGGAGGACTTCCGCGACTTCGTCGCGGCCGCCGCGGAGCAGGGGCTGGAGGTGGCCATGGACCTGGCGTTGCAGTGCGCGCCGGACCACCCGTGGGTCACCGAGCACCCGGAGTGGTTCACCACCCGCGCCGACGGCAGCATCGCGTACGCGGAGAACCCGCCCAAGAAGTACCAGGACATCTATCCGCTGAACTTCGACAACGACCCGGAGGGCATCCGGGCCGAGGTGCTGCGGGTGGTGCTGCACTGGGTCGGCGAGGGCGTCCGGATCTTCCGCGTGGACAACCCGCACACCAAGCCGTTCGACTTCTGGCACTGGCTGATCGCCGAGGTCAAGAAGGTGGACCCGGACGTGCTGTTCCTGGCCGAGGCGTTCACCCGGCCGGCGATCATGCACGGGCTCGGCAAGGTCGGCTTCACCCAGTCGTACACCTATTTCACCTGGCGCACGACGGCGGCCGAGATGCGGGAGTACTGCGAGGAGCTGGTCGCCTCGGTCGACTGGATGCGGCCGAACTTCTGGCCCAACACGCCGGACATCCTGCACTCGTCGTTGCAGCACGGCGGCCCGCCGATGTTCAAGATCCGGGCGGTGCTGGCGGCGCTGCTGTCCCCCTCCTGGGGCATGTACGCGGGGTTCGAGCTGTTCGAGCACGTGGCCCGTCCGGGCGCGGAGGAGTACCTGGACAACGAGAAGTACGAGCTGCGGCCCCGGGACTGGGACGCCGCGCTGGCGCAGGGCCGGTCGCTGGCGCCGTTCATCACCACGCTGAACCGGGTACGCCGGGACAACCCCGCCCTGCACCAGCTGCGCAACCTGCGGTTCCACGACATCGACAACCCGGCGCTGCTGTGCTGGTCGAAGCACGACCTCCAGACCGGCAACACGGTGATCGTGGTCTGCTCGTTCGACTCCCGCGAGGTGCAGTGGGGCAACACCACGCTCGACATGCCGGCGCTCGGCCTGGACTGGCACGAGCGGTTCACCGTGCGCGACGAGCTGACCGGCGCCGAGTACGACTGGGGGCAGCGCAACGCGGTACGCCTCGACCCGTACCTGCAACCGGCGCACGTGCTCACCGTGCGCCGCCCGGCCGCGCCGGAGGCCGTCGCCGAACCGGAGCACCCGGCCGCGCCCGACCTCACAGTGGAAGACGTACCCGCCGACCTCTCCGGCGGCACCGCCCCGACCGCACCGGCCGACAAGGACGACGCCCGATGGACCAGCTGATCACCGGCGAGGTACACGATCCGCACGCCGTGCTCGGCGCACATCCGGCCGACGGGAGCACCACGATCCGGACGCTGCGCCGGGGTGCGGGCGAGGTGACGGTGCTCGCCGACGGCGAACGGCACCCGATGAAGCGGGTGCACGACGCCGGTGTCTTCGAGGCGGTGCTCCCCGGCGAGGTGCTCGACTACCGGGTCGAGGTGGACGGCACGACGCACGACGACCCGTACCGTTATCCGCCCACGCTCGGCGACCTCGACCTGCACCTGATCGGCGAGGGCCGGCACGAGCGGCTCTGGGCGGCGCTCGGCGCCCGGGTCTTCGACGAGGGCGTCGCGTTCACCGTCTGGGCGCCGAACGCCCGCGCCGTGCGGCTGGTCGGCGACGTGACCGGCTGGGCGCCGGACGACGGGTGGCCGATGCGGTCGCTCGGGTCCAGCGGCGTGTGGGAGATCTTCGTGCCCGGACTGCCGGTGGGCAGCCGCTACAAGTACCGCGTCCTCGGCGCGGACGGCCGGTGGCGGGACAAGGCCGACCCGATGGCCGCGCGCACCGAGGTGCCGCCGGCCACCGCGTCGGTGGTGCACGAGTCACGGTACGAGTGGGGCGACGCGGACTGGCTCGCGCGCCGGTCCCGGCAGGCGCCGCACCAGGAGCCGATGAGCGTGTACGAGGTGCACCTGGGCTCCTGGCGGCCCGGCCTCGGCTACCGGGAGCTGGCCGAGCAGCTCACCGCGTACGTGCTGGAGATGGGCTTCACCCACGTGGAGTTCCTGCCGGTGATGGAGCATCCGTTCGGCGGCTCGTGGGGTTACCAGGTCACCGGCTACTACGCGCCCACCGCCCGGTTCGGCGACCCGGACGACTTCCGCCACCTGGTGGACCGGCTGCACGCCGCCGGCATCGGGGTGCTCCTGGACTGGGTGCCGGCGCACTTCCCCAAGGACGAGTGGGCCCTCGCCCGTTTCGACGGCACCCCGCTGTACGAGCACCCCGACCCGCGTCGCGGCGAGCACCCCGACTGGGGCACGTACGTCTTCGACTTCGGCCGCAACGAGGTCCGCAACTTCCTGGTCGCCAACGCGCTGTACTGGCTGGACGAGTTCCACATCGACGGGCTGCGCGTGGACGCGGTCGCCTCGATGCTCTACCTGGACTACTCCCGGTCCGACGGGCAGTGGGCGCCGAACGTGCACGGCGGCCGGGAGAACCTGGAGGCGATCGCGTTCCTCGAGGAGGTCAACGCCACCGTCTACCGGCACCACCCGGGCGTGCTGATGATCGCCGAGGAGTCCACCGCCTGGCCGGGCGTCACGAAGCCGACCTCGGAGGGCGGGCTCGGGTTCGGGTTCAAGTGGAACATGGGCTGGATGCACGACACCCTGCTCTACACCTCGAAGGACCCGATCTACCGGCAGCACCACCACCATCAGCTCACGTTCTCGCTGGCGTACGCGTGGAGCGAGAACTACGTGCTGCCGATCAGCCACGACGAGGTGGTGCACGGCAAGGGGTCACTGGCGGGCAAGATGCCCGGCGACACGTGGCAGCGGCTGGCCACGGTGCGGGCGCTGCTGGCGTACATGTGGGCGCACCCGGGCAAGCAGTTGCTCTTCATGGGCTGCGAGCTGGCCGACGACCGGGAGTGGAGCGAGGAGCGCGGCCTCGACTGGTACCTCACCCACGACCCGGCCCGCGCCGGTGTGCAACGGATGGTCGCCGACCTGAACCGCGTCTACCGGGAGACCCCGGCGCTCTGGGCGCAGGACACCGACCCGGCCGGCTTCCGCTGGATCGCCGGGGACGACGTCGCCAACAACACGGTGTCGTTCATCCGGATCGCCCCGGACGGTCAGACGCTGGTGTGCGTGGCGAACTTCTCCGCGGCCCCGCTGGAGGACTACCGGATCGGCCTGCCGACGGCCGGTACGTGGGCCGAGGCGCTGAACACCGACGCCCACCACTACGGCGGTTCCGGCGTGGGCAACCTGGGCGAGGTGCACGCCGAGAACGTCCCCTGGCACGGCCTCCCGGCGTCCGCGTCCCTGCGGGTCCCCCCGCTGGGCGTCCTCTGGCTCTCCCCCCGTTGATCATGAGGTTGGCGGCACTTCTGGAGATCCACAAGGCCGTCAACTTCATGATCGACGGGGAGAGAAGAGGGGGACGGTCAGACCAGGTCGGCTTCTCGGAGGAGCTTCCAGAGGCCGGCGCCGTCGGGGGCGCTGAGCCACTTCTGGCCTATCGGGCCCGATGACGAACGGCCCGCCGGTGCCGGCAGGCTGCCTGCGAGCACCGACTGGGTCGGCGACAGCTGCCGGATCGCCACCCCTGCGACGTGGTCCGGGTGCGCGGCGGCGAACTCCCGGTAGATCTCCGGGTCGTGCTGCCCGTCGTCGCCGATCAGCAGCCACCGCACCTCGGGGAACTCCCGGGACAGCCGGGCCAGCGTGGCCCGCTTGTGTTCCCGGCCGCTGCGGAACCACCTGTCGGCGGTCGGCCCCCAGTCGGTGAGCAGCAGCGGCCCGGCCGGGTAGAGGTGCCGGGACAGGAACCGGGTCAGCGTCGGCGCGACGTTCCACGCGCCGGTGGACAGGTAGAAGACCGGCGCGCCCGGGTGGGCGGTGGCCAGCCGCTCGTACAGCACGGCCATGCCGGGCACGGCGGTGCGGGCGTGCTCGTCCAGCACGAACGTGTTCCACGCGGCGAGCAGCGGCCGGGGCAGCGCGGTCACCATGACCGTGTCGTCGATGTCGGAGAGGATGCCGAAGCGCACGGCCGGGTCGAGGATGCGGACCAGCGCCTCCACCGGTTCGGCGTCGGCGACGCTGAGGCGTACGCAGCCCCAGCCGGGGGTGAAGTCGGCCTCGATCACGGTGTCGACGAAGCCGCTGCGGTCGGCGGTCACCTCCTGGCGCACGCCGTCGGCCTCGATGGTCACCTTCACGTGCTTGGCGGGCAGCGTGGCGAAGCTGCGCCAGCCCCGCACCTTGTCCAGCCGGCCCCGCCGCCGCGTGTCCGGGCGGCCGAGCAGCACCCGGCAGAGCACGCGCGCCCACCCCGGGGCGCCGTAGCCCGCGTACGCGATGATGTTGGGCTGCCATCCGGTGCGCCGCAACCGGCGCTCCACCAGGCCGTGCACGGCGTCCTCGAAGCGCGCGGCGCGGTGCAGTTGCGGAACGGCAAGCTGGTCCGGTGGTGTGGGCGGCACACGGCAACAGTGCCACAACCGGAGCGGCCGGGCCACGCGAGTGATCCACGCCGATCCGCCCCGGCGCCGGGCGCCGCCGTGACAGACTGCGGTCGGGACGACGACGGGGGCGTTGGTCGTGTCGACGACGAAGCGGGACCGGGTACGGCCGCGTCCGGACGCTCCGGCGCTGGTGGCGCTGCTGCTCGGCGTCGCGGGGGTCGGCTACCGGCTGGTGCTGACGTTGCTCACGGTGCCCGCGTCGAACAGCGACGAGGCGACGTTCGGCCTGGCCGCGCTGCACATCGCCGAGCGCGGTGAGCGGCCGGTCTTCCTCTACGGCCAGCGCTACATGGGCGTGCTGGAGTCGTACCTGGCCGCGCCGCTGGTCGGCTGGGCCGGGCCGAGCTGGCCGCTGCTGCGGCTGCCGCTGCTGGCGCTCTTCGCGGTCTTCCTGTGGCTGGCGTACCGGCTGACCCGCCGCCTGTTCTCCCCCTGGCTGGCAGCGGTCGTGGTGGGCCTGCTGGCGCTCGGCTCGGAGCGGGTGGTCCGCGACCAGCTCACGGTGGTCGGCGGCCGCCCGGAGGTCAAGCCGGCGGTGCTGACGATGCTGCTGATCGCGGTGGCCCTCGGCGGCCGGCGGGTCCGGCACCACTGGCTGGCCACCGGCGCGTTCGGGCTGCTCGCCGGGCTGGCGCTGTGGTCGGACTGGCTGATCGCGCCGTACCTGCTGGTGGCCGCAGTGGTGCTCGCCGTGGCGGTGCCCCGGGATCTGATCGGATGGCCGGGTGTGCTGCTGGTGGTGGGCTTCCTGGCCGGGATCGCCCCGGTGGTCAAGGACAACCTCGTCGCGCCGCCCGGGCAGGACTCGCTGTCGGTGTTCCGCGAGATCAGCACCAAGGAGGGGGTCGCGCCGTCGCTCGCCGAGCGGCTGCGCGGCGGGCTGCTGGAGGGGGTGCCGCTGGCGTCGGGCATGTGCCCGATGGACGGCTGCGCCCGCTGGGCGCAGTGGTTCGGCGTGCTCTATCCGGTGCTGCTGGTGGCCGCCGCCGGGCTCGGGCTGCTCGCGTACCGCAGGGCCGCCGACCACGCCGCGCGGGTGCGGGCCGTGGCGATCCTCGCGCTGGTCGCGGGCGCGGCGTTGACACTTCTGGCGTACGTGCGCAGCCCGCTCGCCGCGACCGACCCGCTCGGCAACGCCCGCTACCTGTCGGTGCTCCAGATCTCGCTGCCGGCCGTGTTGTGGCCGCTCTGGCTGGCCGCCGCGCACGCGCTGCGGGGCACCGCCGGGTGGGCGGCCCGGCTCGGCGGCGCCACGGCGGCGGTGGTGCTGGCCGGGCTGACCGCCGCGACGCTGGCCGGCACCGTGGCGTTCCTGACCGGCGTGCCGGGCGTCCGGGACGAGGAGCTGACCGCCCGCCGGCTGGCGGACGCGGTGCGGGGAGCCGGTCTGCACGAGGTGTACGGGGACTACTGGACGTGCAACCGGCTGATCTTCAACACCGGCGAGACGGTCGCCTGCGGTGTGCTCGACGGGGCGCTGACGCCCGGGCAGAACCGCTATCCGGCGTACTGGCAGCGGGTGGCGCGTGCGCCGCGGCCCGGGTACGTGGTGGCCGTCGGCTCCCCGGCCGAGCGCACGCTGCGGCGGCTGCTGGGCGACCGCGCCGACGCGGCGGTGGTGGCCGAGGTGGGCGGCAGTCGCGTGTACCACCCCGAGCGTGCCGTCCGGCCGTGGCGCTGACCCCGGCCCGTACGCTGTGCCGGTGCTCATCCTGCTGCCCCCGTCGGAGGGGAAGGCCGAGGCCGGCACCGGCCGCCGGCTGGACCTGTCCCGGCTGTCCCTGACCGAGCTGAACCCGGCCCGGGAGGCGGTCCTGACCGCGCTCGTCGGCCTGTGCGCCGGGCCGGACGAGACGGCGGCCCGGACCGCGCTGGGCCTCACCGAGGGGCAGCGTGGCGAGCTGCGGCGCAACGCGCGGCTGCGGGAGGCGGCGACCGCGCCGGCCGGGCGGCTCTACACCGGGGTGCTCTACGAGGCGCTCGGCCTGGACACGCTGCCGCCGGACGCGCAGCGGGCGGCCCGCCGCCAGGTGCTGATCAGCTCCGGCGTGTGGGGCGCGGTACGCCTCGCCGACCGGATCCCGCCGTACCGCTGCCCGATCGGGGCGCGGCTGCCGGGGCTCGGGGCGCTGTCGGCGTACTGGCGGGAGGCGCTCGGCCCGGTGCTGGAGCCGGCCGCCGGGCGCGGTCCGGTGCTGGACCTGCGCTCCGGCGCGTACGCGGCCACCTGGACGCCGCGCGGGGCGCTCGCCGAACGCACGGTGACGGTGCGGGTGCTGCACGAGCGGATCGTGGACGGCACGCCGGCCCGGTCGGTGGTGAGCCACTTCAACAAGGCGACGAAGGGCCGGCTGGTGCGGGATCTGCTGCTCGCCGACGCCCGGCCGCGTACCGCCGACGCGCTGGTGGGGGCGCTGCGGGAGCTGAAGTACACGGTCGAGGAGGCGCCCCGGTCGCCCGGTCGGCCGCGGCAGGTCGACCTGGTGGTCACCGAGCTCTGAGACGCGGCCTTCCCGCAAATTTTGCTCAAGGCTCGGGCCCAGCGGTTCCCGGCCCGGCGCTCGGCAGCGACGGTAGAGGCACCCCGACTCTGACCGAGGAGCCGCGCCGATGCTCACCACGCTGCTCGACCGCCCGCGCCCGTCGCCGCCACCGCTGGACTGGCTGACCCTGACCGACGCCTTCGAGATCGCCTGCATGGTGCGCTGCACGCCGCCACCGGCCGCCGACGTACGCCGGCTCGACTCCGGACCGCACCGGGGCGGGATCGCCGAGTTCAACCGCGAGGACGCCGCGCAGCGGATGCGGCAGCTGCTGGGACGTCTCGACGTGCCGGTGGAGCACGAGCTGACCACCGGTGGGCTGCGCCGCCGCTACGAGCTGCACCGGCTGTCCGTGCCGCCGCAGCACCGGGCGGCGTACGCGAATCTGCTGACCGCGGGCTGGCGGCAGGGCCGCCGGGAGCTGCTCGGCGGGTCGTTCCCGGGCGCCTCGGCGCCGCGGCGGCTCTGGCGGCCCCGGCTGGCGGCGGCGGCCTGGCGGGCGGCGCTGCTCGCCGGCGGCCGGCACGTCCGCCGGCACTGCCTCGGCATCCGGCTCGCCGACCGGGACCTGGCGGCGGTGCTGGTACGCGGCGCGGCGCTGCTGGACGTGCCGGCGGCGCTGCGGCCGGGCTCGGGCTGTTTCCTCGTGGTGGTGCCCAACGGCGAGTACCGGGAGCGGATCACCGAGAGCGCGGAGCTGGCCCCGGCGAGCTGACCGGCCCGGGCGCGGGCGCACGCCCCGGGCCCGCCCGGCGGTCCGGGCACCGCGTGGGCTTGCGCCGCGGCGGGTGCACGGCGCAGAGTGCAGCCCGTGAGCCGACACTGGCCTGTGCGCGCCGCCGCCCCGCTCGTGCTGCTGCTCCTGCTCGTCACCGGGCTCACCGGCTGCCGGGACGAGCCGTCCGAGCCGACCCGCATCCGCATCGCCACCGGCAGCCCGACCGCCGTCTACCACGCCTTCGGTCAGTCGCTCGCCGCGCTGCTCAACCGCGAGGTGCCCGGCGTACGGGCCGAGGTGGTGGTCACCGCCGCCTCGGCGCAGAACGTCCGGCTGGTCGGCGCCGGGGAGGCGGAGCTGGGCTTCACCCAGGCCGACGTGCTGCCGCCGCGCGAACCCGAGCATCCGTCGGTGCTGGCGGTGGCCCGGGTCTACGACGACCTGCTGCACCTGGTCACCCGCGCGGGCGGGCCGATCCGCACGCTCGGTGACCTGCGCGGACGGCGGGTGTCGGTGGGCGCCGACGGCTCCGGCACGGAGATCACCGCCACCCGTCTGCTGGCGGTGGCCCAGCTCGGCGGCGACCGGGTACGCCAGGAGCACCTGGGGCTGGACGATTCGGTCGCGGCCCTGCGGGAGGGACGGATCGACGCGTTCTTCTTCTCCGGCGGGCTGCCCGTGCGCGGCGTCGCCGACCTCGCCCAGCGGACCTCGCTGCGGATCGTGGACCTGGGCGACTGGACCGAGCCGCTGCGCCGGGCGTACGGGCAGGTCTACGTGACCCGGGACGTGCCCCGGTCGGTGTACCGGGCCGATCCGGTGAGCACTGTGGCGAACCCGAACTACCTGATCGTCCGCGCCGACCTGCCCGCCGCGCTGGTGCGGGAGGTGACCCGGCTGCTGATGGACCGCCGGGAGGAACTGGCCGCCGCGCACCCGGCGGCGGGACGGATGAGTCCCCGGTCGGCGATCGTCACCACCCCGCTGCCGCTGCATCCGGGCGCGGCGCAGTGGTACCGCGCCGCGAAGCCCTGACGCCGGGTCAGCGCCGGATCGGCTCGTCGTCGTGCGGCCGGGCCGCCGGCACCGTCCCGGCATCCGGCCCGTCGTTCCCGCCCGGCTCGCCGGTCTCGCTCCGGCCGCCGACACCGGTCAGGCCGTCGATGCCGCCCGGATCGTCGGCCCCGGCCGGTACGTCGGCGGGCGCCGGGAACCACAGCTCGGCGACCAGGCCCCGGGGTTCGCCCTGGCGCATGGTGAGCCGGCCGTCGGAGGCGTCCACGAGCACCGCCGCGATGGTCAGACCGAGGCCCACGCCGTCCACGTTCTGCGCGTCCGGCGCCCGCCAGAACCGCTCCGTGGCCTGGTCGAGCTGACTGGCCGTCATGCCCGGGCCGGTGTCGCCGACGGTCAGCACCGTCCCGCCGTCGGCGGCACGTACGGTCACCGTCACCTCTCCCTGCGCGCCGCTGAACTTCACCGCGTTGTCGATCAGGGCGTCCAGCGCCTGGTCGATGGCGGTCGGCACGGTCCGGGCGTACACCGGCGCGTCGCCGGCGTCGAGGCGGAGCGTGACCTCGCGGTGCCGGGCCAGCGGCAGCCAGGCCGCCACCCGGGACGCCGCGGTGGCGGTGGCGTCGACTGTGACCCGCTGGTTCTCCTCCCGCTCGGCGCGGGCCAGGGTGAGCAGCGCGTCGAGCACCGTGGCGAGCCGGTCGGTCTCCTCCAGCGCCAGCCGGTGCTCGGCGCGCCCGTCCGGGTCGGCGAGGCTGGGGCCCAGTTCCTCCACCCGCAGCCGCAGCGCGGTGAGCGGGTTGCGGAGCTGGTGGCTGGCGTGCGCGACGAAGGCGCGTTGCCGGTCCATCACGTCGGAGACCGCGTCGGCCATGTCGTTGAAGCTGGTCGCCAGCCGGCGCAGCTCGGGCGGGCCCAGCCCGGCGCGGACCCGCGCGGCGCGGCGGCCCTCGGCGATCTCGTGGGTCACCGCGTCCAGCTCGGTGACCGGGCGCAGCACCCAGCCGGCCAGCCCGAACGCGGTCGAGACACAGGCCAGCACCGCCAGCAGGCCGATGCCCGCCAGCAGCAGCCACCACACGGTGACGGTGCGGCGGACCCCGTCCGCCGGGCTGGTCGTGACCACGGCGCCGAGCACCTCGCCGCCGTCGTTGATCGGCACGGCCGTCACCACCGGCCCGCTGCCCCAGGGCCAGACCGACTCCGGGCCGCTGAACTGCTGCCCGGACAGCGCGGTGTCGAGCGCCGCGCCGGCGCCCGGGCCCGGCTCCCAGCCGGACGAGGCCACCACGGTACGGCGCTCCCGGTCCACCACGGCCGCGCCGATGCCGTAGAGCGCGTCGTAGGCGGCCAGTTCCCCGTCCAGGGGGCCCGGACTGCCGCCCCGCAACGCCGGCCCGGCCAGCGAGGCGAAGCGGGTGGCGTCGGCGAGGCGGTCGGCGCGTACCCGGTCGGTCTCCCGGGTCGCGAGCGTGGCCGCCAGCGGGGTCTCCAGGGCGAGCAGGACCAGCACCATCAGCAGCAGATAGCTGATCACCAGCCGGCGGCGCACGGGCCCCTCCTCACGCGTCGCGGAGCCGGTAGCCGACCCCGCGCACGGTCTCCACGAGCGTCGGGTCGCCGAGCTTGCCGCGCAGCGAACCCACGTGCACCTCGACGGTGTGCCGGTCGGCCCAGGTGGTGCCCCACACGTCGAGCAGGATCCGCTCGCGCGGCACCGCCACCCCGGGCTGGCGGGCCAGGGACAGCAGGATGTCGAACTCCTTGCGGGTGAGCGTGACGTCCCGGCCGGCCACGTTCACCGTCCGGCCGCCCACGTCGATGCGGACCGCGCCGGCCTCGATCAGGTTGCGCTGCGGCGCGGTGTGCGCGGCCCGGCGCAGCACCGCCTCGATCCGCGCCTGCAACTCCACCATCGAGAACGGCTTGACCACGTAGTCGTCGGCGCCCAGCCGCAGCCCCAGCACCCGGTCGCGTTCCTCGCCGCGCGCGGTCACCGCGATGATGCCGAGCCGGCTGCTGCGCCGCCGCAGCTCGCGGCACAGGTCGGTGCCGTCGCCGTCGGGCAGCCCCAGGTCGAGCAGCACCAGGTCGCAGGGGGCGGCGGAGAGCGCGGCGGCCACCGTCGCGGCGTGTTCCACCTGGTAGCCGCGCCGGGTCAGCGCGGACGACAACGCCGCGGCGACCCGGCGGTCGTCCTCGACCAGGAGGATCCGCACCCGTGCCTCCCTCCGCTCGACGTGTTGCCCTGCGAATGGTGGCAGACGCGCCGCGCGGACGCGAGGCCGCTCTAGGCTGCTGCCGTGATCTACAAGATTCTCTCCGACGACGAGTGGGCGCGGGCGCGGGTGGACGGGCGGTTCGCCGGCACCGCGATGGACCGGCAGGACGGCTACGTCCACCTCTCCGCCGCCGACCAGGTGGTGGAGACCGCCCGGCGCTTCTTCGCCGGGGTCACCGGCCTGACGCTGCTCGCCGTTGAGGAGGCCCGGCTCGGCGACGCGCTGCGCTGGGAGGCGTCGCGCGGCGGTGCGCTGTTCCCGCACCTGTACGCGGCGCTGCCGGTGGACGCCGTGGTGGCCGCGCACCCGCTGCCGGCCGACCGGCCCGCCGCCGACGCGGTGGCCGAACTGCTCGCGTGAGCGCTCGTTATGCTGCGTCGAGCCCGCCCGACGGCGCGACGCGCCCTGGCATGTGATGCGAGTTGAGATGACTGACAGCAACGACCGGTCCGCCTCCGTCTTCGTCCACCCGACGGCCGACGTGGAGTCCGGAGCCCAGGTCGGCGACGGCACCAAGGTCTGGCACCTGGCGCACATCCGGTCCAGCGCCCAGGTCGGCGCCGGCTGCGTGATCGGCCGCAACGTCTACGTCGACGCGGGCGTCACCGTCGGCGACCTGGTGAAGATCCAGAACAACGTCTCGGTCTACCAGGGCGTGACCATCGAGGACGAGGTGTTCGTGGGCCCGTGCGCGGTGTTCACCAACGACTTCCGCCCGCGCGCCCAGAATCCGGACTGGACGATCACCCCGACGCTCGTCCGCCGGGGCGCGTCGATCGGCGCGAACGCCACGCTCGTGTGCGGCATCGAGGTCGGCGAGTACGCGATGATCGCCGCCGGCTCGGTGGTGACCCGCGACGTCAAGCCGTACCAGCTGGTGGCCGGCAACCCGGCCCGCCCGAAGGGCTGGGTCGACGCCAAGGGCGAGGTCGTCTCCCGCGACGTCGACAACCCGCCGCACCAGGGCTGACCGGACGGAAAGGGGCGACGACCGCGCCGGTCGTCGCCCCTTTCCCGGTACGCCTCAGCCGCAGAGCCGGCCGATCTCGTCCCGGAACCGGTCCATCGGGTTCGATCCGGCCGGGCCGAGCAGGTACTCCTTCAGCTCCCGCCGCGCCCCGGTCATCGGGTCGTCGCCGGCCCGGGTCACGTCGAGGATCTTCGTCAGCTCGCCGCAGTCCGCCGAGAGCAGGTACGCCGCCCGCGCGGTCGGGAACTGCCGCCGGAACTCGTCCTCGGGCAGGCCGGCCGGATTCGCCACCACGTACGGGCGCTCGCTCTGCACGAAGTCGGAGACCACGCTGGACACGTCGCTGACCAGCAGGTCGGTGACGTTGAAGCAGTCGAACAGCCCCGGCGTGCGGCCGGTGACCACCAGGTGCGCGGCGCCGTCCAGCGAGGACGGATCGGTCTCGCCGCCGGCGGCCTTGATCCGGGACACGATCCGCTCGTGCACGGCCCGGGCCTTGGGCGAACGCGTGCCGGTCAGCGGGTGCGGCTTGTAGATCACCCGCACGTCCCCGGCGGCGAGCAGGCCGGACACGATCCGCTCCCCCATCAGCACCAGCGACGTGTGGTACGGGTCGTCGTCGAGCCAGCCCTCCCAGGTCGGCGCGTACAGCACCGTGAAACGGTGGTCGGCGGCGCCGGAACCGAACGTGTGCACCCCGGCCAGCTGCGGGCGGCCGACCTCCACGATGTCGCGGTCCAGCACGCCGACGTCGGCCCGGGCGTACCGTTCCCGCCCGGCCGGCCCGGCCACCCAGACCTCGTCGTACACCTTGCTGTACGGGTTCACGCTCGCCTGCTTGTCGCTGTCGCCGTGGCCGACGAAGACGTGCTTCACGCCCGGCTCCCGCAGCAGATGGATGTTGGCGCCGACGTTCGCCGCGTACAGCGCCACGCGCAGCGAGCTGAGGTCCAGGTTCATGAAGTCCACGCCGGCCGGCACGCAGATCACCGGCAGCCGGGTGTCGGCGAGCTGCTCGAACGCGTCCGCGGCGCGCAGCAGCACGACCGCGCGGCGGCCGGTCGCCTCCACCGGCGCGAGCCACATGTTGGCCTGGTAGACGTCCTTGGCCGGGCCGGCGAAGTAGAGCGCCACCTCGGGCCGTTCCCGGGCCATCCAGTCGTGCACGGCGGGCAGCACGCCCGGGGCCCCGCCCCGGCCGCGCAGCGCGGTGAGCGCCAGCACCGCGGCGGTGACCAGACCGGCGGCGAGCGTGACCAGGCCGGTGACCACCACCGGGGCGACCCGGTCCAGCGCGGCGGCCACCACTGCCGCCGGCACCAGCAGCACGTTCAGCAGCGGCATCCGCAGCCCGGCCAGCTGCCGCGCCCAGGCCGGCGGCACCGGCACCCGCCGCAGCGCGCCGAGGTCGATGTTGCGGGTGTACGCCGGGGGGTCGACCCGGCCGTCGATCACCTTGGTCACCGCGTTGGTGGCCACGGCCAGCGTCCACAGCGCGGCGGGCAGCAGCAGGACGGCGACGGTGCCGGCCACACCGGGGCGCACCGTGGCGACCACGAGCAGGGCGACCGACAGGTCCCGCACCAGCCGCCGGAAGGTCTCGCCGAGACCGGCCTTGTCGAGCAGCGTGGCGGTCCCGGCGTGCCGCCCGGCCAGGGCCAGCTCACCGGCGACGGCGACCACGGCGGCCACCGCGTACGGGACCACCAGGCCGAGGACTCCGGCGAGGACCATGACCGCGTAGCCGAGGAGCGTCGCGCCGACCGCGGCGAGACCCTGCTGGCTGCGTACTCTGCTGAACAACGACACGCTCCCTGTCTGCCCGGCCGATGTCGGTCCGAGTCGATTTCCGACGGCTGCGACCCTAAACGGGTCACATGACACAAGTATTGCCGGGGTGTCCGGCAGGTGAACTCCGCACGGCGTCATCCCGGCGGCGGCACGCGACGGGCCCCGGCCGTTCGAGACGGCCGGGGCCCGTGAAGTCGGTGGGGTCAGCCCCCGATGACCACCCGGCGCACGCCGGTCCAGCGCGCCGGGTCGGTGACGCGGCGGCCGTCGACGAGCACCGTCACGCCCGGCAGGTCGGCCGGGGCGAGGGTGCGGTACTCCGCGTGGTCGGCCTGGATCACCGCGGCGCCGACCGGCTCGCCGTCGTAGCCGGGCAGGCCGTGCGCGACCAGCTCCTCGTTGGTGTACATCGGGTCCGAGACGTACGGCACCGCGCCCCGCCGGCGCAGCGCCTCCACGGTCGGGAAGACGCCGGAGAACGCGGTCTCCTTGACGCCACCCCGGTAGGCGGCGCCCAGCACCAGCACGCCCACCCCCGTCAGGTCGCCGTACGCGGCGGCGAGCAGGTCGACCGCGTAGTCCGGCATGGCCGCGTTCGCCTCGCGGGCCGAGCGGACCACAGTGGCGGCCGGGTCGTTCCACAGGTACATCCGCGGGTAGATCGGGATGCAGTGGCCGCCGACCGCGATGCCCGGCGAGTGGATGTGGCTGTACGGCTGCGTGTTGCACGCCTCGATGACCTTGGTGACGTCCACGCCGACGGTGTCGGCGAAGCGGGCGAACTGGTTCGCCAGGCCGATGTTCACGTCCCGGTAGGTCGTCTCGGCGAGCTTGGCCAGCTCGGACGCCTCGGCCGAACCGAGGTCCCACACGCCGTTGGGGCGGTCCAGGTCGGGCCGCTCGTCGAAGTCGAGCACCGCCTCGTAGAACCGCACGCCGTGCGCGGCCGACGCCTCGTCGATGCCGCCGACCAGCTTCGGGTAGCGGCGCAGGTCGGCGAAGACCCGGCCGGTGAGCACCCGCTCCGGGCTGAACACCAGGTGGAAGTCGGTGCCGGCGGTCAGGCCGGAGCCCTCGGCGAGCATCGACGCCCACCGGTTGCGGGTGGTGCCGACCGGCAGCGTGGTCTCGTAGCTGACCAGCGTGCCCGGCTTCAGCCCACGGGCGATGGCCCGGGTGGCGTCGTCCATCCAGCCGAAGTCCGGCACGCCCTCGGCGTCCACGAACAGCGGCACGACCACGACGACCGCCTCCGACTCGGCGACCGCGGAGGCGGTGTCGGTGGTGGCCGACAGCAGGCCGGCGGCCACCGTCTCCTTGAGCTTGACGTCCAGGTCGGCCTCGCCCGGGAAGGGCACGGCACCGTCGTTGACCAGCTGGACGACCCGCTCGGAGACGTCGGCGCCGATCACCCGGTGCCCCTTGGACGCGAACTGCACGGCCAGCGGCAGACCGATCTTGCCGAGCGCGACGACGCAGATGTTCATGAACTACTTTCCTCCAGAGGGCCAGATTCGGCGCAGGCGGGCAAGGAACCGACCGGGGGTCACCGGCGTGATCGCGACGATCACCTGGCCCTTGTGGTTCGTGGTGGGTGTGACGAGGTGCCAGCGGACACCGCGCCGGGCCACCAGCCGGGGTGCGGCGACGGGGCGGTCGGTGCGCAACGGCGCCGAGCCCGTCCCGCCCAGGGCGGAGACCTCGGCGCGTACGATACGACGCTCGCCCGTCCCCCCGACGACCGCCAGCAGCCGGTCCACCGCGAAGTCCGTTCGTACGACGGTACCGGGGCCGGAGGACTCGACCGACGTGACACCCGTCAGATCGCCCACGCTGACCCGCAGCGCCTCCGCGTTCAGCTCGGCCAGCTCGGCCCAGCGGCTGCGCGCGGTGACCACCAGGGCCCGCGCCCCGGCGGCGTCGCGTCCCCAGGCCAGCCCGGTCGCGGTCAGCTTGGCCAGTATCGCGGCGGCCCGCGCGGTGACGTCGTACCAGTCGTCCGGGTAGCCGAACGCCGGGTCACGGAAGCCGACGTGGTCGGCGTACCAGCGGTCACCGTCGACGACCACCTCGGGCAGCGACCGGTCGGACTGCTGGCCGATGAGCGTGCGCAGCGCGTCCAGGTCGCCGTCGCGCGCCACCGCCACCCGCAGCCGCTCCTCGGACGCCATCCGGGCGGTCACCCCGTCGGTCAGGTACGCCTCGGCGAGCTTGCGGATCCGGTCGTGGACGTGCCGCTGCACGTCCGGGGTGAGGGCGAGGAACTCCGCGCGGAGCAGCTTCGCCACCTCCCAGGTGAAGTGGCGTACCAGCACCGCGTCCCGCCGCGGGCCGGGCCCGATCAGCCCGGCGACGAAACCGACCAGCTCCTCGGCGCAGCGCAGCCGCTCTTCGAACCTGCTGGCGTACGTGATGTTCTGGGCGTTGTCCCGCTTGACCGCGTAGTAGTACTCGTAGTCGCCGAGGACCGACACCTTCTTCGCCCGGAAGCACGCCTCCAGCGTGAACGGCTGGTCGCTGCCCATCGGCATGTCCGTGCGGAACCGCAGGCCGTACCGCTCGATCAGGTCCCGGCGGAACAGCTTGGTGTTCGACAACGACCAGGGCAGGTCGCTGTCGAACAGGTCGAGCCGCTCCTGGGTGGTGGCGTAGACGGCCTGGTGCACGTAGCGCTTGTTGGTGCCGACCATCCGGCCCAGCACCACGTCGGAGTCCCACCGGTCGGCGGCGTCGACGAGGCGCTCCAGCGCTTCCGGGCCGAGGTGGTCGTCCGAGCCGATGAAGAAGACGTACCGGCCGCGGGCGTGGTCCAGCGCCAGGTTGCTCGGCGCCGCCGGGCCGCCGGAGTTGGCCTGGTGCAGCACGCGGACCGTGTTCGGGTACCGCTCGGCGTAGCGGTCCAGTTCCGCGCCGCTGCCGTCGGTGGATCCGTCGTCGACGGCGACGACCTCCAGCCGGTCCAGGCCGATGGTCTGCCCGACGAGCGAGTCGAGGCAGGCGGTCAGGTACGGCATGGTGTTGTAGACGGCGACGACCACCGTCACGTCCGGCCCGTTCACGCGCCCACCTCCACCTGTGCCGGCTCCACCGGGGCGTGCGCCGCCGGCGCCGGCCGGGGCGGCGCGTCGGGCAGCAGCCGGGAGTAGACCTCGTCGAGCACCCGCGCCTGCGCCTCCCAGGTCCAGCCGGACAGCAGGCCCGGCCGGTCGTACGCGGCGCGGTACCGCTGCGGGTCGGCGAGCACCGCGGTGACCGCGCGGACGAAGTCGGCCACGTCCTCGGCGCGGAACACCTCGCCCTGACCGGTCTCCCGGACAGTCTCGGCCATGGTGCGCACGTCGGAGACGACCAGCGGCAGGCGGGCGTGTGAATACTCGAAGAACTTGGTGATCAGTGCGATCTCGTGGTTCGGCCAGTGCTGGATCGGGATGACGCCGACCTGCGCGCCGCCGAGGTAGCGGACCACCTGGTGGTGCGGCACGTACGGCAGCACGTGCACCCGGTCCGCCACGCCCAGCTCGCCGGCCCGGGTGACCAGACCCCTGACGTACGCCGAGTCGGGCTTGTTGACCACGAACGCGACGTGCGCGCCGGGCAGCCGGGGCAGCGCCTCGACCATCACCCCGAGACCGCGCTTGGCGGCGGCCACCCCGCTGTAGACCAGCAGCGGCTCGTCCGGCCCGAGCCCGCAGCGGGCGCGGATGTCCGGCGCCGGCTCGGCCGGATCCGCGGGCAGTTCGTCCACCGCCGGGGCGTTGAGCACGACCGCGGGCCGTTCGGCCAGCCCGTGCTCGGTGCGCAGCAGGTCGGCCAGGCCGCCGGAGACGGTCATGGTGGCGTCGGCGTACGGCACGTACTCCCGCTCGTGCGCCACGTTGCCGGGCAGCCAGCGCGCGTTGTCGCGCCACGGCTGCACGCCGGGCAGGTACTCGTGGGCGTCCCAGAGCAGCGCGATCCGCCGCCCCTTCGCGGCGGCGCGGACCTTCGCGCGGGCGCCGACGCCGAGCATCCGGAAGTCGTTGGCGTGGATCAGGTCCGGCGCCAGCTCGTCGACCACCGGGCCGTAGGCCAGCTCGTAGTCCCACAGGCCCGGTTCCAGGCGCCGCCACGCGCCGTCGCCGCGCAGCCTGCGCCAGAACAGCGTGTACGCGCGGTCCCACGGGCCGTCCAGCTTGCGGCCCTTGCGGGCCCGGGTGAGCTGACGGTTGCGGAACCCGACCCACTTGCGGGTCAGGCCGGACAGCTTCTCCTCGGCGCGCAGCGCGGCCCAGGGCAGCCCGCCCGGCCGGCCCGCGCCGGACTCGCGGGCCGCGACGGTCAGCGCCGCCCGGCGTACCGCCAGGTCCGCGCGCCAGGCCTTGACCGCCTGGGTACGGTGCGCCGCGATGCCGCTGGGCGGATAGGCGAGCGGGTGCCGCAGCCAGGCCCGGCGGAACTCGTGCCGGCGGCGGGCCAGCGGCTCGGGCATCGGCACGAGGCGCACCTCGGCGGCGCCGAGGCGCCAGCTCTGCGGGCTGCCGACCGGCGCCCGGCCGAGCAGCACGACGTCCCAGCCGGCGTCGGCGGCGGAGCGGGCCGCCTTCTGCACCCGGGAGTCCCCGATGACCCCGTTGTCCACCAGCATCACGACCCGTCCCCGGGTGCCCGCCGCTGCGGTCGTGCCGTCAGATCCCATTCCTGCCCGTTTCGTCGTCGCCAGCACCGCCCCCGCGGACCCGAGCGAGTCTACGACAGCGGATCGGGCCCGGACGTCCGCCGCCGCCGGTGCCCCACGACCTGGTGTGACTGTTGCTACCCTCCATCCTGTTCAACGACCGGCGCCCGCTCCGGGTCGTTCGCCGGGTCGCCGGCCGCGCCACGCGGGCCCTCCGGACAATCGCAGCTCAGCGCGAACGGGACCGCACAATGGACGTGGTGACCACCGAGGAACCCAGCCGGCCCGCACCAGCTCCGCGGACCGGGCCGGCCACAGCCGACCGCGCCCGGCCCGGCCCCGTCCGGCGGCTGCGCGACGCCGCCCGGGACGCGGCGCCCGCGCTGGCGTTGTACGCGGTGATCCGGCTGATCGGCGTGGCCGTCGTCTACCTGTGGGCCCGCAACGTCGACGTGTCGCCCGTCGCCCAGCTCACCCGGGCCGACGGCAACTGGTACCTCCGGATCGTCCAGCACGGCTACGACGGGTACGAGAAGACCCAGAGCAACATGGCGTTCTTCCCGCTCTACCCGGGCCTGACCGCGGCCCTGGAGCGGCTCTCCCCGTTCAGCCCGCGCCAGTCGGCGCTGGTCGTGGCGTGGCTGGCCGCGCTGGCCGCCGCCTGGGGCCTGTACGCCATCGGCCGGCACCTGCACGACAGGCGTACCGGCATCCTGCTCGCCGCGCTCTGGGGCGCCGTGCCGCACGCCGTCGTCGAGTCGATGGGTTACAGCGAGAGCCTGTTCACCGCGCTGGCCGCCTGGACGCTGTACGCGCTGCTGCGCCGGCACTGGGTCACCGCCGGGGTGGTGTGCCTGTTCGCCGGCCTGACCCGCCCCACCGCCTCGTCGCTGATCCCGGTGGTGGGGCTGGCCGCGCTGCTGGCGGTCGTCAAACGGCGCGACGGCTGGCGGCCCTGGGCGGCGCTGCTGCTCGCCCCGGCCGGCTGGCTGGGCTACCTGGCCTGGGTGGGCACCCGGACCGGCCGGCCGGACGGCTGGTTCCACATCCAGTCCGCCGGGTGGGGCACCACGTTCGACTTCGGCGTCTACACCGTCGACCGGGGCCAGCAGGCGCTGGTGCAGGTGGCCGCGTTGCCGCTGCTGGTGGTCACCGTGGTGGCGCTGGCGTCGATCATGTTCTTCGTGTTGAGCGTGATCGACCGGCAGCCGTGGCAACTGCTGCTCTACAGCGGCCTGATGCTCGTCACCACGCTGGGCGCGGCCGGCTACTACCACTCCAAGGCGCGGTTCCTGCTGCCGGCGTTCCCGCTGCTGCTGCCGGCCGCCGTGGGCCTGGCCCGGGCCGGATGGGCCCGGGCCGGCACGGTGCTGGCCACTGTCGTCGCGTTCTCCGCCTACTTCGGCGGCTACCTGCTCCTGATCTGGACGAAGTCGCCGTGACCGGTCAGCGGGTGAACGGCCGGACGTCCCACACCCAGACGTCCTCGACCCGCTCCCCCGGGCCGTACAGCGCGTCCAGCACGGTCTTCAGGTCGTCGTGGCGGCGGGCGCCGCGGTCGGGCAGCACCACGGCGTCGGCCTTCCAGTAGCGGACGTCGGCACGCGCCTGGTCGACGTCGGCCTGGCCGACGGTGGTGTCCCGCTCGCCGAGCGAGACGGCGGTGAGCAGCTTCGCCGTGGGTTGCGGGTCGACGCCCCAGCGGCCGGTGTTGTCGGTGGCGGACACCGGCGCGAGGAAGTAGCCCTCGGGCACGGCGAACCCGGCCACCGCCGCGGAACTCCAGTACAGCGACGTCATGCCGTTCACCGGCACGGGCACGAGCGTGCGGCCGGGCGCCACGTGGTCACGCCAGGTGCCGGCGGTGACGAAGTCCGGCACCGGGGTGCGGCCCTTCGCGTCCAGCGGCATCGGCAGGATCGGCAGCAGCGCGGCGGCCACCGCGACGGCCCCGACGCGGGCGGCCAGCCGGCCGGCCGGTTCGGTCCGGCGGGCGGCGAGCCGGTCACCCGCGACCGCCAGCAGCACACCGAGCGCCGCCGTGGTGATCAGCGCGAACCGGGACACCACCACGGAGTCGAACACGGGCAGGTTCTGCACGAGGGCGAACGGCGCGGGGACGTCGGTGCGACGGGTGCCGACGGTCCAGGTGGTGCCGATGGAGAACAGCGCCGACACCAGGCCGACGGCTCCGAGCACCCGGACCGTGGTCTCCCGGCGCAGCCACCAGAGCACCCCGGCCGCGAGCACCACCAGGGACCAGCCGTAGAAGCTGGCCTGTTCGGTGGTGTTCGGCGCCCAGCCGATCGCGCTGGTCGGGCCACCGGCGATCGACTTGGTGGCGAACTCGACGAACGAGCCGAGCTTGAGGGCGTAGATGTCCGGGGTGCCGGGGTGGCCGACCCGGTGCTGCGGGCCGGCGAACTGCATCCACAGCGGGTACGCCGCCGCTGCGGACACGAGCACGCCGGTGATCGCCAGACCGGACAGCAGCGGGCGCAGCCGGCGTACCGCGTCGCGGGGCCGGAAGGCGAGGTAGGCCAGGACCAGCATCAGGCAGCCGAGCGCGGTCAGGAAGAGGATCTCCAGGCTGATGAAGAACTGGGCCACCACCAGCCCGCCCAGGATGAGGCCGTCGCGGATCACCCGCTCGCCGCGGGACAGCGCGACCACCCGCCAGACGATGAACGGCACCAGCCACTGCGCGGTGATGTGCGGGTGGCCGTTGCTGTGCGAGATCAGCGCGGGCGCGAAGGCGCAGAACAGGCCGCCGACGAACGCGGCGGCCCGGGAGTCGACCACGTGCCGGGACAGCACGTGGTACCAGGCGTACCCGGTGCCGGCCAGGTTCAGCGTGATGAACAGCAGATAGGAGAAGGACGCGCCGAAGAGCAGGGTGACCGGGGTGAGCACCAGGCCGGGCAGCTGCATCCCGACGTTCGTCATCAGGTTCACGCCGGCCGGGGCGTTCTGGAGCGTGGTGAAGAACGGGTTCTCCAGGTTGGTGACCGCGTGCGCCGCGTACGCCAGCATCCACTCGTTGAAGCCCTGGTCGTTCGGGCGGCTGCCGAGCAGCCGGCCGTCGTAGTCGCGCCAGCCGCGGGCGGTGACCCAGAACGCCCCGGCGAGGTAGATCAGCGCCACCAGCGCGTCAGCCCGCCGCCACCGGCCGCCGCGCCGCTTTTCGGCCGCGGTGTCCGGCTTCTCTGGCTGCTCCGGCTGCTCCGGGGCCGTGGTCGTCGTCGGGCTCGGGGTGGACGACCCCGGATCGGACGAGTCGTCGGCCGCGGACCCGTCGCCGCCGGTGGGGGCGGGCTCACGGTCGCGGGTGTCGGGCGCAGGCGCGGTCATGGCGTAGGAGTCTACGAAAGCGGAGGCCGCGGTCGAGGACCGGCCGAGACGGCGTGTTCGGCCGGCCGGCGCCGGTGACGGACCCGGTGATCCGGGGCACGGCGCACCCGCCGGCGGCCGGGCGGCGGCAGGTCCGGCGCGCGGAACGGCGTTATTGTAGTGTCCGCACGCGCTCCGGCGGTCGTTACGCGGCCACCGGCACAGCAGGTACCGCGTCCGGCCGAGCCGTCCAGGCCGCGACACGGCATCTCCCCACCTCCCCAGGATCGGAATCGATGAACAACGGGCGAACTCTCTGGGACTCGTTGAAACTCCCCCGGCCGCGACGGTCCGGGTCCCGGCCGCACATGGTCTACCTCGCGATCGGCTTCCCACCGGCGGCCAAGAGCTGCGCCTACCGCATGCGGGAGACCGCCAACCAGTTCGCCGCCGCGGGCTGGGACGTGACCGCGGTCACCATCGCCGACGAGGCCTGGGAACGGGAGTACGGACTCGACCACACCCTCTCCCAGGGGGTGGACCCCAGCGTGCGCGTGGTGAAGCTGCCGCTGTTCCGGGACGACCTCGAGACCGACATCCGCACGTTCACCGAGCAGCGCGCCCTGGCGCACAAGGACTACCTGGCCGACCTGCGCAAGCAGAACCTCAAGGTCTTCCCCGAGCCGGTCTTCGGCGGCTGGCGTCCGGCGCTGGAGAAGGCCCTGCTCCGGATCCACCGGGAGCGGCCCGTCGACCTGCTGGTGACCACCTGCGCGCCGTACGTCAACCTGTCCGCGACCTGGAAGCTGTGGGAGACGCACCGGGTGCCGTACGTGGTGGACTTCCGCGACGGCTGGTCGGTCGACGTGATCAACAACGGTGAGGCGTTCACCCGGGAGTCGGTCTCCGGGCAGTGGGAGATCAAGCTGCTCACCAACGCCGTCGCCATCTGGAACGTCAACGAGCCGATCTCCCGCTGGTACCGCGAGCGCTACCCCGAGCTGGCGCACAAGATGCGGATCGTGCGCAACGGCTACGACGCGGCGAGCATCCCGGCCCAGGTCCGCCCCGCCCCGCCGGACCGGCCGCTGACCTTCGGCTACCTCGGCGCGCTGAACCTCCCCGTACCGCTGCTGAGCGCCGTGCTCGAGGGCTGGCGCACGGCGCGCGCCCAGGACCCGGCGCTGGCCGACGCCCGCTTCGAGGTGCGGGGCCACATCGGCGCCGCCTGGGCGCGCGGCGACAACGCGCACGCGGAGCTGCTCAAGGCCGCCGCCGTCGACGGCGTGGTGGTCGGCGGCTCGGTGCCCAAGGCCGAGGTGGTCGACCTCTACTCCCGCTGGGACGCGGTGGTGCTGATGGTGACCGGCGGCCGGTACATGACCTCCGGCAAGGTCTACGAGTACATGGCGACCGGCCTGCCGGTGGTCTCCGCCCACGAGGCCGACCACGACGCCTCCACTGTGCTGTCCACCTATCCGCTCTGGACCGGCGCGGTCGGGCTGGACCCGGCCGAGCTGGCCGGCGCCTTCCGGCGGGCCGCCGCGATGGCCCGTACCGCCGACGCGCCCGAGCGGGAGAAGGCCCGCGCCGAGGCGCGGCAGTACGCCCGCGAGGAGCAGCTCATCCCCGCCGTCCGGGAGGTGACCGAGCTGGTGCTGGGCACCGGCGGTCCGGCCGGCACCCCACAGCCCTCCCCCGCCGGCGCTCGCGTCCTGGCCCGAGAAGGTAGGTCATGATCGAGGTCCTGATGGTTATGGGCACCGTCCCCGGGCGGGTGGCGGTCCTGACCGACGCGCTCCAGCAGTTCCGCGACAGGGGCGTCACCGTGCGGGTGGCCACCACCTTCGACCCGGTGGAGAAGATCCCGGCGGCGACCGAGCTGGCCGAGGTGCACCTGCTGCCCACCGCCACCGAGCTGGGCCCCCGCTTCGGCCGGGCGGTGAAGCGGGCGGCTCCGGCCCGGCGTCCGTGGCTGCGCGCCCAGCGCGACCCGTGGGTACGCCGGCACGCCAAGCGGGCCGACGTCCTGGTCGCGCTCGACGCGCAGGCCCTGCACACCGTCTGGCAGCTCGCGCAGCGCTACCGGCGGGCCGACGCCGTCTACGGCATCGCCCCGGCGCTGCGGGCGGTGGAGAAGCGGTCCGCCGACCCGGCGCGCTACCGCCGTCCCCGGCTGAACACCGTAGGCCCGGCCCCGACCGTGCTGGCGAGCGCCACCCGCAACCAGACGGTCGACCTGGCGAAGCGGGTGTTCGAGATGAGCACCGGCAAGCGGGCCATGAAGCTCGGTCCGGTGCGCTGGTTCTGGCAGGGCGCCGTCACGGCGCCCGGCCTGCCGGAGCGGCACCGCGGCAAGATCGCCCGGCGGGTCACCGGCAACATGCTCAAGACCGGGCACGGCGCCAGCGCGAAGCGGCTGGCGCTGGCGGCGCAGGTCCGGCTGAAGAGCCCGGCGACCAAGGGGCAGCTCCTCGGCCCGATCGCGGACGCGGAGCTGAGCCAGGGCAAGGTGCCCGAGCACCTGATGACAGTGGTGCGGGGGCAGCTCAAGCTGGCCGACGGTTACCTGAAGAAGCGCAACCCGGGCAAGGCCGCCCCGCACGTGCTGCGCGCGTTCAACCTGATGTTCCACCGGATCGTGCAGTTCGACGGCACCACCTCGCCGCTGGCCGAGGACCCGGAGAAGTTCCTCGCGCCGCTGCACAACAGCGAGGCCGGCCGCGCGATGGCGACACCGCGCGGGCGGCAGAGCCCGGCGGCGTTCCCGCCCGCCGGCCGGCCGCACCGGATGCTCTTCTTCACCGGGCTGAACGACAACTTCCTCGGGCCGATCCTGGAGCGCTACGAGGCGATGCCCGGGGTGGAGGTCCGCCGGCTGAACCTGATGGAGGAGTCGATCCTCCCGGTGCTCAGCAACGGTCGCACGAACGTGACGCTCCACATGCTCGCCGGCGCCTCCAAGCGGGCCGGGGAGGTCCAGGAGGCGTGGGGACCCCACCTGGAGTGGGCGGACACGGTCTTCGTGGACTGGTGCAACCTCGGGGCCGCGATGCTGACGATGATCGACCCGGGCACCACCCGGGTGATCGTCCGCCTGCACAGCTTCGAGGCGTTCAGCTGGTGGCCGCACCTGACCGACTGGTCGCGTGTGGACGACGTGGTCTTCGTCTCCGAGCACCTGCGCGACCTGGCGCTGGCCGCGGTGCCGCGGCTGCGCGCGCCGCAGGGGCCCCGGACCCACATGATCAGCAACGCGATGGACCTGCACCGGTACGTGGCGCCGAAGGTCTCCGCCGACAGCCGGTTCACGCTCGGACTGGTCGGGTTGAGTTCGCTGGCGAAGGACCCGCGCTGGGCGCTGGCGGTGCTGCGGGAGCTGCGCCGGCACGACGAGCGGTACCGCCTCAAGCTGGTCGGCGACGACCTGAACCCGGAGCTCAGCCCGGCGATCGCGGCCTACGTCCGGGAACTCGACGCCGAGCTGGCCGAACTGGAGCCGTCCGGCGCGGTGGTGCGGACCGGCCGTACCGAGGACGTGCCCGGCGCGCTCACCGACGTCGGGGTCATCCTCAGCACCTCGCTGCGGGAGAGCTTCCACTGTGCGCTCGTCGAGGGCGCGGCCAGTGGCGCGGTGCCGGTCGTGCGCGACTGGCCGTTCTTCGCCGGCCGCCCGCACAGCGCCCGGAGCCTGTTCCCGAGCGACTGGGTGGTGGGTACGCCGCAGGAGGCCGCCGAGCGGATCCTGGCCGTCACCGCCACCGAGGAGGTCTGGCGTGAGGCGGGCCGGGCCGCGGCGTCGCACGTGCTGAGCACCTGGGACTGGTCGGTGACGCAGAAGGACTTCGACCGGCTGCTGCTGGAGCCGCCGGCCACGTCCGCCTGAGGGCCGTACACGCGATCGGCCGGCTCCCCTTCGCGGGGAGCCGGCCGAACCGTTCTGTGCCGGGGGTCAGCGCGAGGTGGCCGCGTACTCCCGCTCGTCGCCGGGACGCCGGGACGCCGGCGGACGCGCCCCGCTCGCGGCGGGCGTGCCCAGCAGCGAGGCGTACACCTCGTCGAGGATCCGGGCCTGGGCCTCCCAGGTCCAGCCCTCCAGCAGGCCGGGCTTGTCGTAGGCGGCCCGGTAGCGCTCCGGGTCGGCGAGCACCGCCCGGACGGCCCGGACGTAGTCGGCCGGGTCCTCGGCGGTGAACACCTCGCCCTGCCCGGTGGCCCGCGCGGTCTGCGCCATGGTCTTCACGTCGCTGACCACGATGGGCAGCCGGGCGTGCGAGTACTCCAGGAACTTCGTGATCAGCGCCAGCTCGTGGTTGGGCTTGTGGTGGATCGGGATGACCCCGGCGTCCGCGCCGGACAGGAACGGCACCACCTGCCAGTGCGCGACGTACGGCAGCAGGTGCACGCGGTCCGCGACGCCGAGTTCGGCGGCGCGATCCCGCAGCGCCTCGGAGAACTGGTTGTCGCCGTTGGGGTTCATGGTCACGAACGCGACGTGCACGCCGGGCAGCTCCGGCAGCGCCTCCACCATGATCTGGCAGCCCCGGCTGGGGTTCACCGCGCCGGAGTAGACGAGCACCGGCGTACCGTCGTCCACGCCGCACAGCGCCCGCAGGTCCGGCACGTCGCCGTCGGCCTCGGCCGGCGGCGCCATCGGCGCGTTGAGCACCACGGCCGGCCGGTCGGGCAGGCCGTGGGTCTCCTGGAGCAGGTCGGCGAGCGTGTCGGAGACGGTCACCACCGCGTCCGGGTAGGCGGCGTACTCGGCCGTGTAGGCGATCTGGGCGGGCAGCCAGCGCGGGTTGTCGGCCCGGCCGGTGATGCCGCCGACGAACTCGTGGGCGTCCCAGACCAGCTTGGTCCGCCGGCCGGCGGCCCGGGCCCGCAGCGTCGCCCGCGCGCCGATGCCGAGCATCCGGAAGTCGTTGGCGTGGATGATGTCCGGCTTGAGCTCGTCGAGCGTCTTGCGGAAGGCCAGTTCGAAGTCCCACAGGCCCGGGTCCAGCCGGCGCCAGGCGCGGTCGCCCAGCACGCCCTTCCAGAACCGCACCGGCAGGCGGCTGAACAGCGCCCCCGGGTCGGTCTGCGCCTTGCGCAGCCGGCGGGTCTCGGCGCTGCGGAAGCGCACCCAGCGGGCGAGCGCGGTGGCGGCGGCGCGGGACGGCAGCTGGGCCGCCCGTCCCACGGCGGCCGGAAGCCCTCCGCCCAGCGCCTGGGCGCGGACGCGGCGCTCGTACAGATCGGCCTGCCACGCCTTGATCTCCTGGACCCGGTAGGCGGCCTTGGTGGTCGACGCGTACGCCAGCGGCCGGCGCAGCGACCGGCTGTACTCCCGGGGCAGCCGGTGCAGCGGCTTGGGCACCCGCAGCAGCCGCACCTCGGCGCCGCCGATGCGCCAGGTGTCGACGTCGGAGCGGGCGTTGCGGATGCCGAGGAGGAAGACCTCCCAGCCGGCGTCGGCGGCCGAGCGTGCTGCCTTCTGCACCCGGGAGTCGCCGTGGACGCCGTTGTCGACCAGCATCACCACCCGGCCCCGGGTCGGTCGGGCATCGCTGTTAGCGCCAGCTTGCATCGGGTGCTTCTCCTCGTTGACGGTGCGGGCGTGGGTGGTGGGTGGGCTGGTCACCGGAGGAAGGCGTCGAAGACCTCGGCGGTGCGTCGCCCGTCGTGGTGGTCACGGACGTAACGGGTGCCCTCCGCGGCCAGGGCGACCGCGGCGGGCCGGTCGTCGAGCAGCGACTCGATCGCCTTGACGAGCGTGCCGGGGGTGGCGTTGGCGATCGGCGGCCGGACCCCGGCGGCCCGGTGCGGCCCTTCGCTCAGATATGCCACCACGACCCGCCCGGCGGCCATCCCCTCGCAGGAGAACGTGCCGTAGCTGCCCATCACGAGCTGGTCGACCACGATGTCGCACTCCTGCACCTGGCGCCGCATCTCGTGGTGCGGCAGCCCTTCCACCAGGCGCAGTTCGATGATCCGTCGATCGTGCAGCTCCTGCAACCGGGGCAGGAGCCGGTCGGTGCCCTTGGTCCACCGCTTCGACGGCGCGTGCAGCACCACCGGCCGGGCGCGTTCCAGCACCGGCCGGTCGCAGGCCCAGGCGTCCACGTCGACGATCAGCGGCGCCCAGGTGGCGGACGGCACGTCGTCCAGCAGGTCGGGGGTGGTCACGAAGAACGGCAGGCCGCTCTCCTCGGCGGTGCGCCGGTTCCGCTCGGCCACGGTGGTGAGCTGCCCGATCAGGTCCTCCGGGGCGTCCCGGAACGCGGACTCGGCGTGCCGCTCCAGGTGCGCGCCCGGATGGCGGATCTCGCTGCCGTGCGCCAGCAGCGCGACCTTGAGCCGGGCCCGGCGCAGCGCGGGCAGGTCCGCGGCGATGTCGTCGCCGTTGGCCCGGCCGAGCACCGGGCGGAACGCGTCCACGATCAGGTGGGTGTACCAGCCGAGCACCCGCTCGGCCCGGGCGATCTGCACGTCGAGCCGGTGTTCGCCGGGGTAGTTCAGGTAGCGGTCGGCCGGGTAGCGGTAGGTGGCCGGTGGCTTGGCCATCACCAGCTCCACGCCGACGTCGGCGCGGGCGGTGGTGATCGCCACCGCCAGGGCGGAGAGCTGCCCGGCGTAGTTCGCCGTGCCCAGCCCCAGCCGGATCGGCCCGGCACCGAGCGGACGCCAGGGGCCGGGCGTGCCGGCCTCGACCGGCGCGACCGGCGGCTCCTGCGCCGGCGGTGCCTCGTCGCCGCCGCGCTGCCGGGCCCGTTCCACCGCCTTGGTGAACGACGGCAGCGAGCCGGGCGCGAAGAGGTCGCCGCCGCCGTGCCGGGCCAGGTGCTCGCGCACCACCCGGCTGTCGGCGGCGACCACCCGCAGCCCGGCGGCGAGGAAGGTGTCCAGCAGGTCGAGACCGGCGTCCGGGTCGAACCCGAACACCGCCACGTCCGCCGGGGCGAGGAACGCGGCCGTCACGGTACGCGGGCGCGGCACCAGGTGGACCCGACTGCGCGCCTTGCCGGCGTGGCGGACCAGGTCCTGGGCCGACGCCCGCTCCGCCTCGCCGCAGACCAGCGCCAGGTGGAACTCGGGCAGCCGGACGAGCGCGCGCAGCACGCCGTCCAGCGCCCGGTCGCCGGTGATCCCGCCGGCGTGCACCAGCAGCGGCGTGCCGGCGGGGAGTTCACACAGTTCGCGTACCGAAGGGGTCTGCCAGGGCCGCGCGCCGGCGGCGGCCCGGCGGAGCGCGATGCGCCACCGCCGGGGAATCCGCCGCCGTACCGCGGAGACCGTCCGCCGCACCGGCGCCGGGCTCATCGCAGTGCCGGCTCCGCGTCGCTGCCGTCGGCCGCGACGGACACGACCTTGCCGTCGGCGGACGACTCCAGCAGGGCGGCCGCGACCTGTACGGTACGCAGACCCTGCCGCAGCGTGACGATGTCGCTCTGCTTGCCCTCCACCGCGTCCCGGAAGCGCTCGTGCTCGACCAGCAGCGGCTCCCGCTTCGGGATGGCGTAGCGGACCATGTCGCCCTCGGCCACGCCGCGGAACGCGCGCAGCGCCTCCCACTCGGTGTCGATGGCGGCGTTGGCGTAGAACGTCAGGTCGGCGGTGAGCGTGTCGGCCACGAAGCAGCCCTTGTCACCGGTGACCACAGTCGACCGCTCCTTGAGCGGGCTGAGCCAGTTCACCAGGTGGTTGACCATCGTGCCGTCGGCGAGCTGGCCGACCACGGCGACCATGTCCTCGTGCAGCCGGCCGCTGCGCGAGACCGTGCGGGCGGCGACCGAGCTGTACTGCTGGCCGGTCACCCAGGCGGTCAGGTCGATGTCGTGGGTGGCCAGGTCCATCACCACGCCGACGTCGGCGATCCGGTGCGGGAACGGGCCCTGGCGCCGGGTCACGACCTGGAACACCTCGCCCAGCTCGCCCGCCTCCAGGCGGGTACGCAGGCTCTGCAGCGCCGGGTTGTAGCGCTCGATGTGACCGACGCCGGCGACCAGGCCGGCGTTCTCGAACGCCTCGACCAGACGGGTGGCCGCGTCGACGGACTGGGCCAGCGGCTTCTCGATGAGCGCGCAGACGCCGTTGGCGGCCAGCTCCATGCCGATCGGCTCGTGCAGCGCCGTCGGGCAGGCCACCACCGCGTAGTCGACGCCGAGGGCGAGCAGGTCGCTCAGCTCGGGCACGACGGGCGCGCGCAGCGTGCCGGTCACGTCGCCGGCCGGGTCGACCACGCCGACCAGCTCGACGCCGTCCAGGTTGGACAGCACGCGGGCGTGGTTGCGCCCCATCGCGCCGAGGCCGATCAGGCCGGCCCGCAGCTTCCGTCCGCCGTCACTCATCGGGCACCGCCGGCCAGGTTCGCGCCCTCGGCGATCCGCTCCAGCTCGGCCTGGCTCAGCGACGGGTGCACCGGCAGCGAGACCACCTCGGCGGCGGCCCGCTCGGTCTCCGGCAGGTCCCACGCGCCCGGCTTGCCGTCGACGAGGTACGGCTTGAGCCGGTGGATCGGGGTCGGGTAGTAGACCGCGTTGCCGATGCCCAGCTCGGTGAGGCGGGCCTGGGCGGCGTCGCGGTCGCCCCGCACCCGCACGGTGTACTGGTGGTAGACGTGCTTGGCGCCGTCGGCGACCGGCGGGGTGACCATGCCGGTGATCGCCGAGTCGAGGAACTTGGCGTTGGCGCGGCGCTGCTCGGTCCAGTCGGCGAGCTGGGTGAGCTGCACCCGGCCGATCGCGGCGGCCACGTCGGTCATCCGCATGTTGGCGCCGACGATCTCGTTGGCGTACCGCTGCTCCATGCCCTGGTTGCGCAGCAGCCGCAGGGTGCGGGCGAGGTCCGCGTCGGCGGTGCTGATCATGCCGCCCTCGAGGGAGTGCATGTTCTTCGTGGGGTAGAAGCTGAAGCACCCGGCGGTGCCGAACGCGCCGACCGGGGTGCCGTTCAGCTCGGCGCCGTGCGCCTGCGCGGCGTCCTCGACCACGGCGAGGCCGTGCTGCTGCGCGATCTCCATGATCCGGTCCATGGCGGCCGGGTGGCCGTAGAGGTGCACCGGCATGATCGCGACGGTCTTCGGCGTGATCGCGGCGGCTACCGCCTCCGGGTCGACGCAGAAGCTGCCCGGCTCGATGTCCACGAAGACCGGCTCGGCGCCGACCAGCCGGACCGCGTTGCCGCTGGCGGCGAAGGAGAACGACGGGACGATGACCTCGTCGCCCGGGCCGAAGCCGAGCGCCATCAGCGTCAGCTGGAGCGCGGAGGTGCCGGAGTTGACGGCGACGCAGTGCCGGCCGCCGACGAGGTCACCGAACTCCTCCTCGAACGCGGCGACCTCGGGGCCCTGCACGACCCGGCCGCTCCGCAGCACCCGGACGGCCGCCTCGATCTCGGCCTCGCCGATGATCGGCCGTGCGGGGGGAATGAACTCTGGATGCGGCCCGACCATGGGGCTTCCTCCTGTCGACGCGTGGTTCATGAGAGACATTTCGGGGGATGGTACCGGTCTGTCGGGAAAGCCAGCGGGTTGCACTGATTGTCCGACCGGATGTGACCTTCTGTTCATGATCGACGATGGCCCTCCGGGGGCGGCCCGGGGTTCAGACTTCCACCTCGTCGCGTACAGGCCCCACGCATGCTACCCGCAGCGCGGCGACGATCGCGGCCGCCATCCGGGGCACCTCGGTGGGCTCCAGCGGCGCCCGGGAGATCGCCATCCGCCAGTAGACCGGGCCGACGATGAGATCGACGGCGGCGCGCCGGTCGGTGTCCGGGGACAGCTCACCGCGCTCGACCGCCCGGCCGATCAGGATCCGCCCGATGGCCTGCTGGTAGTCGTCCAGGGCGGCCTGCAACTTCTCCGCGATCTGCGGGTTGCGGGCCGCCTCGGCCAGCAGGTCCGGGATGATCTGCGCGGCCAGGCGGTGACGCAACGCGCGCGCCATCACGTGCAGCAGGATCTCCAGGTCGCCGAGGAGGCTGCCGGTGTCCAGCAGCGGGATGTTCCGCCCGGCCACCGCCGAGACCATGTCCAGCACCAGGTCGAGCTTGGAACGCCAGCGGCGGTAGATGGCGGTCTTGCTCACACCGGCCCGGCGGGCCACCGCCTCGATGGAGAGGCGACCGTAGCCGACCTCGGCCAATTCCTGCATCACGGCGGCGCGGATGGCACTGGTGATCTCCCCGCGCAGCACCGCCGCGCCGGCCGGGGCACGCCTCTTCTCGGTCGTCACGTGGAACAATGTAGCGCAACGACGGTACGGTTGCGTCCCGACGTTCGGTGGACTACCTTCCATGCAGCAGCGAGGCGGCTCCTCCCCGCCCGGCCACGCTGGATCTCTTTCACCGCACTGCTCCCCATCAGCACGAAAGATCGGAGCGCCTGAACATGGCCAACACCGCGGTGGCCGACCCCGAATCCGGACTGACCCGGGCCCAGCTGGCCCAGCGGTACGGGCTACGGGTGGCCGGGGAACGACCCGCCCTGGGTGAGTACGCACGCAGGTTGTGGGCGTACCGGCACTTCATGACCGCGTACTCGCGGGCGAAGGTCGCCTCCTCGCTGAGCAACACCCAGCTCGGCCAGCTCTGGCAGGTGCTGACACCGCTCACCAACGCGGCGGTCTACTTCCTGATCTTCGGCGTGATCCTGGCCCAGCACCGGAACGTGCCGAACTTCATCGCGTACCTGTGCACCGGCATCTTCATCTTCATCTTCACCCAGACGGCGGCGACGAACGGCGTCAGCGCGATCACCGGCAACCTGGGCCTGATCCGGGCGCTCCAGTTCCCCCGGGCCGCGCTGCCGATCACCGTCACGCTGGTGCAGCTCCAGCAGCTGCTCATGTCGATGGTGGTGCTGGGCGCGATCGTGCTGTTCACCGGCGAGCCGATCACCTTCCGCTGGCTGCTGCTGCCCCTGATGCTGCTGCTCCAGACGATCTTCAACGTCGGGTTGAGCATGGTGATGGCCCGCCTCGGCTCCAAGGTCACCGACCTCAAGCAGATCATGCCGTTCGTGATGCGCACCTGGCTGTACGCCTCCGGCGTGCTCTACCCGGTGGCGCTCATCCGCGAGCACCTGCCGAACTGGGCGGCGAACATCCTGGAGTGGAACCCGCCGCTGGTCTTCATCGAACTGGCCCGCTACGCGCTGCTCGACTCGCACCAGCCGAACCTGATCAGCTCCCCGCTGAAGCTGTGGGCACTCGGCCTGTTCTGGGCGGTCGTGATGGGCGTCGGCGGGTTCGTCTACTTCTGGCGCGGAGAGAAGGAGTACGGCCGTGGCTGAGCAGACCCTGCCGCTGAACGCCGGCCCGGTGACCGACTCGGGTCGCGTCCCCACGGTGGTGGTGGACGACGTGCACGTGATCTACCGGATCCACAAGGGCGCGAGCGGCGGCACCACCCCGGTCTCCGCGCTCAAGCGGATCGTCTCCCGCACCAAGGCGCCGAACATCCGCGAGGTGCACGCGGTCAAGGGCGTGAGCTTCACCGCGTACGAGGGTGAGGCGATCGGCCTGATCGGCAGCAACGGCTCCGGCAAGTCCACACTGCTGCGCGCCATCGCCGGGCTGCTCCCGCCGGCCCGCGGCGCCGTCTACACCCAGGGCCAGCCGTCGCTGCTCGGCGTGAACGCCGCGCTGCTCAACGACCTGTCCGGCGAGCGCAACGTGGTGCTCGGCTGCCTCGCCATGGGCATGCACCCGGACGAGGTCAAGAAGATCGCCCCGGAGATCATCGAGTTCTCCGGGATCAACGAGCGCGGCGACTTCGCCTCGCTGCCGATGCGCACCTACTCCTCCGGCATGGGCGCGCGGCTGCGCTTCGCGATCTCCTCGGCGAAGAAGCACGACGTGCTGCTCATCGACGAGGCGCTGGCCACCGGCGACCGCAAGTTCCGGGTCCGCAGCGAGCAGCGGGTCCGCGAACTGCGCGACAGTGCCGGCACGGTCTTCCTGGTCAGCCACTCGATCGGCTCGATCCGGGACACCTGCGAGCGGACCATCTGGCTGGAGAGCGGCGTCCTGAAGATGGACGGCCCCACCAAGGAGGTCTGCGACGCGTACGAGAACCAGAAGTAGCGCCCCGGAGCGCACCGCACCGGGTTCCGCCCGGAGCGGTGCGCTCCGGCGTACGCGTTAAGGTTTTCGGACCCATCCCCTTTCACCCAGAGTGAGGTACGGCAATGACGCAGGACCACACCACCGCACCGGACGCCGCGCCGGCGAGCCCGGCACCCTGGCGCCCCGCGCGTACGGTGGCCGTGATCCTCGCCGGGGGGACCGGCACGCGCCTCGGGCTGGGCATCCCGAAGCAGCTCCTCAAGATCGCCGGTAAGCCGATCATCGAGCACACCCTCGCCGTCTTCGAGGCCGCGCCGGAGATCGACGAGATCATCGTGCTGATGGCCACCGGTCACGTCGACGACGCGCGGCGCATCGTCGCCGGCGCCGGCTTCCGCAAGGTCACCAAGGTGATCGAGGGCGGCGAGACCCGCAACGACACCACCCGGATCGCGCTCGACGCGGTCGGCGAGGGCGACGTCAACATCCTCTTCCACGACGCGGTCCGCCCGCTGGTCAGCGCCCGGATCGTGCGCGAGTGCGTGAACGCGCTCTGGACGTACTCGGCCGTGGACGTGGCCATCCCGTCCGCCGACACGATCATCCAGGTGGACGCGGACGACTGCATCACCGACATCCCGGTCCGCTCCCGGCTGCGCCGCGGCCAGACCCCGCAGGCGTTCCGCTCCGGCACCATCCGCGAGGCGTACCGCCGCGCCGAGGGCGACCCCGACTTCGCCGCCACCGACGACTGCGGCGTGGTGCTGCGCTACCTGCCCGGCACGCCGATCAAGGTGATCGACGGCTCGGACGAGAACATCAAGGTCACCCACCCGGTCGACGTGCACCTGGCCGACAAGCTGTTCCAGCTCGCCGCCGCCCAGGCGCCCCGCCTCACCGACCACCGCAGCTACGCCGAGGAGCTGACCGGCCGGACCATCGTGGTCTTCGGCGGCAGCTACGGCATCGGCCACGACCTGGCCGAGCTGGCCCGTGGCTACGGCGCCCAGGTCTTCCCGTTCAGCCGCTCCACCACCGGCACGCACGTCGAACGCGCCGAGGACGTGGCCGCCGCGCTGAAGACCGCGTTCGAGGCGACCGGCCGGATCGACCACGTGGTGGTCACCGCCGGCATCCTGGAGAAGGGCGCGCTGGCCGAGATGGACTCGGAGACGATGGACCGTCTCCTGCACGTCAACTTCGTCGGCCCGGTCACCATCGCGCGCCAGTCGCTGCCGTACCTCCAGCAGACCAAGGGCCAGCTGCTGCTCTACACGTCCAGCTCGTACACCCGGGGCCGGGCCCGCTACGCGCTCTACTCGGCCACCAAGGCCGCGCTGGTCAACCTGACCCAGGCGCTCGCCGACGAGTGGGCCGAGTTCGGCGTACGCGTCAACTGCGTCAACCCGGAACGCACCGCCACCCCGATGCGGACGCGGGCGTTCGGCGAGGAGCCGGAGCACACGCTGCTCTCCTCCGAGGCGGTCGCGCAGGCGTCCCTGGACGTGCTGATCTCCGAACTGACCGGCCAGGTGGTCGACGTGCGCCGGTCCCCCGGCGAGCAGGTCGCCGCCGTGCCGGCCCAGCCGGGCCCGCACCGGTCCGAGCTGTCCGCCGACGCCTGAACCCGACGGGACGTACCAGATGCGTGGTGACCTGGTCCGCAAGCTGCTCGCCCGGGTGCTGACCACCGGGCTGGCGGTGCTGGCCTTCCTCGTCGTGGCGCTCACCGGGGCGACCGGCTGGGGCCTGGCCCTGGCCGTCGCGGCGCTCGCCGCGACCGCCTGGGAGCGCCGGGTCCGGCCGTCCGCCGACGGCCTCGCCGAGACGGTGCTCGTCGCCGCCGGCATCCTCGTCGGCTACGCGCGGCGGCTCGACGACGGCTTCGACCCGGCGCTGGCCGCCACCGCGCTGGTCCTGCTCGGGCTGGTGCTGCTGGTCGGGCCGCTGCGGCAGGCCGGCGCGCTGGAGATCCGGGCGGCGAACCTCCCGGTCCGCACGTGGACACCGGTCGTCGCCGCCCGGCTGGGCGATGCGCTGCTGGTGCTGCTCGCCGTGGTGGCGCTCGCCGCCGCCCTGGCGCTGCCCGCCTGGACGGCGCTCGTCGCCGCGCTGCTCGTCGGCGCCGGGTGCGGGGCGGTCGCGCTGGACCTGGCCCGGCGCCGGTTCCGCCCGCCCGCCGGAGGTGGCCCGGTCGGCCGCGCGCTGCGCCGCCACCAGCCCGAGTTCGTGCTGCACTTCTCCGCCCCGCCCGGCTCCGAGTACCAGGTCACCATGTGGCTGCCGTACCTGGAGCGGATCGGCCGCCCGTTCGTGGTGGTGCTGCGCGAACCGGAGCTCCTGCCCGCGGTGGCCGCCGCCACCCGCGCCCCGGTCGTCCTCTGCCCCACGCTGAAGGCGCTCGACGAGGCGCTGGTGCCGAGCCTGCGGGTGGCGTTCTACGTCAACCACGGCGCGAAGAACGCCCACGTGATCCGGTTCAACCAGCTCACCCACGTGCAGCTGCACCACGGCGACAGCGACAAGGCCCCCAGCGCCAACCCGGTCTCGGCCATCTTCGACAAGATCTTCGTGGCCGGGCAGGCCGCGATCGACAGGTACGCCCGCGCCGGCGTGGAGATCCCCGCCGACAAGTTCGTCGTGGTCGGCCGCCCCCAGGTCGAGGCCATCGAGGTACGCCGGGAGCCGGTCGGCTCCACGGCGCACCCCACGGTCCTGTACACCCCGACCTGGACCGGGCACCACGCCGACGCCAACTACTGCTCGCTGCCGGTAGCCGAGACGTTGATCCGCCGGCTGATCGACAGGGGCGCCGCGGTGATCCTGCGCGCCCACCCCTACACCGACAAGAACACGGCCTCGGCCCGCCAGCTCGCCCGGCTCACCGAGTTGCTCGCCGCCGACCGGGCGAAGACCGGCCGGCCGCACCTGTTCGGCGCCGCCGCGAGCCGCGAGCTGACGCTCACCGAGTGCGTCAACCGCGCCGACGCGCTGGTCTCCGACGTCTCCGGGGTCATCTCCGACTGGCTCTACTCCGGCAAGCCGTACGCGGTCACCGACACCGGCGCCGACGGCGAGCACTTCGTGGAGCGGTTCCCGCTGGCGGCGTCCGGCTACGTGCTGCGGCGTGACATGTCCAACGTGGACGAGGTGCTCACCGACCTGCTCGACGCCGACCCGAAGGCGGCGCAACGCTGGGCGGCCCGGACCCGCTACCTGGGCGACTTCCCCGCCGACGGGTACGCCGAGGCGTTCCTCACCGCCGCCCGCCGCGAACTGGAACCCGACTGGGCGGTCCCGGCGCCGCGCGCCGGGGTGTAGGCCCGCTCAGAGGTACGGGTCGAGCAGGGCGAGCACCGCCTCCGGGTCCTCGACGTGCGCGTTGTGGCCCAGCCCGGGCAGCGTCGCCACCGGCGCGCCCAGCTCCTTGAGCTGCGCCTCGGTCACCATCGGGTCCAGCTCGCCCCGGGCCAGTAGCACTGGGACACCGGTGGCGGCCAGCAGGGCCGGCAGCCGGGGTTCCCCGACGGCGAACGCGGCCGGGTCCATCGCGAGCCGCCAGCGGCCGTCCACCCGCCGCAGCCCCGCCTCCACCACCGGATGGTCCGGTGCGAACAGCCCGGCGAGCCCGGAGACCCGCAGGTAGCGGCGGGCCGCCTCGTCACGGGTGGCGAACCAGGTGACCGGCCGGGCGGCCAGCTCCGCCGACTTGGCCAGTTCGGCCGGGGACCAGACCGCCTTGATGCCGAGCCCGACCACCGCGTCGACCGGAAGCCCTCGCTGCCGGGCCGCGAGCGCCAGCGCCACCACCCCGCCGAGCGAGTGCCCGAGCAGCACCAGCCGGTCCTCGGGGCCGAGCCGGACCGGGCCGAGCCCGTCGACGACGCGCTGGGCCAGGGCCTCGAACGAGTAGCCGTGCAGCGGCGGCGACCAGCCGTGTCCCGCCAGGTCGGGGGCGAGCCAGCGGCCGGGCCAGCGGCGTTCCAGCAGCGGCGCCCAGGGCAGCCACACCTCGCCGGTGGCACCCATGCCGTGCAGGAGAATCAGGTGCCGCTTCCCCGTCGCATCGCCCATTGGCGCAGTCTGCCACCGCCCGCCCCGGACACGCGAGACCGAACCCACCGAGCCGGCGCCCACCAGCCCGTCGACGCTTCTATAGGTGGGCCGGTTCCGGGAGGTTGGTATCGGTAGGGTTCGACGTTGGTGATCTATGAGTGACTCATGCAAGATCTGGCCGCTGTCAGTTGGTGTGCCGTGGCGTCGACTTGTCCTCGTGGATTGCCGGCGTCGGCCCGGCCCACCTTGTTGGCCTGATCAGAAGCCTGTCCGCGAAGGGGTGTG